>JBCBYM010000155.1:0-5985 GCA_039815865.1 Pseudomonadota bacterium
GCTGACTTCGATTTCGATCTGCGTGCTCTTGCCATGGAACGCCTCGTCGAGCGTGATTTCCATGTCATAGCGCAAATCCGCGCCGCGCCGGTTTTGCTGGCGCGCGCCGCCCATTCCGCCACCGCCAAAGGCGCTGCCGAAAATGGTCTCGAAAATGTCGCCGATATCGCCAAAGTCGCCCGCGCCCGCGCCCGCGCCGAACCCTGCTGAACCGCCGCCGCCATGCATGCCCTGTGTGAAGGCCTCATGCCCGTAGCGATCATAAGCGGCGCGCTTTTGCGGGTCCTTTAGGACTTCGTACGCCTCGGCGCAGGCCTTGAACTTGGCCTCAGCCTCAGCGTCATCCGGATTGCGATCCGGGTGGTACTTCATCGCCTGCTTGCGATAGGCGCTCTTGAGAGCCCCGGCGTCCGCATCGCGCGCAACGCCAAGGGTCTCATAATAGGTTTGAGTGGTGGCCATAGGTCATCGCCCCAAGAGCGCTGGCCACCAGCGCGCAAGGGCACCGGCGGCAAACGCTATCAAACGGGCCTTAGCCCTTCTTGTCTTCGTCGACTTCGGAGAACTCGGCGTCGACGACGTCTTCGTCCGCCGCGGCCTCTTCACTTGGCGTGTCTTCAGCGGCGGGGCCCGCCGCCTGTTCAGCTTCGTAGATCTGCTGGCCCATCTTCATGGCCGCCTCGGTGAGAGCCTGCGCCTTGGCGGTGATCGCATCCGCGTCATCACCGCTGAGGGCTTCCTTGGCTTCGTCGAGCGCGGTCTGAACCGCAGCCTTGGTGTCGGCGTCGACCTTGTCGCCATTCTCTTCGAGCTGCTTTTCGGTCGCGTGAACGAGGCTGTCGGCCTGGTTGCGCGCTTCGGCGCCTTCGCGGCGCTTCTTGTCTTCCTCAGCGAACTTTTCAGCGTCCTGGACCATCTGATCGATGTCAGCATCGCTAAGACCGCCCGATGCCTGGATCTTGATCGTCTGCTCCTTGCCCGTGCCCTTATCCTTGGCCGCGACCGAGACGATACCGTTGGCGTCAATGTCGAAGGTGACTTCGATCTGCGGGACACCGCGCGGTGCAGGAGGAATGCCGACAAGGTCGAAATTGCCCAGCAGCTTGTTGTCTGCGGCCATTTCGCGCTCACCCTGGAAGACCTTGATCGTCACCGCGTTCTGATTGTCGTCGGCGGTTGAATAGGTCTGGGTCTTCTTGGTTGGGATCGTGGTGTTGCGATCGATCATGCGGGTGAAGACCCCGCCCAGCGTCTCAATGCCCAACGACAGCGGCGTCACGTCGAGAAGCAGCACGTCCTTGACGTCGCCCTGCAGAACGCCGGCCTGAATAGCCGCGCCCATGGCGACCACTTCGTCGGGGTTTACACCGGTGTGCGGCTTCGCCTCGAAGAATGTCTCAACCACTTCGCGAACCTTGGGCATGCGGGTCATCCCGCCGACCAGGATCACTTCGTCGATCTCGTCCTTAGTCACGCCCGCGTCCGCCAGAGCCTTTTTGCACGGCTCAAGCGTACGGGTGATGAGGTTCTCGACCATCTTTTCCAGGTCCGCGCGGCTGATCGTTTCAACCAGGTGCAGCGGAGTGGACGCGCCGCCTTCCATGCGCGCGGTGATGAAGGGCAGGTTGACCTCGGTCGTGGCCGAGCTCGACAGTTCGATCTTGGCCTTTTCGGCGGCTTCCTTGAGACGCTGAAGCGCGAGCTTGTCGGCCTTCAGGTCCATGTTTTCCTTCTTCTGGAAGGCATCGGCGAGATATTCGACAATCGCGTTGTCAAAGTCTTCCCCGCCAAGGAAGGTGTCGCCATTGGTCGACTTCACTTCGAAAACGCCATCGCCGATCTCAAGGATCGAGACGTCGAACGTGCCGCCGCCAAGATCGTACACGGCGATGGTCTTGCCGTCTTGCTTGTCCATGCCATAGGCAAGCGCGGCTGCCGTCGGCTCGTTGATGATGCGCAGCACTTCAAGGCCAGCGATCTCACCGGCGTCCTTGGTCGCCTGACGCTGAGCATCGTTGAAATACGCGGGCACGGTCACGACCGCTTGAGTCACGGTTTCGCCGAGGAAGCTCTCAGCGGTCTCTTTCATCTTCTGGAGGATGAACGCGCTGATCTGCGAGGGGCTGTACTGATCACCGCCCGCTTCGACCCAGGCGTCGCCGTTCTTGCCCTTGACGATGTCATAGGGGACGATCTCCATGTCCTTCTTGGTCAGCGGATCTTCAAAGCGGCGGCCGATAAGGCGCTTGATCGCGAATAGAGTGTTGTCGGGATTGGTCACCGCCTGACGCTTGGCCGGCTGGCCGATCAGGCGTTCCGCATCCTTTGTGAACGCGACGATCGAAGGCGTGGTACGCGCGCCTTCGGAGTTTTCGATAACCTTGGGCTTGCCCCCATCCATGACGGCCACACACGAGTTCGTGGTGCCAAGGTCGATACCGATTACTTTACCCATTCTTTCCCCATCCTTTGGAGTTGTGTTGGACACCGCACCTGTGCGCTTCCCCTTTGGTGCATTCTTCGGGCAAAGCGGCTTGGCGGCTCGAATATGACGCGGATATAGGTGCGCTTTGGCTTGGCACAAGGCATGGCGCGCCCTAGTTTTTGGGGCATCTCAACACGAGACAAGAACACGAACAGGGATGACGATATGGCACAAGGGATGAAAATGGGTCTTGGACGATTTGCGAGGCCCGGCGCGGTGGCTTCGTTCGCGGCGGCAGCTTTGGCGCTGTCGGCGTGCGCTGAGGAAGCGCCGGCTCCGGTCGAAGTGGAAGGGGTGTATCCAGGCCTTGAGATAACCGATGCGCGCCTTGTGCTTGCGCCGGTCTCCGGCAATCCGGCGGCGGTGTACTTTGACGCGGCCTACACCGGAGAGCGTGGCATCTCGATCAGGGGCGCAGAAGTGGCCGGCGCATCGAGCGCGGCGGTGCACGCCATGATGGAGTACAATCTCGAGATGACCATGGCCGAGGCCGGCCCCATCGCGATCCGAGGCGGGGAAAGCCAGACCTTTGAACCGGGCGGCCTGCACGTCATGGCAATGGAGCTCGACGAGACGATCAAGGCGGGTGACAGCGTGGACGTGACGCTCAAGATCGTGGGCGGCAAGACGCATGTCTTCAAAGCCAAGGTCCAAGACGCCGGGGATGAGCGCTGACGCTCAGCCCAGCCACTTCGGCGTGTCCGGTCGGTGGTGAGCGCGCCCTGACAAGCGGCGAGATCACCATCGCCCGGACCGTCTTTGGCGATGCAATCGACTATGACCCGGTGCGCCTGCGGCGCCGCAAATGGTTTCCCTTTCAACCACGAAGGGTGACCATGGCGCCCAATGGCCACATCCACTTTCACCCGCGCGGGACTGCCTATTGCGACGATTTTTCGTCCGAAAGCCTCGCGCGGCAGGGACTTTTGATACACGAGCTCACCCATGTGTGGCAGGCTCAAACGCGCGGGGATTGGTATCTGGTGCTCAACCGCCATCCCTTTTGCCGCTACGATTATGCGCTTAAACCCGGACAGCCGCTAACGGCCTATGGGATCGAGCAGCAGGCGATGATCGTGCAGCATGCTTTCTGGCTGCGGCATGGAGCCCAATTGGCAGGGGTTGCCGATGCGGACGCGTACTGTGCGCTTGTGAATTTTGAAGGAGCCACCCTTGGCTGAGTCCAACTTTACAATCCGGCCCTTTTCGGTCGGAAACGCGTCGCAGGACGCCGAGGCCTTCGCCAGACTGAACCAGCGTTGGATCGAGGAGTATTTCGGCCTCGAAGACGAAGATCGCCGGGTCCTCGAAGCGCCTGAAGAAACGATACTGGCACCCGGAGGCTACATCGCGGTGGCCGAGCAAGATGGCGCCATTATCGGCACAGGCGCTTTGATGGTCGCCCACGCAAACACCGATGGCGGGCGCGTTGTCGAACTCGTCAAAATGGCGACCGATCCCAGCGCACAGGGGACCGGCGTTGGCGGAGCGATCCTAGACCATCTGATTGGGCACGCCCGCAGTCTGGGCGCCGATCTCATCTGGTTGGAGACCAACGACAAACTTGGCGCTGCGACACGCCTTTACGCCCGCAAGGGCTTCCGCCCGCTGGAGGAAGGAGAGCTCCTTCCCACCCCCTATTCGCGGTGCAATTTGCAGATGGTGCTTAAGCTTTAGCCGATCAATCGGGCTTTTTCGCGACGCCCACCATGGCGGGGCGCAGCAGGCGATCCTTGATCATCCAGCCAGATTGCATTTCCTGGATCACCGTTCCGGCTTCATGATCGTTGCTGGGGATCTCAATCATGGCCTGATGTTGATTGGGATCAAGTGGCATGCCCATCGCGGCGACACGCTCCATACCGTGCTGTTTGAAGACCTTTTCGAGCTCGCGCTGGGTCGCTTCGATACCGACCACAAGGCCTTTCATCTTCTCATCTTCGCGCAAGGCCTCAGGTATCGCATCCACCGCCCGCGACAAATTGTCCCACACGCTAAGGATATCGCGCGCAAAGCCGGTCGCGGCGTAATTGCGTGCGTCCTGCATTTCCTTTTCCATGCGGCGGCGCAAGTTCTGCGTCTCAGCCTTGGCGTAGAGCGTTTCCTGTTCAGCGGTCTGCAAATCCTGCTTGAGGCTCACCAGCGCTTCAGAAACGAGGCCCTGGGCGCCGGGATCCGCGCTCTCATCCGCGCCGTCTTGCGCAAGGGCACCATCGTCGAGAAACTCTTCGGGCACGCCCTTCAATTCGTTTGCCACCGCATCGTCTTGCGGTTTGTCCTTATCGTTCATGTGTCTGCTTCCAGCTTGGAAAAAAGAAAGGTCAGGCGATCAACTTGCCCAGAGATCGCGCTGTTAAGTCCACCATGGGGACCACGCGCGCGTAATTCAACCGCGTGGGGCCGATGACGCCCAAAACGCCAACCACCCGCCCCTCGCGATCGCGATAGGGTGAGGCGATGACCGAAGAACCGGAAAGCCCGAACAGACGGTTTTCGCTGCCGATAAAGATGCGCGTGGCTTCCGCTTCGCGCGCGCTTTCCAGCAAAGCGGCCACCGATTGCTTGTCTTCCAAGTCTTCGAGCAACGACCGCACGCGGTCAATGTCGCCCAAAGCCGCTTCGTCGAGAAGGTTTGCCGCCCCGCGCACGATGAGAACCGGGCGCTGCTGGGTGTCCTCGCTCCACACCGCAAGACCGCGTTCGACAAGATCGCGGCTGGCGGTATCTAGCTGAGAACGCTCCTCGGAAATCTCGGCCCGCATGATCTGTTCGGCTTCCGACAAGGTTCGCCCTGACAAGCGCGCGGTGATGTAGTTGGAGGCTTGTTCGAGCGCGCTGGGTGAGGCTGTGACACCCAACTCAACCACCCGGTTTTCGACCCCACCCTCTTCGTCGACCAGCACGGCAAGCGCGCGGCCCTGCCCCAGATTGACGAGGCTGAATTGCGAAAGGCGCTGCTCCAGCGTTGGCACCATCACCATCCCCGCTGCGCCCGACAAGTCGGACAGCAACGCGCTGGCCTTGGTAAGCGCCTGTTCAACCGGACCTGTGTCGGCCAGACCCGCTTCGATCCGCTCACGCTCTTGCGGCGTGGGTTCAGCGACGCGCATCATGCCATCAACAAAGATGCGCAGACCCATATCGGTGGGCATGCGTCCCGCGCTGGTGTGGGGGGCAGCCAGCAGGCCAAGGTTTTCCAAATCCGCCAGAACGGACCGGATCGAGGCGGGCGACAGGTTCAGCGCGCCGTCAGCGGCCAGCGTTTTCGAGCCAACGGGTTGCCCGCTGTCGATATAGCCCTCCACCACACGCTGAAAGATCGCGCGCGCCCGGTCGGTTAATTCGGAGATCGGGGTGGAGGACATAATTCTGTTACTGCGTCACGGCAGACTATTGTTCCAGGCCAACTTTGCCGACAAGCGCAAGGATGGGGTCAAGCCTTTGCCAGGATAGCGTGATGGCGCGATCTTCGGGTAAGTCCTCTGCCGGGCAGCCGTCAT
>JBCBYM010000156.1:0-5950 GCA_039815865.1 Pseudomonadota bacterium
GCTCGCAGCACAGAAGGTCTTTCACCAAAAGGGGTATGACGGGGCAACCACCAGAGAGATCGCTGATCTGGCGGGTATCAACCTGACACTGATCAACAGGTATTTCGGATCAAAGCTCGGGCTTTTTAAGAAGGCGGTCTTACCGCATTTGGATTTGGAGCCGCTTTTGCACGGTTCTCCGGACAGTGTTGCGCGCAGGCTGGCCGAACTCTACGTCGACACCGGTCCAAAAGACGGATTCGACGCCTTCGTGGTGCTTGTCCGCTCGATCGCCAGCAAAGAAGCAGGGCCGCTGCTCATGGCGCGATTGCAAGATCATGCTTTAGAGCCACTTATGAGTATTCTGGAAGGTCCCAACAAGCATGCCCGCGCAACACTCATTTCTACGCAACTTGCTGGTTTGGCCCTGCGTTTTCGCATCATGTCTCAGCTTCCGATCGACGATCTGGAACAGGAGGAACTGAAACGAATGCTGGAGACGCAACTTCGCTCATTTTTGGTCGCAGACAAGGACTGAGTGCTCCACTAAATCGAAGAAGCGGTCACTCTTGAACGGTGCAGCATCGGTGGGATGGGCTCGAAACCGACCTTCGACGCACAGCCGCATCGAGCGCGCCAGTGCGTGGAGCATCAGGCCGCATTCGGCCCAGAGCGGACTTTGGCGCCAGATAGCAGATGCTGCATCGGCGTTCCCGGTTCCTTCCGTTCGCCGCGGTTGCTCACTGAGATGGGCTATCAGGTCGGGTATACGGACAGTACTGGCGCCCGAACGTACCTCTCAGGTTATAGCACCTCTGGTATCCGCTCGAGCTTATCATGCTGAACAACTCAATAGTGTCTGGTGTAAACTCAAGTCATACAAAGTATTCATCGATCCGCTCAATCCACAGGCGTCACAGCCGAGCGAGCAACTCTGCCTTCTTCGCAGTGAACTCATCCTCGGTCAGGGCGCCGGCGTCACGCAGTTTCGCCAGGCGCTCGATGGTTGACAGGATATCTTCTCCTTGCCCCGTGGTGGTTTGCGGAGCGGGCTCTGGCGCTGCCTCTGCACAAGGCTGATAAGGCGCAGTTGGCTCAGATTTCGCCGCTTGGTTCTGGGTGACGGCGTCGCCAACCTGTGGCAGCGATGACAAAGGGAACTGACCGAACTGGCTGGAGAAGGTGATGCCCATGAAAGGATCGCCGGGCCCGGACTGCTGCTGGCTGAACCCACCGATCACGTTGTCCAATGTGTCCAGCAGGATCACGGGAGCGCCATTGCCTGGATCGAAGGCGATGCGATTGGCGTTCGGGAAATACGCGTAGCGGGTGGAATTCTGGCCGCCGACAGAGGATGGGGAACCATGTTCCTCGGGCCACCAGGAGGACCCTGCGATGGTCTGTGGACGGGTGAAGAAGTCGCCATTCGCCTGCGCATTCGACAGCTCGCCACAGAGGTTGCTGACAGTCGCCTGCAGTCCGTTGTTGAACATGTCGCCTACCATGGTCATGCCGCCCATCATCCACTGCCCGGATCCACCGAGTTCTGGCACATTGAACTGCGCCATCGTCCCACCGCCATTGGCGACGGCGCGCGCCATATGCTCCACCGCGTCCTGCGAAAGACGATAGCGATTGGCCACGTCGTTGATGGTGCTGCGGCCGAATTCCGTAAGGTCGGACATGGCGCTGGTTCCTTGATTTGCGTGGCGTCGGTGGGCTCCGAGGTGCACATCGACTCCGACGACCGCTCTTACCGGGCTGGGCTCAGATAACAACAGACATCTCCGCATTGCAGCCATGCTGTTCCCGAACGGGCTCGAAACCGACCTTCGACGCACCGCCGCATCGAGCGCGCCAGTGCGTGGAGCATCAGGCCGCATTCGGCCCAAAGCCGCCGTCCAAGACCGTTCCAGCGTTTGCAGCCGCGGTCCCGATTGCTGCCGTTCGCGGCAGCTGAGAAGCTCGAAGTCCGTCGGTCGGTCGCACTGCAGGCTAAGTTGCCATTAAGTAGGTTCACCGAAATTGATGGACAACCGCAATTCGACCGACGATTGCGTCATTGAACGCACGCATTTCTTCGGCCGGTATCCAGTATTCCAAATGCGCACGACCGCCAGCCTGTTGAACATCGTAAGCATCCAGATATGATTTGAGTGTGTCAAATCGTGTGACAAAGCCGGAACCGCTTGCTTTAACGTTCCAATCTCTGGCTATCTTGATCGCATAGTCCTCGGTTAGAACTGGGTAGAAAATCGGCTGTTCAGGCAGGCGCGGCGGAAACTCCCGCATGCCCGACCGCTCGATCAAGACAAGCTCTTCTGGTCCAACGGGTCGCCAAAGAGTAGTGGTTTCTGGCGTAATTTTCATGTCCGGCTGTCAAGCATGGCGGTCTTTTTGCTTCAAGGTCCAAGGAACGCTTACGGGCTCGGAACCGACCTTCGCCGCACCGCGGAACGTGCCGAAACCCAACCGTATCCGTCATCGGCGACAACCACCGTTTCCAGCCTGCGCGCGTCGCCGTTCGCCCGCAAATCCCCCCTCAGACCAGATCCCCGATCGCCTCGGCCCGCGCCCACGCCTCCAGCGTCGCGCGCAGGTTCACCTCGCCCCGCGCGATCCCCCCCTGGATCGCCGCCCGCGCGCCCGCCAGATCCGCGCCGCGCAGCAGCCGCTTCACCTGGCCGATGCTCGCCGGGCGCATCGACAGCGTGCGCAGTCCCATCGCCGACAGGGCCAGCGCCTCCAGCGGCCGACCCGCATCCTCGCCGCAATAGCTCAGCGGCGTGCCGAACTCCTCGCAGCGCTGCACGATCATCCGCAGGAACGTCAGATACGACGCGTTCAGCGCATCATAGCGCCGCCGCACGCGCTCGTTCTCCCGATCCGCCGCGAAGAAGAACTGCTTGAGATCGTTCCCCCCCACGCTCACGAAATCCGCCGCGCGAAAGAACGCGTCCGGCGCGAAGGCCAGGCTCGGCGTCTCCAGCATCGCGCCGATCTCCAGCCGCTCCGGCGCCGGGCGGCCCACCCGCAGATGCCGCTCCAGCTCCCGCTCCACCAGCGCGCGCGCGTCGAAGAACTCCGTCGCCTGGGCGATCATGGGGAACATCACCGACAGCGGCCGCCCCGCCGCCCCGCGCAGCAGGCTCTGCACCTGCATCTGCAGGATCTTGGGCCGGTCCAGGCTGATCCGGATCGCCCGCCAGCCCAGCGCCGGGTTCGGCTCGTCCTGCCGCTTCATGTAGGGCAGCACCTTGTCCGAGCCGATGTCGAGCGTGCGGAACACCACGCGCTTGCCCCGGGCCGAGCTCATCACCCGATCGTAAAGCGCCGCCTGCTGATCGCGCATCGGCACCGTCGCGCGGATCAGAAACTGCAGCTCCGTCCGATACAGGCCCACGCCCTCGGCGCCCGACCCCTCCAGGCTCGGCAGATCCGTCAGCAGGCCCGCATTCATGTGCAGCGCCACGCGCTCGCCGTCGCGCGTCCGCGCCGGCTGATCGCGCAGCCCCCGATAGACCTCCTGCGCCTGCGCCCGCATGTCGAGCTTCTCCGCGAAGGCCGCCGCCACCGTCTCCTCGGGCCGCAGATGCACCTGGCCCAGATCGCCGTCCACCAGGATCGCGTCGCCCTCGCGCGCCTCCAGCGTCACGCGCTCCGCCTGGATCACCATGGGGATCGCCAGCGCCCGCGCCACGATCGCCGCGTGAGAGCCGATGGACCCCTCCTCCAGCACCACGCCCGTCAGCCGGCTGCCGTAGTCCAGCAGCTCCCCCGGCCCGATGGCCCGCGCCACCAGCACCGCGTCGTCCGGCAGCGCCAGGCCCTCCGCCTCCCCCGCCAGCTTGCGCAAAAGGCGGTTCGACAGGTCGTCCAGGTCGTGCAGCCGCTCGCGCAGATAGGGGTCGGCGATGCGGCTCAGCCGCGCGCGCACCGACGACTGCTCGCGCTCCACGGCGACCTCGGCGGCCAGCCCGCTCTCGACGCTGGCGATCATGCGCCGCATCCAGCCCTTGTCATGGGCGAACATGCGGTAGGCCTCCAGCACGTCGCGATGCTCGCCCGGATGCCCCACCAGATCGGCGGAGACCATGTCGTCCACCTCCCCGCGCAGCGCCGCCATGGCCTCGCTCAGGCGCAGGCGCTCCACGCCCACGTCCTCGGCCACCGGGTTGGTCACCGCCACGCGCGGCGCATGCAGATGCACCGTGCCGGCCGTCGCCCCCTCCTGCCCGCTGACGCCGCGCATGAAGACCGGGCGCACATGGCTGCCCGCCAGCTCCCCGTCGCCCTCGCCCAGAAAGGCGCCCAGCTCGGTCATCTCCGCCAGGACCATGGCGACGATCTCCAGCCCGTGAAGCTCGTCCTCGTCATAGACCCGGCTGTCGCGGTTCTGCACCACCAGCACGCCCAGCCCCTCGCCCAGCCGCTGGATCGGCACGCCCAGAAAGCTGCGGTAGATCTCCTCGCCCGTCTCGGGAAGGTACTGAAACCCCTTGGTGTTCTGGGCGTCGGCGGTGTTGACCGGCTCGGCGCTGCGCGCGATGCGCCCCACCAGGCCCTGGCCGACGCGCAGGCGCGCCCGATGCACCGCGTCGCGGTTCAGCCCCTCGGTCGCGCACAGCTCCAGCACCCGCTCTCCGCGGCGCAGGTAGATCGAGCACACTTCGGTGTTCATCGAGGTCGCGATCAGCGTGACGATCCGATCCAGCCGCTGCTGCCCGTCGCCCCCCTCCGCCATGACGGCGGCGAGCCGCTTGAGCAGCACGCGAGAGCCTCCGCCTTGCTGGATCATTCTTCTGCCACCGCCGCCGCCCTGGGACCGTCCCGGCGTCCCGTTTCGGGACCTTGGCTTGGGTCTAGCGCGGGCGGGGGCGCGGGTCCATCTCCAGCCAAGGGTCTAGGCCTGCTGAAGTGCTCCCTGTTTTAAGTACCCGAGGAGTCTCGTCCCACCGCGTTTAGTCCCCACGATTCCTCAGACCGAAGAGAAATTGCCAAGGCCCGAATCTCAAAAAAGTCTCGAATAGTAAAATATGACAAGGAAGCCGACAAAAACACAAACATGAGATTCAACAGGCTAATAAAATCAAAAAATTCAAATTGGCGCTCCCGCATCACCGTAGCAGCCATCAGTGCCGGCAAAAGCGCCAACCAGAAGATTGAAATTGTAGACCATGGTGGGGGATAAAGCACAATCCACGGTATCCAGTACGCTTGATTATTCTTAGGTATATTGCCAACACTGAGCCGGCAATTAGAAATATGCAACCAAGAATAGAATTGGAACACTGTGATTATAATAACACCAAAGTCTTGAAGAAACGCCAACGGCGCGGAAAGCCCAGACACACTGATCGAGGAGTCCCCTTTATCTCGTCTACCCTTCAGCCACGATGCAACTGTATCCAACGTGACGGCCTCTAGAAACTGCGCTTCCACAGCTACGTCCGGAAACGCGCTGTCAAAGTCGCCCTGCGGCAGGCGGCCGTTGCTGAGAAGTATTCCCTCTTGCCGAGCAGCCCTGACAAGCAGTGGAAGCACCGAATAATCAAATTCTTGGACTACTGAAAGAATTCTCATTGCCTCCCCACGTCCAACACACTTAATCTCAAATAAATAGTGAAATTGCTCCCTTCGAGAACGCGAATTTCTTATTCGCTTATTTCTTCGAAAGCTCGGCTTCATGAATTCTGGACTTGTTCCAAAATTAGTTCTATTGTCATCCCCGTAAACAAAGACTGCAGAGAAACTGCGTAGAGGGTCTTTGTACACACCAAGTTGAGGCACGTAAACCTCTCGAACTTGATAGCTTCTTTCAAGAATTATGTGATCAATGATAGAAAACCGGATTTTATGGAGCGCATTCCAAAATTTGCGAAGCTCACCCGACGAAGACATTGTGTCGGTTTTGTCTGGGTGGCCTTACATTGCAGATCGTGACTTGACAGATGTCTCGTTGGGTGAGCTT
>JBCBYM010000157.1:0-5918 GCA_039815865.1 Pseudomonadota bacterium
CATCCGGTCCGAGGAGGCAACCCTCGAATTGCCCGTCATAATGGTCACCGCGCGCGCTGAGAGCGACGCTACCGTCGAAGCGCTCGAAGCGGGCGCGGACGATTACGTGACCAAGCCGATCGATTATGACGTTCTTAATGCGCGTATCGAGGGGCATCTGCAGCGCAATCGCGCCAAGATCGGGCTCAAGAAAGCCAACGCTGCGCTTGATGAACATGCAACCATGCGCACCATGGTTCTCTCGGATCTCGAAGCCGACCTGACAAAGGAAATCAAGCGCCGCACCGCTGTGGAAGAGCAATTGGCGCACGTGACATCGCAGCGTTTGGGCAAAGCCGCATCGCCCCCTCTTCCCGAGGATTGCGTGGCGCTGCTGCAGCAGGTTGAGACTCATTTCTTATCGCTCTGTCAGCAGGCCCTGGAGGGCGAGAGCGTCAATCTGGCGCAGATGGAGCACGTGCGCGGTCTGCTGGAAAAGTCCAAGGCATACTGGGCCTCGTAAGCCGCTCCTTGGGGGTTGTCGAAGACACCGGCACCAAGATCGCGTCCAACACCTGCTCGTGACCGGCACCAAGGATGAGCTCTATGTCGTCAAGCGCTGGCGTCAGGATTGGGAGTACGAGCCGAGCCAGATCCTCGCCTATCAGGGCGATGACATCTGGAAGCGTGTCGATGTGCCCGAGGCGATGCGCGCGGGCCGCTGGTCGCAAACCGTCTACCAGGCTGCAACTGGCGGACGCCATTGAGAATGGAGAAACCGACGCGCAAAGCGCGAGCGAACAAGCGATTGCGCTGATCAGCGAAGGCGCATCTCGCAAAGGCGGCTAATGAGCCCTTCCATCCCTATCCGCGTTGCACGCGCGTATCGTGGCCGCGCCTTTCTTGAACGGCGGGCCTCATGCGTTGAGATCGGAACTCTCCGGTTCATCCAGCCCCTCAACCGCGCTCACAAACGCTTCAACCGTGTCCTCGAAGCGGTCCAGATCGCGCGGGCGCGCCAGGTCCAGAACAGGGACGGTCTGCAGGATGGTGGAGATGAGCGAAAAAGCTGTCTCTTCAAGGCCCAGATCCGTGACAAGGCTCGGCCGATAAATGTTTGAGCGCAATTCGCGCAGCGCTTCGGGTAACGGCATCGCGCGGCACGATGGCGTCTTAACCGTATCATCAAACTGAAGGCGGATCACTGCGGCAAGCGTGGCGCGATCAACAACCTTATCTTGCTGAAAGGGAACGTGGAACTTGTCCATTTCCGTGTGGAGGCGATCGAGGGCCCCGGTTTCAATGGCGAAGTGATCCGCCGCATCCTGCCACAGTTTTATCCTTGGGAACGATGGGGTTATGGCAACCGAACCCGCATCCTCTGCGCTGTCGACGGGGTCAAGTACAACAACGTCGTCGCTCATGAAGCCAAAGCCGCGTTCCACGAGAGCCGTTGTCAGCGTTGACTTTCCAACACCGCTTGGGCCGGTGATGGCAAAGCCCAGCCCGTCGCGCGTCACCAGGCCACAATGGAACGGGATACGTCCGGTTGCAAAGACCCAGATGCCAAAGCCAGAGCCGGTGACATAAAGCCGCGCTTCTCGCTGCCGTTCGGCATCCAGAAGATCGACCTCTATGCAGTCCTGGCTCGCCACTCGAATGCGGACAAGACCGCGGACCTCAAAATCAATGACACCATCGCGAACCCGGAAGCCTTCGGCGTTGCGCTCTTCCACCGGAACGTGTGGAAGAGCGCACAGCTTTATCCTGAGACCTGGCTCGATCGGGGGGGCGCACTCTTGTGGATCGAGCGGTTCAAATTCTGGGAGCGCCAGTTCGGACTCTACGATCTGTCCGTAAGCGCGGAAATAGAACATATTAAACCAAGACCTACACCATTGACGGCGCGGTACCCGTACGGGACCGCAAGTTGCGAATCGAGAAAGAGTGCCCTACCCCCCGGCGCTGAGGGGCACATAAGGGATCGAATAAGTGTTGGTGAAGCGAAATCCGCGTGTTCTTTCCAGTACCCTGCCCGATGGAAACGCCGCGCTCCTTGTTGTCGAAACCGGTCGTTATGTAACGTTCGATGAAACCGCGACGGCGATCTGGGAACGCACCAAGCAACCCATTGCGTTCGCTGATCTGATCGCGTCGCTGCTCGACGAGTACGAAGTGGCGCGCGAGGTTCTGGAAGACGATGTACGAGCGGCGCTGGAAAAGCTGGCCGAGAAACAAGTGATATCGCTGGCGGATTGACTTTGGCGACTGATCCCATTCCTTCCAAAGCTCCAGCGATCCATTGCCCTGAGTCAAGCGAGATCACGCCTGGAAGCAGGCCCGGGATAAGATCGTGAGCGGGATTGGGGCAATCTTCTATCGCGATGCGCGGCCGGTTGAGCGTGACGATCTTGAACGCATGTCGCGCTCGCTTGCCATGTACGGACCGGAGCGGCGCTCGATAAAGGCCGACGGGCCGTTCGGCCTTGTCTACACGCATTTTACCAACACGCCCGAGGCCAGGCTGGATACGCAACCGCTGACTTCGCGCAGCGGTCGGCGACTGTTCGTATTCGATGGCCGGATCGACAACCGCGAAGACCTGGCTTGTGCCCTCGCTCTTGAAACATCCAGACTTGCGAAGATGAGCGACGCGGCCCTTGCGCTTGAGGCTTGGGAGAAATGGGGCGTTGATGGCCTCAACCGATGGGTCGGTGAGTTCGCTGCGATCATTTGGGACCGCGAGAACCAAGAAGTGAGCTTGCTGCGCGATCAACTCGGCCGGCGTCCCCTCCATTACCACTTGACCGAAAAACGGCTTGTGGTCGCCTCTATGGCTAAAGGCATTCACGCCCTTGGGGATGTGCCAATAGAGCTTGACCGGGATCGCATCGCCGATGTGCTGACCCAGATCGATGTCGACATGACACGCAGCTATTACCGCGACATCAGCCTGGTTGCCCCCGCGACCATCAGCGGCATTTCAGCGAACCGTGAGCAGCATACGAAATATTACGCTATGCGCGATCACATCCGGCCGGTTCGCCTCAAACACGATCAGGACTATGTCGAGGCGGCGGATGAGGTTTTCGGCAAAGCGCTTAAGGCGTGCATGCGGTCTCCCGGCAAGGTTGGTTCGCACCTTAGCGCCGGAATGGATTCCTCGTTCATCGCGGCCTTGGCGGCAAGCGAACTGGCCAAGTCGGGGGAACGGCTGCCTACCTACACATGGGTGCCAATGACGGGCTTCACGCCCCCGCCTGGTGGGCGCGGTTGCTACGACGAATCCCCGGCGGCCTCAGCCTTGTCGCAATTGTATCCCAATATTGATGTGAACCTTGTCGGTCGCGACGGACCGAGCATCTACGAGGGAAAGCGGGAATTCTTCCTCGCCGCTGGGGGCATCGCGCGCAACGCGCTGAACCTGTCGGTTATCATGGCCTCAGGGTACAAGGCCCGCGAAGATGGCGTCAGGGTGATGTTGAGCGGCGACGGGGGCAATTACGGCCTTTCGTACGATGGCACAGGGGTCTTTTATGAACTCTTGCGCACCGGGCGCTGGCGCTCTCTTGTCCGGGAGGTCTACTCAGAACGGCATCCCAATGATCGATGGCGAAAACTGCTAATCGATCTTTTGCCAGCCAGCACCGTAAAGGCGATCCGCAAGGTTAAGAGCCCCGGCAAGACACTGGAAAACGCTCTCCTGAAACGAAGCGTCGCCACGCCTGATGCGTTCAAGGCGCGCCGGGTTGCAGAGCGCCTTCAGGCCAATGGCTTTGAGTGGGGCATGCAAGCCGACAAGGACGTCAACGATAGCTTGATCACCCTGATTGAGAATTATCATGGCCCAGTCGGCGCCAACGGCCTTGCAGCCTGTCCAGCCTTGTATGGCCACGAAATGCGCACCCCGATGCTGGACCGCCGCGTGCTCGAATGGCGCTTCGGCGTTCCGCTCACGCAGTTTCGCCGTGTCGGCGAGGAGCGTTTCCTCATGAAGCGCCTGATGCGCGGACGCGTGCCTGATCTGATGACCGAAAGCCAGCTTGGCTACGGTGTGCAATCCGCGGACTGGCATAGTCGGCTCTCTCCGGACATCGAACGCATGGCGCAGGACCTCCAGAGGGCCAAGAACCTACCCAGCGTTCAAGGCCTTATCGATCATGAGAGGGTTGAGGCTTTGTTGGCGGATTTCGAAAACGCCGAAGACGCGACCAGCTCCGGTGCCCTGATTGACCATATGGTTTTGCTCCCGCTTGCCGCATCGATGGCCGCTTTCGCGATCGAACAGTCAGGCGCAAACACTAGGAATTGAGCCCCGCTAGCCCCCCGAGCACGACGCCGCTGACGCGCGCCCGGGCCCTCTCTCGGACTGAGAATGTGGCTCAGCTCACACTTACAACAACCAAAAAGTTACACTTTTCCGTTATGCCCAAATCGAGTTTACCATCGGACTGACGCGTTGTCGGTTCGGCATGGTGCGTAAGGGCAACACTAAAGACTCGCCCGGTCGGCGCCAACTTCGCAAGTGCAAAAAGCCATTTGCATCGCTCGCGAGAATTGGTTAGGACGCCGGTAAGACTTTGGAGGACCACGTAATGGATTCGCTGAACATGTTTGAAAACAAGAAGGTTTGGAGCGCGCCCTCGATCGACGATTTTGCGGTCGCAGACCTGACCCACACATTCGGTGACGAAGTTGTGGACGGCGCGGACGGCACCGACCGTAACCTGCCTACCTCGTGAGGTCCGCGTAAGGCCTGAGCGTTATTCAACTAACGCCGACCGTTAGCTTTTCAGTTTGACTCATAAGGAGCGCAGAAGACATTCTTCTGCGCTCCTTATGTGTATTTGAGTGCCCTTATTTCCTTACCAGTATGATCATTGATGATCTCAAGCGCTTTGTGCGCGACAAGGGCGACGGCCTAGCTCTGGCGTTTCACAAGACAAGCGACGCTCAGCCGACAGGGCTAACGTGGCAAGCGTTGTGGGATCGGACCGCGCGACTGGCGACGGTCCTATTGAGCGAGTTCTCACCATTCGATCGAGTGCTCTTGATCTTTCCGCAGGGCATCGAATTCCACATCAGCCAGCTGGCCTGCAATTACGCCGGCCTTGTCCCGATCCCGGTCCCGCTCCCCACCAACGCCAGTGGCAAGGAGCGTGTACAGGCCATTCTTCGAGACAGCGATTGCGCCGGTATTCTGGCTCTCCACAATTCGACCCAAGAGCTTCTGCCGATCGCAGGCGACGTGCGGGTTTTTGCGGTCGAAGACCTCGAAACCAGACCGCTCTCTGCCATCGCACCACCCATAGCCGCAAGCGATCATGACGCCGCGTTCATCCAGTACACATCAGGATCGGTCGGGACGCCAAAGGGCGTGGTAGTCACGCACGGCAATCTGAACAGCAACGTCCGCATGATGACCAGCGGCCGAATACAGCCACAGAACGTGTTTGTGAGCTGGGTCCCGCATTTCCACGATATGGGGCTGGTCGGAAACTTCTACGTCGCGATGCATCTCGGCGGCGCATTGCACTTGATGGACCCGGGAACGTTCGTGCGGCGTCCATTGAGCTGGCTGCGCCTCATCTCGTCGACAAGGGCGACCAGCACGGCCATCCCACACTTTGCGCTGGGGCTTTGCACGCGATTTGCGCGCTCTCTTTCTCCGGGAGACATCGACCTTTCCTCGATGCGCCTGATCGTTGATTCCTCCGAACCGGTCGATTGGGAGGGAGTGGATGAGTTTGAGCGCGCCTTTGCCCCCTTTGGCCTCGCGCCTGGCACCGTTGTGCCGCATTACGGATTGGCGGAATGCACGGTCATGGTCAGCTATCCGGATCGCGAGCGTTCCTTGTCGTCGCACCGCTCGATGACACCCTTCGAAAACAACTGTCTGTCGATATCAATGTATCCGGATCGCGAGCGCCCCCGATACA
>JBCBYM010000158.1:0-5737 GCA_039815865.1 Pseudomonadota bacterium
TGGACCAAGACGGCGAAATTCTCGAGAGTTACGTCACGAAGAAATGAGATAAGAAGGCTGCACTGCGGTTCCTGAAGAAGGCACTGAAACAGCACGGACAGGCGGAAAAGATCGACACCGACGGGCTCAAATCCTATCGAGCAGCTATGCGAGATCTAGGAAATCTCGACCGCCGCGAGATGGGAAAATGCAAGAACAATCGGGTCGAAAACTCGCACTTACCGTCCCGGCGACGAGAGCGCGCAATGCTTAGATTTCGCCAAATGAAATCGTTACAAAAGTTCGCTTCGCTCCACGCAAATGTTCACAACCACTTCAACTCCCAACGCCACCCCGTCGACAGACAGACTTACAAGACCGCCCGCTCAGCCGCACTTGCTGAGTGGCAAAATCTAATGGCCTGACCTGACAGCGTGAAAGGGTTAGTTGCGCCAATTGGAGGCGAGTTGCGATTAGACTGACAGCACCGCCACCTGCCCGGGCAACTTTTCTCTCAATTCAGGTGCCCTGCGGTAGCCCGCAAAACAGGCGGCTTTGCTCGGATGAAGGGCACTGTCAGAGCAAACGCACCTGATTGACCATTGATGTGGTGAGGGTAGGGCGAACCTATGCCTAGACCCAAGAAGCCTGCCAGTCCGTTTCGCTATTTCAACTCATCGCCTGAGGTTATCTGCCTGGTTGCGCCGTCTGCTTGGTCGGATTGGCTTTATTGGTCGTATCGGCTGGGCCAGGATCGAAACGGGGCGCAGGAAACTGGTTTGCATAATCCGTCTCGTCGGAGCGAAGGAGTTCCTCGATACGGACCTCAATGCGGGGCTTTGGCGCTTCCCAATGGTCCGATGCCTCGTAGTAGACGGCGAGGTCCTTGGTCTGTGATTCCACGAACAAGCTGTCGACCGGACCAATAATCGGGCGCAGCGGAAGGCCAGCAAACCCGTTGACGAACGGATCATACGCATCCGGATCGTAGCGCGCCACGTTGGCCCCGAAGAGCGAGGGATCCAGCAATCCGGCCTCGAAGAGCGCCAGCGCGCTTGCCGTATACCCGTTCGCCGCAGCGTTGATTGCGTTGATGCGCGCCTGCAGCAGGTCATTAGTGATGTCGATAACCTCGCGCGAGGTTCGCAGGCCTGCTGTTTCCTGGCGCCGGGCATTGAGCAGCGCCGCCTTGCCCGATGCTACCGCAGCTGCGTAAACCGGCGCGACCCGTGCCGCAGCCTGCGCCTGCGACCAGTTTGACGAGGCGTTGTTGCGCACGGTGCGGCGAACTTCTTCGCGGTCAAAGCGCGCCGCCTGGACCAGTTCATTGGCTTCGCGAATGCGCGATCCCAATTGCCCGCCGCGAAAGATGGGCATGGTCACGCTGACACCAACGAAGCTTCGCAGCTGGCGATCATCGTTGGTGAACGGGACCATGGGAGCATTCGCGGCGCCAAGCTCTGCGGACACAACCGGCATGCGTTCGGCGCGGCGCAAGGCCACCAATTGCCTCGCACCGTTTTCGGAATAGGCGGCGATACGGATTTGCGGGCTCAACTGATCCGCGCTCGAGAGCAGGCTTTCGAGCGGGGGCAGGGGCGGGCTGGGCGGAAGGGAGGCAAGTTCACCGGGAAACTGGCCCACCACGCGCCGATATTGGTTGGCGCTCGCCTCCAGCGTGGCCAGCGCCTCCCGTGCCAGCGCTTTGGCGATCTGCGTCTGGTTGTTGATCTGCTCTACATCGGTCAGCGTTGCAGCGCGCAGATCAAAGCGCTTCCTTGTGATTTCGTTCTGTTCGTTGAACAGTGCCGCGATCTGCAGGCGCACACTGTAAATTGCCAGGTCCCGGCGCACCCGGACATAGGCGAGTATGGTTTCGGCGGTCACCGACTGCTCGATCAATCGCAATTGCTCGCGTGCAGCAAGCCTGTCCGCATTGGCGATCCCGACTCCAGCTTCGAGCTGACCGAAACTCAGCAATGGTTGGGAGAGCGTGACAGCATAGCCGCCGCTTGCGCCCTCGTTGCTGTCGACAAGCGCGTTATCATTGACCTCACGCGTGTAGGTATAGTCTGCGCTGGCATCGATCGATGGGCCGTAGGCTGCCTTCGCCTGTGTCACACTCTCATCGGCAGCTCGGGTGCGCGCCTGCTCGGCGGAGAGGCTTGGGTTGGAGGCATAGGCGAGCTCGAGCGCTTCGGCCAAGGTCTCTGCCCGCGCGGTGTGGCCTGAAAGCAGCACACAAACTAGCAAACAGGGCAGGCACCCGATTGGACTGTAAGACTTTTGCACGAGCCCTCCGAATGGAGCGGGCGTAAACCATAATAATCTCGAAAACGTAAAGACGTAGGCGGCCATTGCAGGTGCCTGAGGATTCGCTCGCCGACGCAGGCCCGAGCGCGGAGGGCAACACACAAGGTCATGATTTTTGGCAAGGCATCCGAACTGCGCACCGCGTTCGCGCCCATCTCGTCGGCGCTGGTGCCGGCGGTGGTCATCAGCGCGTTCGTCAATGTGCTTCTGCTGGTCGGTTCATTCTTCATGTTGCTCGTCTATGATGAAGTGCTTCCCTCGCGCAGCGCGCCAACGCTGGCCGGCCTGCTTGGGATCGTGGCGATCGCCTTCGGTTTCCTGGCTTTGCTCGAGGCCCTGCGCTCGCAGATCACGTCTCACCTCAGCGCCATAACCACATCGCGTCTCAGCGGGCGCGTGCTGGACATCGCAGCACGGTTTGAATTGACGAATGGCCCCACCCCCTCGGGCAGCCAGCCCATCCGCGACCTCGATATAGCGCGCGGGTTCATCGCTGGCCCCGGCCCACTTGCCTTCCTTGATCTGCCCTGGGTGATCCTGTTTCTAGTTGTTCTATTCCTCTTCCACTGGAGCCTTGCCGCGCTGACATTGCTGGGCGTGGGTTTCCTCATTGGGCTGATGCTATCTTCAGAGAGATTGACCGCCAAGCGCGTCGAAGCGGTCACTGCGAACACGTCATCGCGTTTGCGCGCAACCGAAGACATTCGCCGGAACGCCGATATCCTGCGCGCCATGGGCGGTCTGGATGCACAGCGGGCACGCTGGCTGGCTTTGGAAGATGAAGGAAGTCGCCTGCAAGGCGATATGTCGCGCACCAGCGGTATCATGAGCGCGGTCACGAAGTCCTTCCGCTTGTTTCTGCAATCGCTTGTCCTTGCGCTCGGCGCCTATCTTGTCCTTTCGGGCGAGGCAACGCCGGGGATCATAATTGCCGGTTCAATCCTGTCCTCGCGAGCGTTGGCACCGATCGAGCAGGTGATTGCGCACTGGAAACACGCTGTTGGCGCGCTGCAAGCCCTTCAGCGCCTTGACCGCATGCTCGAATCTGTCCCTCTGCAAGAGCCACTTTCGCAATTGCCCCTGCCCAGCCAGTCGCTCGTGGTGCGCAAGGTGTCTGCGGGTCCGCCCGGAGGGGCCAAGGCCACAATCGCAGATATCAATTTCAGCGCCAATGCGGGAGATGGCATCGCGGTCATCGGACGCAGCGGATCAGGTAAGTCCTCCCTCGCCAAGGTTATCTCCGGTGTCTGGAGCCCGGCACGCGGCGATGTACGCCTCGATGGCGCTTCGCTTGATCAATACGGCGAAGCCAGCCTTGGGCGGATCTTCGGTTATGTCCCGCAGACCATCAGCCTGATGCCAGGCACCATCGCGCAGAACATTGCCCGGTTCGATCCGCGAGCGAGCATGGACGCGGTTCTGGCGGCGTCGCGGTCCGCGGATCTGCATGAATTCATCCTGGGTCTTGAGGGCGGGTACGATCATAAGATCCAGCCAGGCGGATCATCGCTTTCCGCAGGCCAGTTGCAGCGGGTTGCGCTGGCGCGGGCGCTGTATGGCAATCCCTTCGTGTTAGTGCTCGACGAACCCAATTCCAACCTCGATGCACAAGGCGAACAGGCGCTGGGTAGAGCGATCCTTGAAGCGCGCGGACGCGGTGCGATTGTCATCATGGTGGCACACCGATCCTCGGTTCTTTCCTATATGAGCCATGTGCTCATGATGGACGCGGGCATGATCGAAAAGTTCGAGACGGTGGCCAATGCGAGGGGTAACGATACCCAACGCAAAAAACGCAAAAGACACTTCCCCGGGCCCGTTGTCCGAACCGGCGGCTCGCGCATTGGCAAGGATGCACCAACCGCGCCGAACGCACCTAGCGAACCGACGCCGCCAGCCCGGCCTCAGGCAGAGATCGAGACCACAGCGACCGCCGAGAAGGTGAGCAGGCTGTGACAGCCATGTCCCCTATCCGCAGCGGCCTGCCGTCTAGCGCTGAGCCCAACTCCACCCTAGAGCGCAGCGCGGCTGCCTTGCAGCGATCCATCCGCCGCTCGCTGGGCGTGGTGGCGTTTCTCGTTGTGGTTCTGGGCGGCCTTGCGAGCTTCGTACCCATAAGCGGCGCGGTGATTGCCGTGGGCACAGTCTCGGTGGAGTCTGCAGTGAAACGGATCGGCCATCCATTTGGCGGGACTGTGAACACTGTACTGGTGTCGGAAGGCGAAAGGGTTGCGAAGGGTCAACCACTAATGCGGCTGGACGAAACCGTTGAAGGCGCCAACTCGGAATTGACGGGGCTGAGCGTGGATCAGCTGCAAGCTCTCGAGGCACGCCTTATAGCGGAACGCGATGACAAGCCCTCGATCGCTTTTCCCGATACACTGACCGAACGCGCCTCCGATCCCGCTATGGCAGCCGTGATGGCCAACGAAGAACGCAATTTTCGGGTGCGCAAACAGGCTCAGATCATTCAGCGCACGCAGCTGCAGCAGCGCGCGCAACAGGCCAGCGCCGACATAAGCGCGTATCGCAGCCAGGTCTCTTCCTTTGAACGGCAATCCACCCTCATTGACGAGGAACTACAGCAGACCCGCGAATTGTACGAGGATCGACTGACCACCTTGGATCGGCTCAACGCCCTGCAACGCACGGCTGCGGATCTTGAAGCGAACCGGGACACCGCGTCTGCCAACATTGTCCAATCCTCGGCGCGCATTGCCGAAGCGCGAGCGCAGGCCTCTAGCGTGTCTGCGAACGCTCGCAGTGCCGCCGCGGCTGAGCTGGTCCAGGTGCAAAGCCAGCTCGCAGACCTTCGTCGCCGGCAGGTGGCAGCGGACGATGCGCTGGAGCGTTCGGTCATGCGCTCGCCCGCGGACGGTCTGGTGTCGCGTATCACGATCAGCACGATCGGCGCTGTGGTACCTCCGGGCGACACGATTTTTGAGATCGTACCCGACACAGATGCGATGATCGTCGAAGCGCGCGTTATGCCCGAGGATGTGGACCAGGTCCTTGTGGGAAGCGATGCGATCTTGTTTCTGAGCGGTCTCAATCGCCAGACTACGCCAGAACTGTCCGGAACCGTTACCTTCGTGTCGCCCAACCGCCTTATGGACGAGAACAATTTCCCATATTTCAAGGTGAACGTCGCCATTCCCAAGTCTGAGGTGGAGCAATTGGGCGACATTCAGTTGCGCGTCGGGATGCCGGTTGAAACCTTCATCCAGACCGGTGAGCGCACCTTGATGAGCTTTGTTCTGCGACCGCTGCTCGATCAGTTGCGCCGGGCTTTCCGATCACACTAGGACCACGACTGTTGAGAAGGATTCAAGCGGACCGCCGGGCCCAAACCGCCCCCCGTTCGCGCCGATCGCTCTATGCAGGCAAAGGCGATCAGCGCAAATCAAAGGGTTAGACCTAGACGAGCAGCCAATCGCCGCTGCTC
>JBCBYM010000159.1:0-5733 GCA_039815865.1 Pseudomonadota bacterium
GATCATCGCAACCGCGCGCAGCAAACTTGGCGATGCAGAGTACCGCGACATGGCCCGCTCAGCGCTTGAGGAATTCCTTGCTGAAGATCGCCGCAGCCAGATTGAGCGGTTTCTTGACCGGTTAAGCTACCAGCCGCTCGATGCGACCACGCTTGATGGCTTTGTCGAACTGGCTGCGAAGGTGGATTGCACTGGCAGCGGGCTTGCGATCTTCCTGTCGACCGCGCCCAGCCTGTTTGGCCCCACCATCGCGGGGCTCGAACACGCAGGGCTAACGGGCGAGAATGTGCGTATTGGCCTTGAAAAGCCGCTGGGAAGCGATCTGGCTTCAAGCTGCGTGATCAACGATGCCGTCGCCGCTGCCTTCCCTGAGGATCGGATTTTCCGCATCGACCACTACCTTGGCAAGGAGACGGTGCAGAACCTTCTGGCGCTGCGCTTTGCCAACATCCTGTTCGAGCCCATCTGGAATTCCAATTATATCGAGCATGTCCAGATCACGGTTGCCGAGACCGTTGGACTTGAAGGCCGAGTCGGCTTTTATGACGACGCGGGCGCGCTGCGTGACATGGTGCAAAACCATATGCTCCAGCTGCTCAGCCTCGTCGCGATGGAGCCGCCCACAAGCTTTGATGCCACTGCCGTGCGCGATGAGAAGGTGAAGGTGCTGCGCGCCTTGCGTCCGGTCGACGTGTCGGAGACCGTGACCGGTCAGTATCGCGCAGGCGCCATCGCAGGCGAAGCGGTGCCGGGCTATGATGAAGAACTGGGCAAGGCCTCCGCCACCGAGACCTTCGTTGCGATCAAGGCCCATCTCGACAATTGGCGCTGGAAGGGCGTGCCCTTCTACCTGCGCACCGGGAAACGTCTGCCCCAACGGGTGACGGAAATCCTCGTCAAGTTTGCGCGTGTGCCGCACTCGATCTTCGAAGGCAGCGGCGCGGCGATGCAGCCCAATCACCTGCTCATTGGCATTCAACCCGAAGAGAACATAACCTTGTCACTGATGGCAAAGGTTCCGGGGCTGGACGAAGAAGGCGCGCGCCTTCGCGAAGTGCCGCTCGCCATTGCCATGCCCGATGCCTTCTCCGAAGCGCAGCGGCGCATCGCGTATGAAAGGCTTTTGCTTGATCTTGTCAAAGGCGACCAGACCCTGTTCGTGCGCCGCGACGAGGTTGAAGCGCAATGGCAATGGATCGATGCTATCCGGGCCGAATGGGAAGAGAACGGCGTCACCCCCAAGACCTACACCGCTGGCAGCTGGGGGCCGAGCGCGTCTATCGCGCTGGCCGAACGCGACGGAGTGAGCTGGCATGAATAGTCTCAACGACACGCTGCACCGCGTTACACAGCGCATCATCGAGCGCTCACGGTCCGGACGCAGCGCCTATCTCGATCTTATGGAACGCGAGGCGGACCGCGCGCCCGAACACAAGGATATTGCCTGTTCCAACCTGGCCCACGCCTTCGCCGGTGCGCTGGAAGATCAGGACGCGATGAAAAACCAGCGCGGTCCCAATATCGGCATCGTCACCGCGTATAATGACATGCTCTCGGCCCATCAGCCCTATGGCCGCTATCCTGACCGGCTGAAGATCTACGCCCGCGAAGTGGGAGCGACGGCGCAGGTTGCAGGCGGCACCCCGGCCATGTGCGATGGGGTGACACAGGGCGAAGATGGGATGGAGCTTTCACTCTTCAGCCGGGACACCATCGCCATGGCGACCGGCATCGCGCTCAGCCATCAGATGTATCAGGGCGTGGCTTGCCTTGGCATTTGCGACAAGATCGTGCCGGGCCTGCTGATGGGCGCCTTGCGCTTTGGCCATTTGCCGGCGGTGTTTGTGCCCTCTGGCCCCATGCCAAGTGGGATTTCGAACAAGCAGAAGCAGGAGACCCGCCAGAAACACGCCGCCGGCGAGATCGGGCGCGGTGAACTGCTCGAAAGCGAGCTTGGCAGCTACCACTCGCCCGGCACCTGCACGTTCTACGGAACCGCCAATTCGAACCAGATGCTGATGGAGATGATGGGCTTGCATGTTCCGGGCGCGGCCTTTGTCACGCCGGGTACCAAGCTGCGCCAATCGCTTGACCGTGCGGCGGTGCATCGTCTGGCCGAGCTTTCGGGCACGCGGGAACGAACGCTCGCCAAGGTCGTCGATGAAAAGGCGATTGTGAACGCGGTTGTCGGCCTTATCGCCACCGGAGGATCAACCAATCACGCGATCCACCTGCCCGCGATTGCCCGCGCTGCCGGGATCATTCTGGACTGGAGCGATCTGGCCGAGCTCTCCAGCGTCGTCCCTCTGCTTGCGCGAGTTTATCCCAATGGCTCGGGCGATGTGAACCATTTCCATGCAGCAGGCGGCATGGGTTTTGTGGTCGGCGAATTGCTCGATGCGGGTCTCGCCCATAGCGATACGCTCACCATTTGGGATGGGGGGATGGATGCCTACGCCAAGGGGCCAGCGCTTGATGAAAGCGAAGGCCTCATTTGGGAAGACACCGGTCCAACCGGTGATGACGCCATGCTGCGGCCCGTGGGCGACCCTTTCCAGAGCGATGGCGGCATGCGTCTTTTGACCGGCAATCTGGGGCGTGCCTGTTTCAAGTCATCGGCGGTTGAGCGCGAACGCTGGACGACAGAGGCGCCCACGCGGGTGTTTGAGAATCAAGCCGATGTGCTCACCGCGTTCAAGGCCGGAGAGCTGGACCGCGATGTCGTCGTCGTCGTGCGTTTTCAAGGTCCGCGTGCCAATGGGATGCCCGAACTGCACGCTCTCACACCGTCCCTCGCCGTGCTTCAGGGGCGCGGGCACAAGGTGGCTCTCGTCACCGATGGCCGCATGTCGGGCGCCAGCGGGAAGGTCCCGGCTGCCATCCACTGCACCCCTGAGGCGATCGGCGGCGGTCCCTTGGCGCGGCTGCGCGATGGCGATATCGTCAAAGTCTGCGCTGAGACCGGAGAGCTGTCGACAAACGCGGATCTTTCGCAGCGCGCGCCAGCCGCCGAGCCAGAGGCGCAGTGGGGGGTTGGAAGAGAGCTCTTCCGGATGATGCAAGCGCATGTCGACGGCGCAGAAAGCGGCGCTTCGGCCATGCTCGCGGGCGCGGGGCTCTAGCTTTCATGACGGCCAAGCAAGACATTGTGGCCGTCGACATCGGTGGCACGTACGCGCGCTTTGCCATCGCGACTATCGATGGAGGCAGTCTTCCATCTTTGAGCGAACCAGTGACCCTGAACACCCGGGATCACGCCAGTTTCCAGACAGCTTGGGAAAGCTATCGCGAGATGATGGGTGGCCACCTGCCCGACGCTGTGGCGATGGCGGTGGCCGGCCTCGTCAACACCGATGTTATCCGCTTTACCAACAATCCCTGGATTGTTCGCCCGGCGCTGATCTCCGAAAAACTGGGATGCGCGCGCCACCTGATTATCAACGATTTCGAGGCGGTGGCGCACGCCGTTGCGCGCTCGTCGAACGATCAGTTTGTGCACTTGGCCGGCCCTGACATTGGTTTGCCAGAATCCGGCACGATCAGCGTGATCGGACCCGGTACCGGGCTTGGCGTCGCTCAGTTCTATCGCGATGGCGCAGGCGGCTACCGGGTTCAGACAACCGAAGGCGGGCACGGGGCCTTTGCCCCGCTCGATGCGATTGAGGACGCGATCCTTGCAAGGCTAAGGACCCGGCTTTCACGAGTATCCAATGAGAGGGTCGTCTCCGGCCCTGCAATCGTCGACATTTACGCAACGCTCGCCGCGATGGAGGATCGGGCGATCCGGGACTTGGATGATATCACGATCTGGCGAACGGGACGCTCGGGCGAAGACAGCCTGGCGGCCGCAGCGGTTGACCGGTTCTGCCTTGCGCTTGGATCGGTTGCTGGTGACGTCGCGCTCACACATGGCGCATCCGGCGTCGTGATCGCTGGCGGGTTGGGCTATCGTATCCGAGAGACACTGCTGCAGTCGGGCTTTGCCGCGCGCTTTAACGCCAAGGGACGCTTTAGTGATCACATAGCAAGCCTGCCCGTCAAGATCGTCTCACACGAACAGCCGGGCCTTACCGGCGCAGCGCAGGCCTACGCGCAGAACGTGAATTCAGCCTTTGCATAAGGAGCGCCCCCCTCTGGCGACGCAGGGGTCAGCAAGAGTGCGTTGGCACTTCTAGGACCGGGGTCACGCTGAACAGGACATCCCCGCGGGTCCGAAAGACCGAGACCTCCTTAAGCACGGAATCCTCTCCGACGAACCCATCAACAAGCGCCTGGCTCACAATCGGGCGATACGGAAAATACACCTCGGTCACGATGACCATCTCGTTCTGGTCGAGCTCGATATCGTTGGGCAGGTCGACTTGTGGCCCTTCGGCGATATTGTCACTGCCCGCCCACTCGCGGCCGATCCCGCTTGTGATGCGGCCCTGAGCCGAGCAACGCTGCCAGGCAATCTTGTTCTGCACTTCGTCTTCCGCGACATCATAGGCACCAAGAACGGCGGTAATTATCGCGTTCCCCTCCCCGTCAAACTCGAAGGGAGCGGCAATCTGATTCGCCGCTTCGAACATGTCGCCGATCTGCGCTTCGTTGGGTGGGATCATGTTGCCGGCGACCTGATCGGCAAGGGTCGAGGCAATACGTTCTGCCTTCTGATGCGCAAGGACGAGGTTTGTGCACTCAATCCCAACAAGGCCAAACCCGACAAAGACGGGAAGCG
The DNA here is from genome assembly GCA_039815865.1 of Pseudomonadota bacterium. Lineage (GTDB taxonomy): Bacteria > Pseudomonadota > Alphaproteobacteria > Sphingomonadales > Sphingomonadaceae > Erythrobacter. Next base: position 4,721 of record JBCBYM010000159.1, read on the forward strand.
TATAGGCGAACTCGATCATCGCAATTGCGCCCGTGTCTCTTGCGAGCTGGCGAAGGAAGGCGAAGGGGCCAAGCTTGAGGATCGAGAGCCATTTCGGGGGCACTACAGCGCGCATGCGAACTCCATGAAAGGCTCGTTGCGGACCGCTGTAACGGCCTCGATCGTGTAGAAATTGCGTCCGCCATTGATCGAGTTGGCGACGAAGGGGATCAAGGAACGCACATTGTAGCTCGCTTTGAAACGCACGACCTCTCCGAACGAGCCGAAGTCGCCGCTCTCTCCCATGTCTTCATCCCATTGGGAGTTGCCGTTCACATCGGTGTACCCTTCCCCGGGATCGCGTGTGCCGTTGCCGTTGTCATCGTCGAAGGGTTCCGGGTTTCCGACATCACCGAAATTCTCGCCATAGGAATCCACTTCGACACGAGCCGGTGATCCATCGCCGCTGATGATGACCGACATGCGCGCTTGGATTGCCTCCTCGATCGCCTTGGCGTTCTCGCTCGGGCAATTGGCAACCCTGGAGGTCCGCGCCGCATCCAGAACCGCGCTTTCCAAAGTGGAGCGTGCGAACAGGACATAGCCCATCTCAAGAAGCCCTGTGATCAGCACAATCATGACAGGAGCGACAAACGCAAATTCGACAATGGTTACGCCGCTGTCATCGCGCTGGATTGCCTTGGAGAAGCGCATCATTTCACCAGCCTCAGCGTGGTGATTTCGGTGGCGATGGTGAGAAAGGCATTCTCGAGTTCGGCACCATTGGCGGCTGAGAAAAAGTGCGTCGTTGGGTTTGTCGCGCAACTTTGGAACGCAGCGATTGTGCGCGCACGGCGTCCACCATTGTTGATGGCAAAGGCGATGGTGAAAATCTCGATCCCGTCTTCTTTCATCGCCTCGCACGTTTTCAAGAACCGGTATTCGGAGTGATTGAGAAAATTATTGGTGTTCTTGTTCGTGACGATGGTCCGATCTTCTAGCGTGCCATGCGCCCAGTAGACCGTGTCATTCAT
>JBCBYM010000015.1:0-31317 GCA_039815865.1 Pseudomonadota bacterium
TTCGAGTGGCACGACCGGGCGGCCCAAGGGGGTCAAGCCCGCGCAGCCCGAGGACCCCGATCCGCAGGCGCCGGTCGCGCTGGTGGGCCTGGCCACGGTAGGGGTAGGGATGCCGGACGATGGCTCGATGGTCTACCTCTCGCCCGCCCCGCTCTACCACGCTGCGCCTCTGGGCTGGTCCTCGACCGTCCATCGCCTCGGCGGCACGGTGGTCGTCATGGAGAAGTTCGACCCGGAAGAGGCGCTCAAAGCGATCGAGACCTACCGTGTGACCGACAGCCAATGGGTGCCCACGCACTTTGTGCGGTTCCTCAAGCTCGATCCCGAAATCCGCACGCGCTACGATTTGTCCTCGCATCAGCGCGCGCTGCACGCGGCGGCGCCGTGCCCGGTGCCGATCAAGCGCGAGATGATCGAATGGTGGGGCCCGATCGTGAACGAATATTACGCCGGGTCCGAACAGATCGGCATGACCTTTGTCGGCAGCGAGGCCTGGCTATCGCGTCCCGGCACGGTGGGCGTGGCGATCCACGGCAAGCTGCACATCTGCGGGCCCGATGGCGAAGAGTGCCCGGCGGGCCAAGACGGCCTTATCCACTTCGAGAACGACAACCTGCCAACCTATCACAAGGACGAGGCCAAGACCGCCGAGGCCATGCATCCCAAGGGCTGGATGACGCTGGGCGATATCGGCCATGTTGATGGAGAAGGCTTCCTCTACCTCACCGACCGCAAGAGCCACATGATCATTTCCGGCGGGGTCAACATCTACCCGCAGGAGATCGAGAACCTTCTTGTCACGCATGAGAAGGTGATGGATGCCGCCGTGATCGGCGCACCATGCCCGGATCTGGGCGAAAAGGTCGTCGCGGTGGTCCAGCCGATGGACATGAGCGAGGCCGGCCCTGGCCTCGAGGATGAACTGCGCGAATTCCTCGCGCCGAACCTCGCGCGCATCAAGATGCCCAAACTGTTCGATTTCCGTCCCGATCTCCCGCGCGAGGCGAACGGCAAGCTCTACAAGCGCGAACTGCGCGACGAATACGAGGCTCAAGCAAAGGCATCTGTGTGATGAGCCGCGATCCGGCGGTTCTTCCCACGCCGCTTGCCAAAGCGGTGATCGATCCGCACGCCTATGGCGAGTGGGACGGCCTGCTCGACACGTTTGACCATATTCGCGAGGCGATGCCGGTCGCCAAAGTGGTGCCTGAGGATCCAGAGCTGTTCGATCCCTTCTGGTTCATCAGCCGCTACGAAGACGTGATGCGCATCTCGAAGGACAACGCGACCTTCCTCAACAATCCGCGCCCCGTTGTCTTTGCCTTCAAGCAAGCGATTGAGTTCAGCCGCCAGGCGACCGGTTCCAACATTCTGGTCGATTCGCTGGTGGTCTTCGACGCGCCGATCCACCCCAAATACCGAAAGCTTACCCAAGACTGGTTCATGCCGCGCAATCTGGAGCAGATCGAAGGCGAAATCCGCGCTCTGGCTGGGCGCACAGTGGACGCCATGATCGAGGCCGGGCCCGAGCTCGATTTCGTCGAGCACGTTGCGGGCCCCTACCCCTTGCGCGTGGTAATGCAGATTCTGGGTGTGCCGCCAGAGGATGAGCCGCGTATGCAAACGCTCACCCAGCAATTGTTTGGCGGGCAGGACAAGGATCTGTCGGGTTCCGGTATGGATAAGATGTCGCCCGACCAGGTGGTTGAACTGGTCGCTGGCGCCGTGAAAAGCTTTGAGGATTACTTCGGAGCGGTTGCCGAAGAACGCCGGGCCAACCCCACCGACGATGTCGCCAGCGTGATCGCCAACGCGCTCGTCGACGGGGCCCCGCTGCCCCCGCGCGATATGGCGGGCTATTACATCATCGTCGCCACCGCCGGACACGACACAACCAGCGCCTCGACCGCGGGTGCGATGCAGGCGCTGGCGCAGGACCCGGAGCAATGGGCAAGGGTGCGCGAAGACCGCTCTTTGCTGCCCGGCATTGTCGAGGAGGCGATCCGCTGGACCAGCCCGGTCCAACACTTCATGCGCACCGCGGCTCAGGATGTGGAGGTTGGCGGTCAGCTCATCCGCAAGGGTGACTGGATGATGATCAATTACGTCTCGGCCAATCACGATCCCGCGCAGTTCGAGGACCCACGCCGGTTTGACGCTGCGCGCTCACCCAATCGGCATCTGGCCTTTGGAGCGGGCGCGCATCAATGCCTTGGCCTGCACCTCGCGCGGCTGGAAATGCGGCTGCTTTTCGAGGCGCTGCTTGACCGGGTCGAAGCGGTCCAATTGGCGGGTAAGCCGCAGCGCGCGACCAGCACTTTTGTTGGCGGTTTGAAGAGCCTGCCAATCCGCATCAGGGCCTGACAGTGCGGGCAGGGCAAGTCTCGGATATGGGAATACGAAACAACAATTCAAGACTTGCTTGAAAATATCAAACAAAAGCGAGTTGCATCACGCAAGCCATTCCGATTTTTGTATCTTTTTGTGCGGGCATGTGTTAATCGGCTGTTCATGGGAAAAAATTGGAAAACGAGGGACTGCGTCTTTGCGGCCCCTGTGTTTGCGTGTGAGATACAATGACTCTTTTTGAACCGCATAACTTGCCATTCCTTTTGGCTCTGATTGCTCTTGTCATCATCAGTATTGGACAAATACTGGGTCTGGGCGATCTGTTCGATACGGGCGATGTGGATGTCGACCTCGATCTCGATGTGGAGAGCAAGTTTGATGTCGATCCCGACGCGCTCGGCGCAACGGGCTGGGTGGAGGGCGCGTTCAGCCTCTTGGGGTTGGGCCGCGTGCCCTTTCTCATCTGGCTGATGGTGCTGTTGTTTGTCTTCGCTGCGATCGGCGTGTCCGGCCAGCAATTGGCGATCGCGCTGCTTGGTACCCCTTTGAACCCAGCGCTCGCCGCTGCGCTGGCGGGCTTTGCGGCCCTGCCGGTCAACGGCACGCTTACCCGCCCGCTTGCGCGGGTGCTTCCCCAGGATGAAACGAGCGCCGTCTCGCTCGACAGTCTGGTGCGCCGTGATGCCGAAATTCAGATCGGCACCGCCAAACAAGGAAGCCCCGCGCGCTCCAAGGTGCTCGATATTCACGGGCACCCTCATTTTGTCATGGTTGAACCGCATGATCCCGAAGCCGCTTTGAGCGAGGGCGAAACCGTCCTCCTTGTGCGGCGCGAGGGGGAGACGTTCTACGCGGTTCGTTACGAAAGCCCGATGCTGCAGGTGGGCTGAAGGGCCCCGAAACCCTTCAGGACGCGCGCGTCGGCATAGGAAAAGGAACAGGAGAAATCATGGAAACTCTGCTTAATTATGCCGTTTGGGTCGGGGCTGCGCTGGCCATGATCTTTGCGATCTTTGTCTTCCTCACCACGCTTTACCGCCGCGCGTCGAAGGAAACCGCGTTTGTGCGCACCGGTGTGGGCGGTGAAAAGGTCGTCATGAATGGCGGCGCGCTCGTCTTCCCGGTGTTTCATGAGACGATGCCAGTCAACATGAACACGCTGGTGCTGGCCGTTGTTCGCAAGGACACCGAAGCGCTCATCACGCTCGACCGTCTGCGGATTGATGTGAAAGCGGAGTTCTACGTCCGCGTGCGTCCCGATGCGGGCGCGATTGGCATGGCCGCGCAGACTCTGGGTCAGCGCACGATGCAGCCCGAAATGCTCAAGGACCTTGTCGAAGGTAAATTCGTCGACGCGCTGCGCTCGGTTGCGGCGGGGATGAGCATGAACGAACTGCACGAACAGCGCGCCGACTTTGTCCAGAAGGTGCAGCAGGTAAGCTCCAACGATCTGGCGATGAACGGGCTGGAGCTGGAATCGGTCTCGCTCACCGGGCTTGACCAGACCAGCATCGAACACTTCAACGCCAACAATGCCTTTGACGCCGAAGGTCTGACCAAGCTGACCGAGCAGATCGAAGCGCGCAAGAAACTGCGCAACGATATCGAGCAGGACACGCGCGTGCAGATGGAGGGCAAGAACCTCGAAGCCGATCAGCGCAGCTTTGAAATCAGCCGCGACACCGAATATGCGCGGCTTCAGCAGGAGCGTGAGGTTGAAATCCGCCGCGCCTCGCAGATGGCCGAGATCGCCAGCGAGCAGGCCATGCGTGAGCGCGAGGCGGACTCGGCGCGCATTCAGGCCAAGAAAGAAGTCGACAGCCAGCAGATCGAAGCCGACCGGACCGTCGAAGAGGCCCGGATCGATCAGGTCCGCGCGCTCGAAATCGCTCGGCAGGAACAGCAGATCGCGGTCCAGAACAAGTCGCGCGAGGAAAGCCAGGCCAAAGCTGAAGCCGATGCCGCTCGCGCTCTGGCCGTGGCCGCGGAAGAGCAGGTCGCAACCTCACGCGAAAGCGAGATCGCTGAGCGTACCAAGAAGATCGAACTGATCGAAGCGGCCAAGGAAGCCGAACGCGAAGCGATCCAGGTCACCGTCGAAGCGGCCGCCGAAAAGGACGCAGCCACCAACCGCGCCGAAGCTCTGCGGCTCGAAGCCCAAGGTGAAGCCGAGGCTGAAAAGCTGCGCGCGGACGCCGCGCGGGTTCGTTTCGAAGTCGAAGCGGCCGGTCAACGCGCGGTCAACGAAGCGGCCAACATCCTCTCGATGGATCAGATTAGCCTGCAGACCAAGCTGGCCTTGCTCAACGTGCTGCCCGAAGTCGTGCGTGAAAGCGCCAAGCCGATGGAAGCGATTGATTCGATCAAGATCGTGCAGGTGGACGGGCTCACCAACGGTGGTGGCGCCTCGGGCGGTGCCGCAAACGATGGCGGTTCCGGTGCCGGCTCGGGAAACCTCGCCAACGATGCGGTCTCGGCCGCGCTGGCTTACCGCGCGCAGGCGCCGGTGCTCGACGGGCTGATGAAGGAACTGGGCCTTGATGGCTCCTCGCTTGGAGGGCTTGCGGAAATCGCAGCGCAAGATCCAGCCAAGGTCGAAGAGGCGATTGCCAATCTCCCCTTCGCCAACGATCCGCTAGCGGGCGAAGGCCCTGACCTGCCGAGCGACGAAGCCGCCGAATAAGCGCGGGCGTATCGCCAGAACCAAAGCCCCCGGTCAGCGCAACGCTGACCGGGGGCTCTTGCTTATGCGGTTAAGCGGCGGTGTTAGCGCGGCTCAGCCGAGCAAGCGCTGCGCCATGGCGCGCACATCTTCGCCCATGTCGTCGCGATCAAGAGCCAGCGCCAAGGTTGCTTCGACAAAGCCCAGCTTGCTGCCGCAATCGTAGCGATGGCCATCAAACGTGACCGCGTGAAACGGCTGGTCGCCGATCATCCGCGCCATCGCGTCGGTCAGCTGGATTTCTCCGCCGGCGCCTTTGCCTTGGGTTTCCAGCGTCCGCATTACTTCGGGTTGGAGGATGTAGCGGCCCGAGATGATCTTGTTGGACGGCGCCGCGGCGACCGGTGGCTTTTCAACCAGACCCTTCACTTGCGTGAGCGCGCCTTCGGTCGTGCCCGGATCGATAACGCCATAGCTCGACACTTCTTCCATCGGCACTTCGAGCACGCTGATGAGGTTGCCGCCAACCGTTTCATAGGCTTCGACCATCTGCTTCATGCAGCCCCCTTTTGATTCTCCTGGACCGCCTTTCTTGCCGATCATCAGCTCATCGGGCAGGAAAATCGCAAACGGCTCATCCCCCACGATAGCGCGCGCGCACCAGATCGCATGGCCAAGCCCCATCGGAACCTGCTGGCGAACCGTGATGATGTCGCCAGGCACGGCGCGCGTCGGCTCAAGCACGCCAAGATCCTTGCCGCGCTCCTTCATCGTGGTTTCCAGTTCAAAGGCCATGTCGAAATGCTCGACAATCGCGGACTTGCCGCGCCCGGTGACGAAGATCATTTGCTCGATCCCTGCCTCGCGCGCCTCATCGACCGCGTACTGGATCAGCGGGCGATCTACGACGGGTAAGAGCTCTTTCGGGATGGCCTTGGTCGCGGGGAGAAACCGTGTTCCCAGCCCTGCAACAGGAAAGACGGCTTTCTTGATCGGTTTGGTTGAGCTTGTCATTGGCTTCCTTCTTGGCCCTTGGCGCTCTGTATGAGTCTTCCATTAGCGTTGGAATGAGTGCCTCGCGCCCGGTTCCGGGTCAATCCCACTGGGCCTCATTTCTCACTCAACCAAAGGCTCGTGTCAGTTGCGTGAAAGGTGGTCTTCGCTATGGGGCGTAGCCATGGACAAACTTGTTATTCGGGGCGGCAACCGTCTCCAGGGCACAATTCCGATCTCCGGGGCCAAGAACGCAGCGCTCACGCTCATTCCGTGCGCGCTCCTGACCGACGAGCCGCTTACTTTGCGGAACCTGCCGCGCCTTGCCGATATCGACGGGTTTCAGCACCTTATGAACCAGTTCGGGGTGACAACCGCGATCCAGGGTACGCGTCCGGAGGATTTCGGGCGCACAATGCGGCTTGAGGCCACGCGGATTACGTCCAGCGTTGCGCCTTATGACCTTGTGCGAAAGATGCGCGCATCGATTCTCGTCCTGGGGCCGATGCTCGCGCGCGCGGGCGAAGCGACGGTTTCCATGCCGGGAGGCTGCGCCATTGGGAACCGGCCGATCGATTTGCACCTCAAGGCGCTCGAAGCCATGGGCGCGACGATTGAAATGGCGCAAGGCTATGTGAAGGCGATCCAGCCCGATGGCGGGATGCCGGGCGGCGACTTTGATTTCCCGGTTGTCAGCGTGGGCGCAACGGAAAACGCAGTGATGGCCGCGGTCCTTGCCAATGGGACGAGCCGCTTCTTCAACGCCGCGCGCGAACCGGAGATCGTCGATCTGTGCCACCTGCTCGTCGCGATGGGCGCCGAGATCGAGGGTATCGGCAGCTCGGATCTCACCATCCGCGGTGTCAAACGCCTTCATGGGGCGACGTACCAGGTGATGGCCGACCGGATTGAGGCAGGTTCCTACGCCTGCGCCGCTGCGATCACCGGGGGCGATGTGCGTTTGGAGGGCGCCAAGGCGGGCGAAATGCAAGCCACGATCCACGCTCTGCGCACAATCGGCGTGCATGTGGATGAAGACCCCAAGGGCATTCACATTCGCACCAATGGCGCGCTTCAGCCCACCGACCTGACGACCGCCCCCTATCCAGGCCTCGCCACGGACATGCAGGCGCAATTGATGGCGCTCTTGTGCAAGGCGGATGGAACAAGCGTGCTCAAGGAGACGATCTTTGAAAACCGCTTCATGCACGTGCCCGAGCTGGCGCGTATGGGCGCGGATGTGACCACCGAGGGGCGCACGGCGGTGGTCAAGGGCGTCGATCATCTTCATGGCGCCGAAGTGATGGCCACCGATCTACGCGCCTCGATGAGCCTCGTCATCGCCGCGCTTGCGGCGAATGGGGAAACGCAGGTCCGGCGCATCTACCACCTTGATCGCGGTTACGAGCGGCTCGAGGAAAAGCTCCAGCTCGTCGGCGCGGATATTGAGCGAGTGGACGATTAACCTCGAGCCACCAACCACACCCGGATCGCGCTGGCGAGGCCGGGCGGTGTGTCGGCCTGGATTCTCTCAGAATCGATCCTCGCGACCAGCGCGCTGGTGGGCAAACCCTCTTCCCGCGCCGCCTCGCGCAGCCATTCCCAGAACACAGGCTCAAGACTGATGCTGGTCTTGTGACCAGCAATGGCGATCGAGCGTTTAACGGGGGGATGGTAGGGCACGTCCATAGGCGCGCATCATAAGGATCGCGCCGGCAAGGCCTACAGGTTTTTGGATGAGCTGTGTCAGGCTGCGCGCGTCTTGTCGGACTGGAATGGATTGTTATCCGCTCCGCTCGGATGAAAGGGCTGCAGCTTGAGCGCGGCGTGGGCCAGCTCTTTCAGGCCAAGCGGATGTTGGAATTGCAGCCCGAAATGCGCAGGCTCCAGCCCCGCGTCGCTCCAGATAATGGTGCACAATTGCTGAGCCATGCCGCTCACCTGAAGGCTGACCAGTCGGCCTGCGCTCATATCAGCCTCGCACGCAATTCGCGCGCCATGGATCGAGATGTCGAGAAGATGCGCGCTGTAGCTTTTGCGCCCGTCAATCACGCGGGCTGAGGCCTCGATTGAAAGGCGGATCGGCCGCACGGCGAATGGCTGCGCCTCATGGCGAAACTCATCGAGCGAGACATGAGAAGCAAATCGGTACCCGGCCCGCGTCTTGCCTTCCCACACGCGCTGGATCGGGTAGGTCTGGCCGTTGGCCAGCGCAAGCAGGATGCGCGGTTCGTGAGGGGTTGCGTGCAGGAAGCTGAGCGAAACGCCTTGAAGGGACAGATCCCGGATCAGGCAGACATACTCGCCCGACTGGCACACAACCTTGGCGGTGCGCAGCATCGGGGTTGCAGCGGTCGATCCGCTGGCGGCTTTCACAGCCTGAGTGTCGCTTTTGCTCATCGCACGCCCTCGCCTGGCTCCTTCCGCCTTCTCAAGACGGTGACCAAACTCTGGCGCAAAGTGGTTAACGGGCCGCGAAGACTTGCCCGAAGAGACCACCTATCACGCGACGGCGGTGCCTTCGATTTCGATCAGGATATCGGGGTGATAGAGCTCACGCACGCCGAGCAGAGTGGCGCAAATCTGCGCGCCTGTTTCCGCATAGATGGGGGTGATCTGTTCCGCGGCTTCCATAAAGGCGGCGGTGTCGACCGTGTAGATATTCAGGCGCACCAGATTGGCCGGCGTCATATCCGCCGATTCCAGCGCCTTGAGAAGCTCACCCCAGGCCGTGCGGAACTGCGCGACCAGATCGCCTGGATAGAGCGGCGCGCCCTCGGCGTCAGACGAGGTCTGGCCGGACAGATAAAGCGTGCGCTCACCGCCGCTGACCTCAACCGCATGGTTAAGTCCGAAGTGCGTGAGCCAGTCCGTTGGGTTGTGCGTTTTGATGTCCATCGGTTCCTCCCTTTGCCGAGTCGGCAAGGTTGGCACCCTAGTACATATGCTGGCCGCCATTGATGCTCATCGTTGAGCCTGTAACAAAGCCACCATTGTCCGAGGTGAGGAAAGCAACGCCGCGCGCGATTTCTTCCGCGTTGCCCAGCCGCCCCACGGGGATCTTGGCAACAATCTTCTCCAGCACGTTTTCTGGAACCGCTGCAACCATGTCCGTGTCTACATAGCCTGGTGCAATCGCGTTAACGGTGATGCCAAACTTCGCGCCTTCCTGAGCCAGCGCCTTGGTAAAGCCGTGAATGCCCGATTTGGCCGCGGCGTAATTGACCTGCCCGTATTGCCCCGCCTGCCCGTTGATCGAGCCGATATTGACGATCCGGCCCCATTTGCGTTCCCGCATACCGGGGAAGGTCGCCTTCGCCATATTGAAGCACCCGCCCAAATTCACGCGCATCACATCGTTCCAATCGTCAAAGCTCATCTTGTGGAGCGTTCCGTCGCGTGTGATCCCGGCGTTGTTGATGACGATGTCGACCGGGCCGTGTTCGGCTGCAACTTTCGCGCACCCGTCCAGGCACGCTTCGTGATCGCCCACATCCCACTTGTAAGAGGGGATGCCGGTGGCTTGCGTAAAGGCTTTCGCCTTGGCTTCGTTGCCCGCATAGTTGGCGATAACCGTGTGCCCCTGGCGTTGGAGGCGCTGGCAAATCGCCTCTCCTATGCCGCGGGTTCCTCCGGTTACGATGGCTACTCGGCTCATAGTTACGCCCTCCCAAGATGCGAACGTATCGAGCCTAGCCGTGCCGTAGCGTCAGGCAACACAAAACCCGGCCAAATCCGGGTCCTTCACACTAAAGTTGTAGGCAAAATGAGGGGCGGATCAGAACTTGATCTGCGTACCGACGTAAACGGCCTGGCTGTCCTGCACCGAATCGGTGAGCGGGGCGAGGCGCTCACGCTCCTGGCTGAGACGCACGCCCGCGGTCACGTCGACCTTGGAAGAGATACGGAACGATCCGCCGACATCCACCGTCTGCGCGCCCAGATCATCGAGCGTGTTGACCGACCGGCCTGCAAGGCGCTCATCCTCAAGTTCAATGCGCGGTTGCAGCCGGCTTGGCTTGTCCTGCGCGGTAGGCTGAAGCGGTTCAAACTCGGACAGGTCCGGCATGCTCAAATCGCGCACTGTATCGGGCAGCGTTACGGTGCGAGCAAAGCTCTGATAGCCGCGCGCCGTTCCCAGATCGAAGCGCGAGGTCTTGAGCGCAGCGATCCCTGCGCCCGCGCCAGGGACAGCCTCGGTCGCGTTGCGCACCGAAATCGCCTCGGCGCTCTCTGCGTCAATCCGAACCGCCACCGTCACCGTGCGATCACGCAAGGCGGGGTTGGTACCGGCGGGAGTGAAGCGAAGCCCCTTTTCGCGGGCCTTGTCAGCGATTCGCGCGGCAAGGTCGGGGTCAACGGAGGCGGGAGTGAACAGATCAATCGTCGCCGACTCGCTTGTCGATCCATCAAAACCAAGGCCAACCAGCGCAAGACTGGTGGTCGGCAAAGCCAGCATGACAGCGGCAGACACAGCCAGCACCGGCAGCTTTAGCTGCTTTGATGCTCCCGTTTTGTCGCGCCGTGACATGGGCGATAGTCCTCCAAAACCTGTTCGTTCCAAGCCCTTGGCACCGCTATTCTTAACCGCGCCTGATCGCTTGTGCCTTCGAACTATAACAGACAAATGATAGAACTGTGACTCTCGACTAGGCAATCACTTCCATTCTGGCGCTTGTTATATCCGCTCAACCTGTGGCCCTGTTCACACAAGGTTCGGCGGGCTTGCCGCAACCTGAGCGCGCATTATAGAGCTTACCGACACCATTCTTAAGGATATCCGCCGAAGTGCCCCAAGCCCCTATCGTCATCGCTCGCACCGCTCTTGCCGTGGCCGCCATCGCCTCGCTTGCCGCCTGCGGAAGCCGCGAGCGGCCGACCACCGACTTGCAGTCGTCGCAGATCAACACGATTGGCGTGAACGCCTATCTCTGGCGCGCCGCGCTCGAGACGGTCAGCTTTGCGCCGCTTCTCCAGGCCGACAGCGCCGGCGGCGTGATCGTGACGGATTGGTACGCCAATCCCGCCAATCCCGATGAACGGGTGAAGATGACCGTCACCATTCTGGACCAGGACTTGCGCGCTGACGCCCTGCGTGTTGCGGCCGTGCGCCAGGTCAGCGAAGGCAATGGCTGGGTTGACGCCCCCGTTCAGGCGGCCACGGTCCAGAAGCTTGAAGATATCATCCTGACCAAAGCCCGCGATCTGCGGCGCAAGGCTGTGGCAGGCTAAGCCCACTCTCGCTAGCGAGCCATGCATGACTGACACCCGATTCGATCCGTCTCAGGCTGACGGGCGCTGGCAGCGCGCGTGGGAAGAGGGCGGCACGTTCACCGCCGATTCGAACAGCGAAAAGCCCAAGAGCTACATCCTCGAGATGTTTCCATACCCTTCGGGTCGCATCCATATGGGCCATGTGCGCAATTACACGATGGGCGACGTGCTGGCGCGTTATAAGAAGATGCGCGGGTTTGAGGTGCTTCACCCGATGGGCTGGGACGCGTTCGGCATGCCGGCGGAAAACGCGGCGATGGAAAAGAAAGTGCATCCCGGCGCCTGGACCCGCTCCAATATCGAGGGGATGAAAGCCCAGTTGAAGCGTATCGGCTTTGCCCTCGATTGGACGCGTGAATTCGCCACCTGCGATCCGGACTATTACGGCCACGAACAGGCGCTGTTCCTCGACATGTACGAAGCGGGCCTAGTCTACCGCCGCTCGAGCGAGGTCAATTGGGACCCTGTTGACATGACCGTGCTCGCCAACGAGCAGGTGATCGACGGCAAGGGCTGGCGCTCGGGCGCTGAGGTCGAGAAGCGCAAGCTGGACCAGTGGTTCCTCAAGATCACCGATTTCGCCGAGGACTTGCTTGACGGGCTGGGTGAGCTTGAGGACTGGCCCGACAAGGTCCGGCTGATGCAGGAAAACTGGATCGGCAAATCCACGGGATTGGAATTCGCTTTCGATCTGTCCAACGGTGAGAAGCTGCCCGTTTACACCACACGGCCCGACACGATCTTCGGCGCAAGCTTTTGCGCCATCGCTGCGGATCACCCGATTGCTCAAGGGCTGGCGGACAAGCCTGAGGTCTCAGCGTTCATCGAAGAGTGCAAGCGGGGTGGCACCACCGCAGCGGAGCTCGAAACCGCCGAGAAGCTTGGCTTCGACACCGGGATCACCGCGCGCCACCCCTTCACCGGCGCGGCCATGCCGGTCTTCATCGCGAACTTCGTGCTGATGGATTACGGCACCGGCGCGGTCATGGGTGTGCCGGGCCATGACCAGCGCGACTTTGAGTTTGCCACCAAATACGATCTGCCGATCACCCGCGTGGTTGCCAGGGATATCTCCGAAGCAGACGCCCCCATGGGCGACGAAGCCGAGGCTGGTGATGGCGTAATCGTCAATTCCGAGTTTCTCGATGGCAAAAGCGTCGAAGAGGCCAAGGCTGATGTCATCGCCCGCGCTGAGGGTGGTGGCTGGGGCGAGGGCACCACGGTGTGGCGGCTGCGCGATTGGGGCATTTCGCGCCAGCGCTATTGGGGAACGCCCATCCCGATCATTCACAGCCCCGATCACGGCCCCGTGCCCGTTCCGCGCGATCAGCTTCCCGTGGAATTGCCCGAGGATATCGACTTCGATGAGCCGGGCAATCCGCTCGAACGCCACCCGACCTGGAAGCACACGACCTGCCCGATCAGCGGCAAACCGGCTTTGCGCGAGACCGACACGCTCGACACTTTCGCTAACTCCAGCTGGTATTTCCTGCGCTTTGCCTCCCAGCCGGCCGACGCGCCGTTCGATCCGGAAGAAATCGCCAAGTGGCTGCCGGTGCAGCACTATATTGGCGGTGTCGAACATGCGATCTTGCACTTGCTCTACGCCCGTTTCTGGACGCGCGCCTTGGCGCATATCGGCAAGTTCGATGTGAAAGAGCCCTTCGCTGCGCTATTCACGCAAGGGATGGTGACGCATGAGAATTACTTCCGTGCGACACCTATCAAGAATGTGGAACGCATTGATCAGCCAATAATGAAACTGGAACGGTTCAGCCCAGATGAAATCGAAAAAGTTGGCGATAAGGCAATACTAAAAAAGGACGGTAAGCCGGTCGATATTGGCCGCGTGTTGAAAATGTCGAAATCGATGCGAAACGTCGTCGACCCCGACAATATCATCGACCAGTACGGCGCCGACGCGGTGCGTTGGTTCATGCTCTCCGACAGTCCCCCTGAGCGCGATCTGCCCTGGTCGCAGGACGGGATCGAAGGCTGCGGGCGCTTTGTCCAACGTTTGTGGCGTTTGTTCGGGGAACTCGATCCCGGCGCTGGGGGAGAGGACAAGGCGCTAGCGCGCAAGGCCCATCAGGCGATTGTTGCAGTGGCTGAGGACATCGAAGCGCTCAGCTTCAACAAGGCGGTGGCGCGCATTTACGAGCTGACCGGAGCGACGGAAAAAGCCGCGCCCAGCGAAAGCCGCAATTTCGCGATTACAACGCTGATGCACCTCGTCAGTCCGATGATGCCGCACCTGGCCGAGGAAGTGTGGTCGCGCGCGGGCCAAGACGGTCTTGTCGCCGATGCGCCCTGGCCGACGCATGATCCGGCCATGTTGGTCGAGGACGAAGTCACCATCGCTATCCAGCACAAGGGCAAGCTGCGCGACACCATCACCGCCCCCAAGGGAGCGGCGAAAGAAGATCTCGAAGCGCTTGCGCTCGCGAGCGAGAAGGTCCAGCGTTCGCTTGATGGAGCTGAGGTACGCAAGGTGATCGTGGTGCCCGACAGACTGGTGAATATCGTCACATGAGACCCTCAGGGTCATGAGGCGCATGGCGCCCGCGTTAATGGCGCTTGCCATTTGCGCCCCCCTGGCGGGCTGCGGGCTGCAGCCGATGTACGCTGGCGGGGCGGACGCAGCGGTGGCGCAAGGCCTTGCTGCGGTGGACGTACCGCCTATTCCGGGGCGCGGAGGCTGGCTTTTGCGCAACGCGCTGCTCGAACGCTTTCAGGCCGCGGGCGAGGCAACACCCGCTTATCGCCTCGATGTGCGTGTGGATGACGCGCTGGAGGCTCTGGGCGTCCTCAACGATGACACGATCAGCCGCGAACGCCGCATTTTGCGCACCCGCTATCAGCTGATTGACTTGGCGAGCGGTGAGATCCTGCTCGATGCAACGGCGGGCTCGGATGCGGGGATTGACGTGGTCTCCAGCGAATACGCGACCATCGCCGCTGAGCAGACCGCGCTGGAAAATCTTGCCAAGGAAGTGGCTGAGCGCATGGCGACGCAGGTTGCGCTGACCTTGCGTGAGCGCGCTGAGGCGACCTCGCAGGGCGCGGGATGAAGGCCAAGAACACCGATTTTGCCCGCGGCCTGCCCCGCGGCGCGGACAAGGCCTCGATCTTCTTTCTTTGCGGTCCCGATGAAGCGGGGGCGAGCGCGGCGGCCGAGAAGGTCATAGCCGCGTTGCCCGACGCGGGCGAGCGGGTGGAGCTGTCCGGAGCCGATTTGCGGCGCGATCCGGCCATTCTTGGCGATGAGGCGCGCTCGGGTTCCTTGTTTGGCGATGCGCGCCACATCTTTGTGCGCGCCAGCGGGGATGAGGCGCATGACGCGCTCAAGACGCTGATCGACACCGGCGAGGCGGGCGCGGGAGAGGCGGCTCCCGTGATCGTGGTGGCGAGTTCGGCAACCGACAAGTCGCGTACCGCCAAATTGCTTGAGAAACGCGCCGATGCCCTTGTGGGCATGTTCTACCCGCCTGATCTGATGTCCGTTGCCGCCTCGGTGCGCACGATGGCGGACGCGGCGGGCTTGCGCCTGAACGGAGACCTTGCCGAACGCATTGCGCGCGCGGCGGGCCTTGATGTACGCTTGGCTCAGTCCGAGCTCGACAAGTTAGCGCTGTACTGCGGCGCAGACCCGCAGTCGCCCAGCCCGGCAAGCGTTGAGGATTACGCCGAAATCGGCGCGGCGACGGAAGAGGACGGATTTCAGCCGCTGGTTAACACCGTGCTGGGCGGTGAGGTCGGGCGATTGTCGCGCGAATTGCACCGGATGCGCGAGCTAAGTCTTAACCCTGTCGGCCTGCTTCTGGCGATCGAGCGGCGGGCCACGCAACTGGCGCAGATCACCGCGCGCTTGGGCCCGCGCGGCAGCCTCGATAACCTTAACAAGGGTGAGAAAGCGCAGCTCGGAATTTTCTGGCGCGAAGAGCGCGATATCCGCCAGCAGGTCGCGCGCTGGAACCGGCGCAAGCTGGAACGCCTGATCCCCCGGCTGGTTGCGCTGCACCGTAAACTGCTTGCCAACAGCCAATCGGCGGAAACGCTGCTGGCTCAGGAATTGGCAGAAATCACACGATTCGCGTCCAGACGGTAACACTTTTGGACACTTCGAATTTCGCAAGTGCAAAATTCTGGATTTTGCGTTTAAACCGCGCCATACGTGTTTCCACATAAACGGGCCGCACAACGCGGGGATCAGTGTTAATGAACAAGCTTAGCGGAGTGCTACTCGACGCCGCTCAACCCGATAACGTTGAACGCAAGATTGTAGCATCGCTCGAGAGGCGAAGGCTTCGGGCGTATATCTGGCTTCTGCTCGCCGATGTGGCGCTGCTGCACGCCGCCTTCATGCTGTCCTCCAAGATTTACCTTGATCTGTGGTGGCACCAGGGCACGATGCTGGCGGGGCAGGCGTTCTTGCCGGTCTATTTCACGATCGCGCTCTATAACCGGACCTACGGCGTGAAGGCGCTGGGGGATTGGGTTTTTGCTGTGCGCCAGGCGATGACAGCCCTTGTTATTTCCAGCGCCTTGCTGGCTTTCGTCGCCTTCTACACCAAATCGAGCGCGGAATTTTCGCGCGTGTCGGTAACGCTTGGGATCGTCTTTCTCGCGGTCTCGGTGACTATGGTGCGCCGGACTATC
Source organism: Pseudomonadota bacterium (assembly GCA_039815865.1). Classification (GTDB taxonomy): domain Bacteria; phylum Pseudomonadota; class Alphaproteobacteria; order Sphingomonadales; family Sphingomonadaceae; genus Erythrobacter. The sequence continues at coordinate 15,938 of JBCBYM010000015.1, forward strand.
CCGTTCCTGATTGACGCGTTCTGGGATGGCCGCGTGCGCAACCAGCTGGTGATCCAGGACGGCGGTCCAGAATTTAGCCTGGATTCTGCGGTGTCCATTTCCGCAGCGAAGTACAATCTCGACCCAACCGCGCAAGACCCGTTCATGCTTGATCGTCTGGGAAAGCTGCTGCGCAATCAGGATCAGGTCGTTGTCAGCACTCCGCGGGAACGGCGCGAGAACTGGTCCTTTCTGCTCAAATCAGCGGGCGTTCAGGGCGAGATCGTAAGCGAACCGGCGCATTCGCTGGGAGCGCTCGGGGTCCATCGGTATGAGGACAAGGGCCGAACGACGCTTGTGGTCTCAACCGGGCCGCTGGGGCTGCGCGCGCGCATCACCAAACGCGCCTTTGATATTGTCATGGCGATCGGCGGCCTGATTGCGCTGTCACCGATTTTTGCCGTAGTGGCGCTCCTCATCAAGCTCGAAGATGGTGGCCCCATTTTCTTCGTTCAGCGGCGTCTTGGGCGCGGCAACCAGTTCTTCGACATGTACAAATTCCGCTCGATGCGCCAGGAAAAGCTCGATCAGGATGGCAGTCGCTCAACCTCGCGCGATGATGATCGTATCACGCGGATCGGCGCGTTCATCCGGAAGACCAGCATCGATGAGCTCCCGCAGCTTCTCAACGTCCTTAACGGCGATATGGCGATCGTCGGGCCCCGACCGCACGCGCTGGGAAGCCAGGCGAACAACAAGTTCTTCTGGGAGGTCGACGGCACTTACTGGCAGCGCCACTGCCTCAAGCCCGGCCTTACCGGCCTGGCGCAGGTGCGGGGCCACCGCGGCGCGACCGAGCGCGAGAAAGACCTGACCGACCGTCTGCAATCCGACCTTGAGTACATTGCCGGCTGGTCGCTGCGGCGCGATGTCGAGATCGTGCTCAAGACGATCAGCGTGCTCAGCCACGACAACGCCTACTGATTAGATCCTGCCGCCGCTCCGCTAACGCGGGCGCGATCACTCAGGCGGTGTTGTCTCGTCCTGAGGCACGGTGAAGACCCCGCGCACCCGCCCGTTCTTAGGCGTTCCCGCAGCGCCACCCGAGGCTCGGCCATCGACGCTCGAAACCCCGGAATCAAGGTCAATCACTAGCCGTCCGCCGTCCAGCGTGTTCTGGCCCTGACGAAGGCGCACATCGCCCGCCAGTGTGATGATCCGGCGGTTGAAATCATAGACCGCCGTATCGCCCGTCGCTTGTTCGTTGCCGCGCGCGACGGAAACGCCTCCGGTGGCGGTGATGCGCTGCAATTCGAGCGATTCGGCGTCGACATAGTTCAAAAGCATACGCTGCGCGCGCACGGTCAAATTGTCCTGCGTCACCACCACATCGCCTGCAAACGCCACGCGGTTCTCGCGCTCTTGGACATCGATCCGGCCCGCATCGACGCTGACCGGCGCGCGGGTGTTGTGCGAGGCGATGCCCTGCGCGCTCAGCTCCATCCCGCCCAGCAAGGCGATGGTCAGCGCAAAGCCGCCCGCCGCATAGCCAAGCGCTAGGGCGGAGAGTTTTCGGGCCTGTGATGCGTTGCAAGGTGTCGTCATTCGGGTATTCTCACTCTGCCGGGGATCATGGTGAGGCGCGCTTCGCCTTCGAGTGTCAAGGTGCGCGAAGACAGGTCCGCGCGCATTGATCGGGCCGAAAAGGTGCCCGCAGGAATCTCGCCCTGGACGCCCTTGTCGCCAACCATTTCGCGGCGCTCCAGGCTAAGCGACACGCCATTGGCCGTCATCTCGTAGCCGTCGGCGGCGTTGAGGCGAACCGGGCCATCCACCGCAACCTGTTCAGCGTCGATGTCGTAGACGCCGCCATTGGCGGTCAGCCGCGCGGGGCCGTCTGGCAAGAGCAATTGGGCGATCATATCGTCCATGCGCACCAGCCCTTCCGCGCTCGAACGCTGCACCGCTTCACCCGCTGTGATCGAGAAGGGGCGCCCGCGATCATCGCGCCCGCGATACATCGCGTTGTCAACGCTGAGCCGCTCATCAATCATCGCCACTTTGTTGCGATCGAGCAGGAAGCTCACCTCGCCGCGCGGGCTCAACGGCGTGATCACCATCAGCGCCGCGACGATCCCCACGCCCACCGGCAGCACCCGGGTGAGGAAGCCGACGAGCTTGTCGTGGCTGCCTCCGGGCGCGGCCGCGTGCTGACGCCGGCTGCGCAGCGCCATGGCTTCGTTGGTTTCGATGCGCCGCTTGATGACCATGGCGGGGTTCCCTCGTGCGCTCCTATTCGTGGCTGAAGATGTCGCGCTCAGCCCAGCCGGCAATGTCCAGCAGCGCGCGCGTGGGCAGAAACTCAAAGCAAGCCTGCGCCAAATGCATCCGCCCTTCACGTGTCAGTCTCAGCGTCAGCTCGTCGCGCAAACGGTGCAGATAGCGCACATCCGAAGCCGCGTAATCGCGTTGTTCCTCGCTCAACACCGGACCGCCCCAATCCGAGCTTTGCTGCTGCTTCGAGATATCGACGTCGAGCAATTCCTTGGACAGGTTCTTGAGCCCGTGGCGATCCGTGTAGGTGCGCACCAGCTTGCTCGCGATCTTGGTGCAGAAGACGGGCGCGGCCATCACGCCGAGGTAGTACTGGATCGCTGCCAGATCGAAGCGCGCGTAGTGATAGAGCTTCACCCGGCTCTCATCGGCCAGGATACGGCTGAGGTTGGGCGCTTCGTATTCGCTGCCCGGGCCAAAGCGCACGAGGTGCTCGTCGCCCGATCCATCGCTGATCTGGACCACGCACAACCGATCGCGATGCGTGATCAGCCCCATGGTTTCGGTGTCCACAGCCAGCGGGGCGGTGCCTTCGAGCACGCCTTCGGGCAGGTCTTCTTCGTGAAAGTGCACAGTCATTGCAGGCGCGCTCCTACGCGACATGGGGATAGAGGGGAAGAGGCGTGTGGCGGTTGATGCATAGGGCACGGTAGCGTGTGTGTCATGGCAAGCGATACCATCCCTGAAAGTTGGCGCGCGGCGCTTGAACCGGCGCTGAGCGGGCCGGAGGCGCGGCGGCTTGGCGGCTGGCTGCAGGCCGAGGAAGCGGCGGACAAGGCGATCTACCCTCCGCGCGGCCAACGCCTTGCCGCGCTGGCGCTGACGCCGCTCGATGCGGTGCGCGTGGTGATCCTTGGGCAGGATCCGTATCACGGGGCAGGTCAGGCGCATGGTCTCGCTTTCTCGGTTATGGACGGCGTCAAAGCGCCGCCCTCGCTGGTGAACATCTTCAAGGAGCTTGAGGCCGATCTGGGCCTTGCGCGTCCGTCGCACGGCAACCTCACAAGCTGGGCCGAGCAAGGCGTGCTGCTCCTCAACAACACGCTGACGGTTGAGGCGGGCCAGGCGGGCAGTCATGCCGGGCGCGGCTGGGACGCCATCACCGATGCCTGTGTGGCCGCAGTGGCTGAGCGCGCCGCGCCTTGCGTCTTCGTCCTGTGGGGCAGCCACGCGAAGAAGAAGGCGAGCCGTGTGAAGGGGCTGGGTCAAAGCGCACAGCACCTCGTGCTCACTGCTCCTCATCCCAGCCCTTTGTCCGCGCATAGCGGCTTCTTCGGATCCAAGCCCTTCAGCCAGACCAACGCCTTCCTTGCGCAGCACGACCTCGCGCCGATTGACTGGGCGCTCTAGGCCGCCTCGCCCCCACGCGCCGGCCCCGTGTTGGAGAGGGACGTGTTGGAGAGGGACGTGTTGGAGACACAGGTTACACAGTCCAAAAACGCAAAACCCACCTCGCCCGTACGCATGCGAGGGTTCTCAAAAAATGCGGCGGACCTCTTCACTCAGCCGTCCCCACCGTGCCGCCGCCCACAGGGCTTTGAGGGGTCTGACCGCAATCGCAGGGATCTGCGCCAGCTGGTCTAGCGCCCCACAGGCGAGTAGGAAATTGAAAGAGTCAAACCGGTCATTCCAGTTCTGATCGGCGTAAAAGCCGCCGCCCTTTGAACCTTAGACAGAAAAATTAACCGTTTCAAATCAGCCCTTTCCTTGTAAAGCCTAAAAGCTGCATTGAAGTATTCTTGGTTTCTTGATGGTTTCTAGAGGTTGCCCTTATGACAGAGACGCGTCTGCCTGAAGCGCTAAACGGCCATTTGCACAACAAGCGCTTGGTCAAAATTGGCCATCCTGCGATTATTTGGCACCGCGCCTATTTTAAGCAGCAAGGGCTCGACGACTCAGAGTGGCACAAGAAAATCGCTCAGGTGTTCGAAAGCACGACAACAGAAGCAACATCGACAATCAGGGAATGGATAGAAAAAGATCGACCCGGAGCATCAAATCCAGACCATTATATAGAAGAAGAAGTACCTGATAACATAGATAAAATTTCTCCGGGCGAGTCTTTTCACCAGAAGTATAAAATCAAATTTGTTCGTGGTCTCGTCCGTTTGGTCATCGGATTTGAGGTTTATGAGGAATTTTGGTCAAGAAAGCTTATCGTTGACTTCACGGAGTTCAATGGGAAGCGCAGCCAGTATCCGCTTGATAAGCTCACCGGCAATGAGGAAATGCCGGTCCAGGATCTTGGGGACCTCCTCAGCTACCTGACCTGGGATATGAACGCTGAGTATCAGCAGTCCTTGTTTGAGGCGCAGGGGTTCAAACTCAAACCCGGTCCGCGAATTCATCTCAATACGAGGACCAAGCCCTCTGATCCTGGTGCACAAATGAGTGACCTTTCACTCGCAATTTCGCGCAACCTCCACACGATCCACGGCAAGATCTTTCGCGAACCAGATGAGGCACCAACTCAATCAGGGGTTGCTTGTGTCCACGATGAAGCGCTGCGCTTTGCCGACTTTATCGGTCATTCCTTAGGCCTCAGGTTGGATCGTCTGCCGTCGATCCCGGAAAACCGTGACCTCAGCAACACGCCGCATTTTTTCTCAAAGACGCCCGATCAAGACACTATCCGAAAGGTAGAGCCGCAACTGAAATTCAAGCTGCGCCATCTCGACAATGTCTTGCGCGCGACACAGCGGATCGTCGAAGACGTCAACCCGATCGTGGCGAACACCAGCGACTGGCCAAATGACGCTGAGGCGACGTCCAATGAGCGGGAATACTGCCTGACACTGATAAATCGGCGCCGCGCGCTCTATGTCTCTTCGCTTGGTGGGGCCGGGTCCCCTGTGGGTGGTCGCGCTGAGGGCAAGAAGCCGAAATACACCCAACCGCTTGGCTATATGATTGTGTGCCCGCATCAGGCGGAATGGCAGATCGGCCGCATCATCGACACCCTTCACAATATCGGAATGTATCGATTGGCCTCGATGCATGAATATGAACGCCTCGCAAAAGTGCAGAACAAACTTCGAGTGCTGCAGGAGGAGGCCGCGCAATCTGGCCACAAAGAGAACAAGGTCGAGGGTTTGGAACATCGCTTCACAACGGCATTGCGCGATCCCAACGCGCCTGATGACACCAGCGATGCCAGCACAACGCAGGCGTGCGACTCTGATCCTGGAACCCCCGACAAGAATAACGAACCGTCACCCGCCCCCAAGCACACACCATTGCCCCTAGAGCCCGTAACGGGAGGCTTGCGGTATCGTCTCGATTGGTCTGAATCCTATGCCCGTACATACTGGCGTCTGGTCGAAAGCCTTCATTTTGAGCGGATTGAGGGCTACCAGCACTACCGCGAGTTCATTCAGCGTAACCTGAGTGACAATTTCGAAAACATCGCCATTTTGCGCCGCCGCATCGATTACCTCGACAGCTTTATTGCCAAGCGGTTTTACACCTTCAATCAGAACAAGATGGCTGATCTCCAAGGCGAGCTCACCACAACACAATACGAAATGCGAGATGCCTCGAATAAAGCTCAAAAATTCACCGTCTTTGTTGCAATTCTGACTGGTGTGGCGGCGGTGCCGGTGGTGGCTAAGATCCTGGGTCTGTTTAACAGTGTGATCGTCGATTACATGAAGGGCGCGTCCATAGTTCCGTTTTATCTCCCCGACCCTTCGAGCGAGTTGCTCCAGTATATTGTATCTGCAATTCTGGTCTTGTTAGGGTTCAGATTTCTTCTGTATCCGCAAGCTAAAGAGCGATCCCCGAACAATCCGTTCTCAACGCCTTCGTCCTCGCAGCAACTGGAGAACGAAGGTACGTCGCAGCATGCCGAGGCTGCTCAAGACGTCCCGCAGCCGGCCTAAGGCTGCTCAACCACTCACCCCGAACATTTGCCCGACCAACGCTGTGAGCGCCATGGCAAGCGCGCCCCAGAACAGGACGCGGCCGATCGCGGGCATCAAAGGCGCGCCGCCAGCCTTCGCGCCCAGCGCGCCCAGCGCGGCCAAAGCCAAGAGCGAGACGGCGACGACGCTGGTCACAATCGCGCCGCCCGGTGCAACAGCGGCGCAGATGAGGGGCACGGCAGCCGCCACGCTGAACGTCGCGCCCGAGGCGAGGGCTGCAAGAATCGGCTGCGCGCTTTGCTCTTGGGTCAGGCCCAATTCGTCGCGCAGATGCGCCTGCAAGGGATCAATCGCGCTCAACTCGCGCGCGACCGCGCAAGCGGTTTCGTGGCTGAGGCCGCGCGCTTTGTAGATGCCGACCAGCTCCTCAAACTCCGCGCCGGGAGTTTCCGACAGCGCCTGGGCCTCGCGCGCAGTGTCCGCCTTTTCGAGATCGGCTTGCGAAGAGACCGAGATGTATTCGCCCGCCGCCATCGAAAGCGCGCCCGCCACCAGCCCCGCTATCCCAGCGATCAGCACCGCCTCACGGCTCGAAGAGGCCGAGGCAACCCCGACAATCAGCGAGGCGACCGAGACAATCCCGTCATTTCCGCCCAAAACCGCCGCGCGCAGCCAGCCGCTGCGCTGCGTAAAATGCGGATCGTCAGGGTGCGCGCTGGGCGATGTCATAGTGACACTGAGCGCCAGACCCCAAGCCATGTCAACGTGGCCGTTTGCTCGCGCCCATCAGCGCTTCGTCGACGCTTCGCGCGCATCGGCGCGCCCGATCAGCTCTCAAGCCAGACGCACAGCTTCACATGATCGCCCATCGGCCTTGGATCGATCCGGTCACACACTTTGAGCGCTTCGAGGTAGCCGATGAACTCCTTGAGCTTGTCGCTCGAATTGGCGGGATACGCAGGTTTGTCGCGGCCATTGGGATGGATCAGCGCTTCGATAAGCTCGTCGAACCGCCCATCGCGATGCGCCGCGGCGAGCAGGATCGAGGCGGGCTTGATCTGCGGCTCTATGCGCAGATTGGTGGCGTAATCATTGGGCAGGAACCGCGCGCCGTTTTCGTACAGGGTCACCGCAATCCGGCGCGCGGCGGCGCGCTCTGCGGCGACTTTGGCAATCGCTTCGGGAGAGTTGACCGAGCGCGGCACGATCGCGGTTCGGATCGCGGTCGAAAACGGGGTTTGCGGGGCCGAGAGGCGCTGATTGTTGGCAATATCCCCGGTGAGGCGCGCATCCAGCCGCTCAGCCGGGAAATCGCCGCTGACCGGCACACCGCGATCAAGCAGGAAAGCCACAGCCGCTTCATCTTCGCTGCGCGCGGCAAAGCGCAGCGCGCCTGCTGCCGCCGGGTTGGAGAAATCCGCGCCCTGTTCCATCAGCCAGCGCGCGCGTTCGATCCGGGCCTGTTTGTCAAAGCTCTGATAGAATACCGCGGCAAGGGGGCTGTCCACGCCTTGGGGTGTCGACCTGTCATCGTGAGAGGTCTGGTCTTTTGCCTTGAGCGTGCCGTTCACATCGGCTCCGGCGGCAAGCAGTACCTCGGCGTTTTCCCACTTCGCACTGCTCAACGCGTTGATGAAACCCGTCGTAATCGCATCGAGCGAAGCGGGCGTTCCATCGGCGAAATCCTGCAAGGCCGCCTTGAGCGCACCCGGCTGTCCCTGGACAGCAATGGAGTTGAACACTTTCAGGTTGCCCGGGCATTCGGGGTCACGCTGTTTCTTGCCATAGCCGCCATATTTATAGCGTTCCTCGCACACATTGGCCGGGCGGCATCCGGTGATCTTCTGAAACGCGCTGTCCGCTGCCAGAATGCGGTTGTATTCGGTCATGGCTTCAGGCTCGGCGTTCGAGAACGAATGGGCCCCGCACGCATCGGGAATGTCCGAGACGAAGGTGCCGCCAAGGCGATCCATGGTGTATTCGCCGGAAGGACAGAAAATGCCGGGCGCTGTGCCCCGTGTGAACCCATAGATCATAAACGGCCTGCGATCCTGCTTTGCGATATTCGCCTTTGCCAGAGCCTCAGGGTCGGACAGATCGATTTTTGCGCAGGTGGGAATGCCCGGCAGACCTTTGGGGTTGAGTGCGCTTGGACTGCGCGCTGCGCCCTTGAAATCGGGATTGCCGCTTACGCCCACTTGCGGTTTGGCCGTAAGACTAGGCGGTGCCCACACCGCCAGCGCTGACGCGGCAAGACCGGCCAGAAGAACCTTGGAAAACGCCTGCATCATATCACCCCTTGCCTGTCCCGAATTGCCTGTCCCCACCCCACGAGGGGGCAACGGGGCCCGTCTTAAACGGCGGCGCTGAATGCGGAGTGATGCAGGCGTTCAGGTTTGGGAAGGAAATGATGAACGAGTTGAGCGATGCCTAACGCGGAAGCTGCGTTGCTCCCATCAGCGCTTCGTCCACGCTGGCGGCGCATTGGCGGCCTTCGCGGATGGCCCACACGACGAGGCTCTGGCCGCGCCGCATGTCGCCGCAGGCAAAGACGCCCGGCTCGCTGGTGGCGTAGCTTTGCTCATCCGCCTCGACATTGCCGCGCCCCGTCAGCTCAACGCCTGCCTGTTCAAGGAGGCCCTTTTTCTTGGGGCCGACAAAGCCCATGGCGAGCAGGATCAGATCGGCCCTCAGCGTGAATTCGCTGCCGACGATCTCGCGCATCTTGCCATCCACCCACTCAACCCGCGCGCATTGAAGGCCGGTGATGGTTTCGCCATCGCCAACCACGCGCTTGGTCAGCACCGCCCAGTCGCGGTCCACGCCTTCCTCATGGCTTGACGAGGTGCGCAGTTTGACCGGCCAATCGGGCCAGGTGAGGGCCTTGTCCTCGTGCTCGGGCGGCTTGGGCATGATTTCGAGCTGGGTGACCGAGGCCGCGCCCTGCCGGTTCGACGTTCCCACGCAGTCCGAGCCCGTGTCCCCGCCGCCGATGACAACGACATGCTTGCCGGTGGCGAGCAGGCTGCCGCGTGGCGCGGCGCGCTCTTCGGTGTCGCCGGCGTTGCGCTTGTTCTGCTGGGTCAGGAATTCCATCGCGAGGCGCACCCCGCTCATCTCCGCGCCGGGAATGGAAAGCGGGCGCGCGTCTTCCGCCCCGCCTGAGAGCACGACCGCGTCGAAATTCTCTTTGAGGCTCGCAAAGGATATGTCGACGCCCACTTCCTTGCTGGTGCGAAACTCAACGCCTTCCGCTTCCATCTGAACCGCGCGGCGGTTGATGAGGTGCTTTTCCATCTTGAAGTCGGGAATGCCGTAGCGAAGCAGGCCGCCGATCCGGTCCGACTTTTCGAAGACGGTGACCGAGTGCCCAGCGCGTGCGAGTTGCTGCGCGCAGGCAAGGCCGGCGGGGCCTGAGCCAATCACCGCCACCAATTTGCCGGTCTTGACCGCGGGAACCTGCGGGTGAACCCAGCCTTCCTTCCAGCCCCGGTCGATGATCGCGCATTCGATCGATTTGATCGTAACGGGCTGATCAACGATGTTGAGCGTGCAGCTCGCCTCGCATGGGGCGGGGCAGATGCGGCCGGTAAACTCGGGGAAGTTGTTGGTGGAGTGCAGGACGTCCAACGCGTTCTTCCAGTCGCCTTCGTAGACGAGGTGGTTCCAGTCCGGGATCATGTTGTTCACCGGACAGCCGTTGTGACAATAAGGAATGCCGCAATCCATGCAGCGCGAGGCCTGATCCGACAGCGCGCCATCGCTCGGCTGCACCACAAACTCGCGGTAATTGTTCAGCCGCTGCGTGGGATCGAGATAGTCGCGCTCGCGCCGATCCAGTTCGAGAAATCCGGTGTCCTTGCCCATTTTTCCTGATCCTTATTCCGCTGCGACGCTGGCCGCTTCGAGGCGCTCGGCCTCAAGCGTTTCCAGCGCGCGTTTGTAATCGCGCGGCATGACTTTGATGAACTGGCTCAAGGCTGTGTCCCAATCGGCTAGCAGCTCCGCTGCCACTGCGCTGCCGGTGTGCAGCTGGTGCCGCTCAACCAAGATACGCAGGCGTTCGGCATCGTGGCGCAGAATGTCGCCCATGCCGAAATCGTGGACCGAGCGGCCGCGTTGCTGCGGGCGGCCCGTTCCTTTGTCCAAATCGCCTTCCGCATTGATCGGCACAAGGTCGACCTGAGCGGGGTTGATGAGGCTCTCAAACGCGCCCTCGGGATCATAGACATAGGCGACCCCGCCGCTCATCCCGGCGGCAAAGTTGCGGCCCGTCTTGCCCAGCACGACGACCACGCCGCCGGTCATGTATTCGCAGGCGTGATCGCCCGCGCCTTCGACCACGGCTATGGCGCCCGAATTGCGCACCGCGAAGCGTTCACCCGCGACGCCGTTGAAGTAGGCCTCGCCCGCAATCGCGCCATAGAGCACGGTGTTGCCGACGATGATGTTTTCGTTCGCGGCACGCGGGGCGCTTTCGGGCTGGCGCACGATCAAGCGGCCGCCCGAAAGCCCTTTGCCGACATAATCGTTGGCATCGCCCACCAGATCGAGCGTGACGCCGTGCGCGGTCCACGCGCCGAAGCTTTGGCCGGCAACGCCCGTCAGGTTCACGCGGATTGTGTCGGGCGGCAGACCTTCATGCCCGTGCGCCTTGGCAATCTCGCCTGAGAGCATCGCGCCCAGCGTGCGGTTCACATTGCGGATCTCGTAGCTGAGTTGGACCGGGGTCTTCGCTTCGATGGCAACCTTTGCGTCAGCAATGAGCTTAAGGTCCATCGCGCCGCCCAGCCCGTGATCCTGCCTTTCGGTCTGGCGCAAAGCTGCGTCGGCAGGGATTTCGGGTGCGTGAAGCAGGCGATCCAGATTGATGCCACGCGCCTTCCAGTGGCGGTGCATGCGCGTCATGTCGAGCCGGTCCACACGGCCCACCATCTCATCGAGGGTGCGAAAGCCCATTTCGGCCATGATCGCGCGCAATTCCTCGGCGACGAAGAAGAAGTAGTTGATCACATGCTCGGGCTGACCGGTGAAGCGCTTGCGCAATTCGGGATCCTGCGTGGCGACGCCGACCGGGCAGGTGTTGAGGTGGCACTTACGCATCATGATGCAGCCCGCCGCAATCAGCGGAGCGGTGCTAAAGCCGAACTCATCCGCGCCCAGCAGCGCGCCGATCGCCACATCGCGCCCGGTGCGAATACCGCCATCCACCTGCACCGCAATGCGCGTGCGTAGATCGTTGAGGAGCAGCGTCTGCTGGGTTTCGGCAAGGCCAATTTCCCACGGCGAACCGGCGTGCGTCAGGCTGGTCAGGGGCGAGGCGCCCGTGCCGCCATCATAGCCTTAAATCGTCACGTGGTCCGCGAGCGACTTGGAGACGCCGGCGGCCACCGTTCCCACGCACACTTCGGAGACGAGCTTTACCGAAATGAGCGCTTCGGGCTGGACGTTTTTCAGATCGTGGATCAGCTGCGCCAAATCCTCGATCGAATAGATATCGTGGTGCGGCGGCGGGGAAATCAGCCCCACGCCCGGCGTTGAGTGCCGCACCGCGCCAATGCGCTTGTCGACCTTGTGCCCCGGCAACTGACCGCCTTCGCCCGGCTTGGCTCCTTGCGCCATCTTGATCTGGATATCGTCGGAATTGACGAGATATTCGGTCGTCACGCCAAAGCGGCCCGAGGCGACCTGCTTGATGCGCGAGCGCATCGAATCGCCGTTGTCAAGCGGGGTGAATCGGAACGGCTCCTCGCCCCCTTCGCCCGTGTTCGAGCGCCCGCCGATCCGGTTCATCGCCAGCGCCATGGTTGAGTGCGCTTCGTGGCTGATCGAGCCCAGGCTCATCGCGCCGGTTGAAAAGCGTTTCACGATCTCGCTGGCGGGTTCGACCTCGTCGATCGAGAGTGGTGTGTCGGCCTTCACGAATTCCATCAGGCCGCGGATTGTCAGCAGCCGTTCGGACTGTTCGTTGATCGAGGCGGCGAATTCCTCGTAGGTTTCCGCCTTGTTGCCGCGCACCGCGTGCTGCAATTGCGCGACGTTTTGCGGGGTCCAGGCGTGCTCTTCGCCGCGCAGACGGAACTGATAGATGCCGCCGACATCGAGCATGCCCTTGTACAAGGGATTATCGCCAAAGGCCTGCGCGTGGCGCCGCACGGCTTCCTCGCCCACTTCGGCCAAACCAATGCCTTCGATTGTGGTCGCGGTGCCGGTAAAATACTTGGCGACAAAGGCGGATGAGAGCCCGACCGCGTCAAAGATCTGCGCGCCGCAATAGGACTGATAGGTCGAGATGCCCATCTTCGACATGACCTTGCGGATGCCCTTGCCGATGGCCTTGATGTAATTCTGCTCTGCCGCGCCTTGATCCATTTCAGGGTGCTTGCGTTCGCGGATTTCCTCAATCGTTTCAAAGGCCACGTAGGGGTTGATCGCTTCTGCGCCGTATCCCGCCAGCACGCAGAAATGGTGCACTTCGCGCGCTTCGCCGGTCTCAACGACGAGGCCGGTCTGCATCCTGAGGCCCTGGCGCACCAGGTGGTGATGCACCGCCGCTGTGGCGAGCAGAGCGGGCATCGGAATACGGTCTGGCCCCTGCGTGCGGTCCGACAGGATCAGGATGTTGTGATCCTGCAAGACCGCTTCGGTCGCGGCCCAGCACATTTCCTTGATCGCCAGCTCCAGCCCTTCGACGCCGGCCTCGGCGTCCCACGTCATGTCGACCGTGGCGCAGCGGAACGCGCCATCAAGCGTCGTTTCCACTGAGCGGATTTTGGCCAGATCCTCGTTCGTCAGGATCGGCTGGTTCACTTCCAGACGCTTGTGCGTGCCCGCGTCGCGGCCAAGCAGGTTTGGGCGCGGGCCAATCATCGACAGAAGGCTCATCACCAGTTCCTCGCGGATCGGATCGATCGGCGGGTTGGTAACCTGCGCAAAGTTCTGCTTGAAATAATCGTAAAGCAGGCGCGACTTGTTTGAGAGCACGGCAATCGGCGTGTCGGTGCCCATCGATCCGATGGGATCATCGCCTTTCAGCGCCATCGGTTCGAGGAATTTTGAGACGTCTTCCTGCGTGTAGCCAAAGGCCTGCTGCGCTTCCAAGAGCGTGGGCGTTTCCTGGTTTTCATCCTGCGGCAGCTCGGCAAATTCGGGATCGATCGTGTCGAGATCGTCGAGCTTGAATTGCGCTTGCGCGAGCCACTCGGCGTAAGGTTCCGCCTCGGCCAGTTCGCTCTTGAGCTCGCCATCCTCGATGATGCGGCCCTCTTTGAGATCGATCAGCAGCATCTTGCCCGGTTGCAGGCGCCATTTGCGGGTGATGTCTTCTTCGGCAAAGGGCAACACGCCGCTTTCGGACGCGAGGCACACGATATCATCCTTGGTGACGCAGAAGCGCGCAGGGCGAAGGCCGTTGCGATCCAGCGTCGCGCCGATCTGGCGGCCATCGGTAAAGCACACCGCCGCCGGGCCATCCCAGGGCTCCATCAAAGCGGCGTGGTATTCGTAGAACGCGCGGCGGCCTTCATCCATCAGCGTGTTGCCGCCCCAGGCCTCGGGCATCAGCATCATCATCGCGTGCGCCAGCGAGTACCCACCGGCCAGCAGCAGTTCGAGCGCGTTGTCGAGGCAGGCCGTGTCGGATTGGCCGTGCGGGATGATCGGCCAGATCTTGTCGAGATCGGGGCCCAAAAGCTCGCTTTCCATCGTGCGGCGGCGCGCGTTCATCCAGTTCACATTGCCACGCACCGTGTTGATCTCACCATTGTGAGCGATCAGGCGGAAGGGATGGGCAAGGCGCCAGCTGGGGAAGGTGTTGGTGGAAAAGCGCTGGTGCACAAGCCCGAGCGCCGAGACGCAATCGGGATCGCGCAGATCGTCAAAAAAGCTCGACACCTGATCGCACAGCAGCAGGCCCTTATAAACGATGGTGCGGCTCGAAAAGCTCGGCATGTAGAGATCGGTGAGGCTGGGCAGGCCGTGCTTCTTGGCGAGGTCGGGCAGCGGGTTTTGCACCTGCTTGCGGATGACGAGCAGCTTGCGCTCAAACGCGTCCTGATCGGGCGTCGTGTCCCCGCGCGCGATGATTGCCTGTTGAATGACCGGCATCGAATCGATCACCGCATCGCCCAGCCCATCCAGCGTGGTGGGCACATCGCGCCAGCCGATCAGGCGCTGGCCTTCCTTGGCGATAAAGGTCTCAAAGCGCTGCGTGATGAAGGCGCGCGCCGCTTCGTCCTGCGGCATGAAGCACATCGCCACCGCATAGTCGCCAGGCTGGGGCAGGTCGGCCCCGTGCGCATCGGCCCAGGCGCGGATCAGCGGATCAGGGATCTGCAACAGAATACCGGCGCCATCGCCCAGAAGCGGGTCCGCCCCCACCGCGCCGCGGTGGTCAATACGGTTCAGGATCTCAAGCGCCTGGCGCACGATATCGTGGCTCTTCTCGCCCTTGATATGCGCGATCATGCCGACGCCGCAGGCGTCATGTTCATTGGCGGGGTCGTAAAGACCCTGGGAGACCGGGTATCCCATGGTGTGTTTCCATCCTGTCAGATGCCGACCCTGGCTCGGGTGCGAACAGGCCTCGTTGCCACATTCGCCAAGGGAGCCAGACGGCGCGCTTTTCGCTTCTCGCGTGCACAACGAAGGCGCGCCCAAAGCATTTCGCCTCCCTTGCCAAGGCAAAAGGCATTTTGCAACCGCACAATGCGGCTCAGGGTGAAGGAATATTGCGCGGGTTGCTATCTCAGCTTTAACGCCATTGCGTCAGGCTCACTCAAACCCGCCGATATTTGCGAAATTTGCAGGATTGGGCCGCTAAGGCCCGCTCTGGGCGGGGATCAGGCCGCTCCGCGCAGCGTTTGCAGCTTGGTCAGGGCCTCGCGCAATTGCTGCTCGGTCTCGCTCATGGCTGCAGCGTCGGCGCGATCGGCCTGACCGCCAAACGAAGCGCCCATGCGGCCCGGAAGGCCCTTGGTCTTTGCAACCTCTTCGCTTTCGACCGCGTCTTGCGCAAAGCCGCGATCCGAAAACAGCGCCAGCGCCTTGAGCGCTTCGGCAAGCGCGCGTTCGCGTTCTGTGTTGCCGGCCGGAATAGACCCCTGCGCGAGCGCGCGCGGAGCGCGGTCCTGAATGTCGTGCAGAGCGGCGGCGAAACGCTCAACCAATTGCACAAGGCTCAGATCATCGGGCGAGGACTGGCGC
>JBCBYM010000160.1:0-5649 GCA_039815865.1 Pseudomonadota bacterium
TGGCTGATCAGCGAGCGGATCGAGGCGACAAAGGATCTTCTGACCGAATCAAATCGACCCCTGGAAGAGATCGCAGCGGCGGTCGGCTTCGGCAGCGCGCATGTGTTGCGCCAGCACTTCAAACAAAAGGTCCGCCTGACACCAACCCAATTTCGACAAAGGTTCTCTCGATTTGAGACATAGAGAGTTGGAGACAGCCGGATGCGCTCTGGTCTCAAGCTCACGGCTCTATTCTCTGTATCTAACTCGCTGCGAAGAATACCGCTCCTACGATAGAAAGCAGACCGTTCGCTCCCACCTCTAACCCCGGTCATAGATCGATAGCTCAGATGGGCCAGGAGCGGTCTGGCGGTTTCTGGCAAGCTTGCCATGTCGCTGGCGCCAAGCGCGCGCCTTCTCACCAATTTCCTACACGCCCCCGATCCGCTACCACCGCTCTTGGAGACCGTCGCAAGACTGGTCAGGCCTCAGGAAGCCCGCGGGCGGCGGCACGGTGGGGAGGTCTGGCGCACTTTTTTTGAAGACCCCTCAGCCGCGTACGGGCGAGGTGCGTTTTCGATCTTTTGACTGTGTAACCTGTGTCTCCAACACGGGTGGGAACCGGTGAGACGAAATGGGCTTTGACTCTGGATAGACCCGCGCGCATGGCGTGGCTCAAACGCACGGAAAAAAGTGGAGAGACCCGATGGCTGACACCGAATTTGACATCATCGTCTATGGCGCAACCGGCTATACCGGCCGCCTTGTCGCTGAGTATTTGAGCAACCACTACGGCTCCAGCGCGAACGCCCCCAAATGGGCGATGGCGGGGCGCTCCCAGGAAAAGCTTGAAGCCGTACGCGATGAGATCGGCGCTCCCGCCGATACGCCGCTGGTGGTCGCCGACGCGGACGATGTGGTGGACCTGGAAAAGATGTGCGCGCGCACCAAGGTCGTTCTCACCACGGTGGGCCCGTATCAGCTCTATGGCGACAAGCTGGTGGCGGCTTGCGTCAAGACCGGCACCGACTACGCCGATCTGTGCGGCGAACCGGCCTGGATGGCGGAGAAGATCGCGCAGCATCAGGACAAGGCCAAGCAAACCGGCGCGCGGATCTGCTTCTCCAGCGGGTTCGATTCGATCCCGTTCGATCTGGGTGTGCTGATGACACAGAAGGCCGCTAAAGAGCGCTTTGGAGCCCCTGCTAAGCGGGTGCGTGGGCGCGTGCGCTCGATGAACGGGACCTTCTCAGGCGGCACCGCGGCCAGTCTGGGCGCGACGATGAAAGCGGCGGCTAAGAACCCCTCGATCATCGCGACGCTTACCAACCCCTTTGCGCTGACGCCGGGCTTTGAAGGGCCGGGCCAGCCCACCGGCATGGTGCCGATGCTCGAGAGCGATCTCGACAAATGGGCCGCGCCCTTTGTCATGGCGCCGATCAACACCAAGAACGTGCACCGCACCAACTTCCTTCTGGGCCACCCTTACGGCGAGGACTTCCAGTACGATGAGATGGTGCTGACCACGGCCGGCGAAGCGGGCAAGGCGGCGGCCAACGCGGCGGTTGAGCTGATGAAGAACCCGTTTGGCGCCAAACCGCCCGCGCCTGGCGAAGGGCCTTCGAAAGAGGAGCGCGAGAACGGATCGTACGACGTGCTGTTCGTCGCTGAAAACCCCGATGGCGGCGAGAACCTGCATTACGGGGTCAAGGGCCGGTATGATCCGGGCTATGGCTCGACCAGCCGGATGCTTTCGGAAACGGGCATTGCGCTGCTTTCGTGCGAGGCGGAAGGCGGCATCGGCACGCCGGGCGCGTTCCTGGGCGAAGCGCTGGTCGATCGGTTGCAGGAGCACGCCGAGCTGACCTTCACGCTTGAGAACTGAACGGGTGAATAGGGGCTCGCCGCAGGGGTGGGCCCTTCACCGGTGAGAGAGGAAACCGAGGCGAAGCAAGCGGCTTGAGGACAAGGGTGGGGTCGACGCCGAAAGGAGCGGACCGGTCACCATTGCCCAGCTTCAAATTCTCGTTTTCCTACTCACCTGCGGGTCGCTATTGAGCGCGGCCTGGCTGGTCTGCCACGCGCGCGATGCGGTGCTGGTTTTGCGCCATGTGATCCCGCCGCTTGAACCGGGGGTGGGCAAGCGTCTGACCAGCCCCAAATCGGTGTGCCCGGCGATCACCGTGCTGGGCTTTTGCCTGTTGGCCGAAGCGCTCGTGGCGGTGCGCGCGGGCGTCTATCTGTAGGGCGCTCTTTAGAGCCAACAGGCCTTGAACGAAAAAGGGCGACCCCCGGTGAAGGGGCCGCCCTCTTGGAACTCGCAAGCGGTCAGAGCCGATCAGAAGCTCATCCGCACACTGGCGCGGAAGTTGCGGCCGGTCAGTGGGACAAAGTCCTTGGTGAAGCTGGAATGGCGACGGCCGGTCGTGTCGAAGATGTTCTCAGCCGACACCTGCAAGGCAATGTTCCGGTTGTTGCCGAACGGACGGTAGGTGACGAACGCGTTGACGAAGGCAAAGTCGTCGGTCGGCGTTTCGAAGGCGGCAACCTCGTTCTGCTCGGCAAACCACTGGACCTCGCCGCGCACGTCGAACTGTTCGGTCTGCGCTTCGAGCGCGCCGTAGAGCGATTTGGGCGGGATGCGCGGAACGTTGGTCTTGTCGGTGAATTCCGCATCGACGATTGAGCCGCGCAGATCGGTGACAAGAGCAAAGCTCTCTTGGTCGATCAGAGGGATCTGGATGTCGGCTTCGACACCGAAGAAGTCCGCGTCCTGCTGGAGGAAGACGAAGACCGGCAGTTCGTCCTCTTCCTCGCCTGTGCCCTGAAGGTAGATGAAGTTGCTGAACCACTGGCGGTAGGCGGCAAGGCCGAACTGGATGTTGCCGACCTGGCCGCGAGCGAACGCTTCTATGCCCCAGGCGCTCTCAACGTCGAGATCGGGATCGCCGATCTCGAACTGCTGGGTGGCGATGTGCGGGCCATTGGCGAACAGCTCCTCGCCGGCGGGCGCGCGCTCTGAACGCGACACGGTGAGGCCAAGGCGGACGTTGTCGAGCTCGGGCGTGTAGATGATCGAGGCCGCGCCCGAGAGCAGGTCGTAGTCACGCTCAAGGTTGAGCGGTTGGGATTCAACGTCGACCATTTCGTAGCGCGCCGCGCCTTCGATCTGGATGTTGCCAAAGGTCGCCTCCTGCACGGTGAAGAGCGCGAAGTTCGTGGTCTCGTTGGGAGCCACGAAAGCCTCTTCGCCCACCGCCGAGAGATCGCGCGAGGTGTATTGAAGGCCGACAACGCCGCCATCGCGCTGCGCCAGTTCGATGCGGGTCTCGAAGGTCTCGCTGTCGTAGACAGTGCCAACTTCGGGGCCTTCGAATTCGGTGTGGGTGTAATCGGAATACCCGGCGCGCACCTTGAGGCGGTTGAAGAAGCCGTTGCCGATCCCGATGTCCGCGCGGAAATCGCCGCGGACTTGCTCAAGGCCGATGGTGACGATCTCTTCGCCCTCTTCCTCTTCTTCCTCGCCGCCTTCGCCTTCCTCTTCGCCGTGGTGGTGGCCGCCCTCCGGGTTGCCGATGAGGCCGTAATCGGTGTTGTAATAGCCGACGGAGAAACCGAACGTGCTGTCACCCAAGATTACTCCCAGGCCACCATTAAGCGAATAGGTCTCGGTGAAACTGTTGGGGATGAAACCTTCCTGGTCGGCCGCTTCACGCAGCTCTTCGGCTTCCTCGAATTCGCCCTCTTCCTCTTCTTCCGCCGCGTCAGCCAGAAGGTCAGCGCGCAGGTCGGGCGAAAGCTGGAAACCGGGGATCTCGACGTCGCCGGTGTCGCGATAGGAGCCGTCAAAGTGGAACACGAAGCTCTCGCCCAGCGCAAAATCGAGCGAGGCGCCGCCGCTCAGAAGGTCGGTCGCCGTGTCGGCCGCGGCCAGAATATCGAGATCAAAGTCTCCTTCGGGCTTCTCGGTCGGAATGCGGCGGTCAATCACGTTGACCACACCGCCGATTGACTGGCTGCCGAACAGCAGCGCAGTGGGCCCGCGCAGCACTTCGATGCGTTCGGTCACCAGCGGCTCAATCGTGGTCGCGTGGTCGGCCGAGGTGTTGCCGACATCCGCGGTGCCCAGCCCGTCGATGAGAACCCGCACACGCTCGCCGTCAAGACCGCGCAGGATCGGGCGCGAGGCGCCAGGCGTAAAGCTGGTGGCGGAGACGCCGGGAACCTTGGTGAGGATCTCGCCGATCTGGCCGTTGAGGTTGCGTTGAATGTCTTCAGCATCGAGCACCGTCTGACCGGCGATAAAGTCCAGCTCTTCCACGCCTTGCGCGCTGACGATGATCTCGTCTTCGTCCTTGCCCAGCGCCTTGTCGCGCTCCGCTTCGATCTTGGTGAGAGGCTGGCTGCTGCCGCCTTCGGCTTCGGCCTCGGTGTTGGCAAAGGCCGCCTGAGCGTTGAAAGCAAAGACAAGCGTGGTGGCAAGCGCGAGGCGCGAGGGTGTGTTGATCATTGGGCTTCCCGTTTTAGCAGCAATTTTCACGTGATGGGATGTGATAATATATCACGCGAGTACCGAGATCGTTGCAAAGCGCAACCGGATCGAGGCCAAATTCCTGCAAATGCCGCGAATTGGTCGACGAAAGGCACCAAGTGCGGCAAATTTGACACGCCGGAGTGTCAGGCGCGCGGAGGCGCGACGATCCGCGCTGAAACGGGTCAAATCGGGAAGCAATGGAGCGGGCGAGGCGATTCGAACGCCCGACCCCAACCTTGGCAAGGTCGGCTGAAATCTGAACATAAGGCCTATGTGGTTGTATTTATTATGTCGTAAGTGAACATACGGAACACTTGATTGCATAAAATCACGTTACCTGTTACCTAAATGCTACCTAGGTAGCTCAAAGGTAACAGATGCCTCGATTAACCGACTCCCGCGTCTCTTCAATCCAACCGCCTTCGACTGGACAGGAAGAGCATCTGGACGATTTGGTCCGAGGGCTGAGGCTTCGGGTTGGCGCTGGCGGACGCAAGTCCTGGATTGTGCGAACTCGGATAGGGAAGCGCCAAATCAATAAGACCCTGGGAGCTTATCCCATAATTAAGCTCGCCGATGCACGGGATATCGCGAGAGACTTCTTAATTGATTTGGCGAGAAACGGTCAGCTGCGAGAGAGCCGAACTTTTGGCGAGCTTGCGACGCATTGGGTTGAGAATGTAGCTAAGGTCAAGAACAAGAGCTGGCGCAACCAACAACGTCGCATTGAAATTTACGTCCTTCCACATTGGGGCGACCGAAACATCTCTGAAATTCGTAGGCGGGACGTGCTGGAGCTTATCGATGGCATCGATGGTTCTGTCGCCCCAGGCAGAGCTCTAGCCATTGTTCGAACACTATTTCGTTACGCACTTTCGCGTGACTGGATCGAGGCTTCTCCTGCCGAAGGGATCCCAAATCCAAGTCAGGATACACCCCGTGATCGATTTCTAAGCATGTCCGAGCTAACGAGGGTGTATCAAGCGGCTGCGCTACTTGGATATCCATTTGGTGGCTTCATCAAGATGATGATCCTTTGCGGTCAGCGCCGGACCGAAGTCGCCTCAATGAAATGGGCTGATCTAGACTTTCGACAAGCCACTTGGACGATCAAAAGCGGAGATACCAAGTCGGCC
>JBCBYM010000161.1:0-5646 GCA_039815865.1 Pseudomonadota bacterium
GATATCGGTCATATGCTGCCCTATCGCCGCGCCAGCTTTGGCCTGGATGCGATGGAGCTTAAGGGTTCGGGCAGCCCCGATTTCTCCGCGATCCTCGGCCTCAAGGATTATCCCGAGGCAACCTCGCCGGGTTTGCTCGATGGGCTGCTGCGCTTGCCTTACGAGATGATCGTCACCGAAAGCTACGCGCCCAATGAGCGGACCACCGCGCGTGAGCGGATTGATCTGGCGCTGCGCCGCTCGCGCTCGGTGGACGAAGAGGCGGCGGCGGAACGGGCCGACATGATGGCCGCGCGCGATGCGCTTGGTAATGGCGGCGTGGGCTTTGGTGATCACCACCTGACGGTGCTCGTGCGGGAGCGTTCGCTCGACCGGCTCGACGATGCGGCCGCGGCGTGCACCGCGGCGCTGGCGGATACGGGCGCGATTGCGGTGCGCGAAGACACGAACCTGGAGCCGGCCTTCTGGGCGCAATTCCCGGGCAATGAGGATTACATCGTGCGCCGTGCGCTCATCTCCTCGGCCAATATGGCAGGCTTTGGAAGCTTCCACGGCTTTGCTCTGGGCAGCGCTGGCGGCAACCATTGGGGCGATGCGGTCACCTTGCTGGAGACCACCAGCGCCACGCCCTTCTTCTTCAACTTCCACCACGGCGACCTTGGCAATTTCTCGGTCATCGGCCCGTCGGGTTCGGGTAAAACGGTGGTGATGAACTTCCTCGCCGCGCAGGCGCAGAAGTACTCACCGCGCACCATCCTGTTCGACAAGGATCGCGGCGCCGAGCTGTTCATTCGCGGCATTGGCGGGCGCTATGACCGAATCAATCCGGGCGAGCCAACCGGGTTCAACCCGCTGTCCTTGCCCGATACGCCGGCCAACAAGGCGTTCTTGCGTGACTGGTTTGGCGTGCTGCTCGAAGCTGAGGGCCCCGAGGAATACGCTTGCATCAGCGCCGCCGTCGACGCGACCTATGAAAACGATCCCACCCTCAGGCGCTTGCGGCACTTCAAGGAATTGCTTGCCGGCACGCGGCGTCCGGAGCCCGGCGACCTCGCCGATCGCCTTGGCGCATGGATCGGCAACCCGAGCGGTGAGGGCGGGGAACACGCCTGGTTGTTCGACAACGAAGTCGACCAGCTTGATCTCGATGCGCGCGTGCTGGGCTTTGACATGACACAGCTGCTGGAAAACCCGCGCCTGCGCACGCCGACCATGATGTATCTGTTCCACCGCATTGATGAGCGGCTGGACGGCAAGCCGACCATGATCCTGATCGATGAGGGCTGGAAGGCGCTTGATGACGAGATCTTCGCCGCGCGCATTCGCGACTGGCTCAAGACCTTGCGCAAGCGCAACGCGCTCGTGGGCTTTGCGACACAGTCGGCGCGCGATGCGCTCGAAAGCCGCATCTCGACCGCTCTGGTGGAGCAGACCGCGACCATGGTCTTCATGCCCAATTCGCGCGCGCGTCCAGAGGACTATTGCGATGGATTTGGCCTGACCGATCATGAGCTTGCGCTGATTCGGACGCTGCCCGCGCATTCGCGCTGCTTCCTCGTGCGTCAGCCTGATGCGAGCGTGGTCGTGCGGCTCGATCTGTCGGGCGCGCCTGAGGTTCTCACCATCCTGTCCGGGCGTGAGGCGTCGGTGCGCCGGCTTGATCTTCTGCGCGAAGCGGTCGGCGATGATCCCAGCCAGTGGTATCCCGCGCTGACCAACAAGGTTTGGCCCGATGGCGCAAATGGCGCCGTGGATGAAGACGGACACCCCGTCTGGCAGGCGGCGGAATAATGGCGACGAGCTGCGATATCGCCGCCCAAGAGGTGGGCTCGGGCGTCTCGGCGGCGCTGACCGCGGTGGATTGCATCGCTAGCCAGGTGAGCGAGCAGGCCTTTGGCCGCCTGTTCGGCTCCGAAGGCGAAATGGCCCCGGTGCTGATCATCCTGCTCACCTTCTACGTTGCGTTTCTGGGCATCAGCCTGATGCTGGGCCGCTCAAACCTTTCGGTGCGCGCGCTGGTGCCGCGGATCATGACGGTGGGTTTGGTTGTCACCTTCGCGACGAGCTTCGCGGCGTTCTCGGCGATCTTTTACAACATCTTTGTCGAAACCCCAGACTGGCTCGCGGGCGTTCTGACCAACAGCGAGGGTTCGGCCACCGCCACTTTCGCACAAAAACTCGATGTGGTGTTCATCGCTGTGCAGGAAGCCTCAACCGGGCAAACCGACATCAACGTGTTTTCGCCGCCGGGCATGATGTGGCTGGGCGCTATGCTGCTCTTGCTGGGCACCGTGGGCCTGCTCGTCACCGCGCGTATTGGCTTGGCGCTCCTCCTGGCCGTGGGTCCGATCTTTGTCGTGATGGCGCTGTTCAATCAGACGCGCGGGCTATTTGTGGGCTGGCTCAAGGGCATGGTGATGCTCAGCCTTGCGCCTTTGTTCGCGGTGGTGGGCGGCTCGATCATGCTGGAGATGGCGGTGCCGATCCTGGCCACTCTGGTGGAGAGCTCCGGCCCGGCTCAGCAGATCAACCAGCAAGCGGCAATGGCCTTTTTCGTCGTTGGTTTTGTGCACTGCATGCTGATGCTGATGGCTCTGATCGTGTCCTCGTTGATGGTGTCGCGCTGGCAGGTCTTTGGCTTTGTCGAGGGCACCAAGGACACCGAGTACAACGCGCAAACAGCCATGGCCGCACCGATGATGAGCGCGGCGCCCGCCAACGCGCGCGCCGCGCAGGTCGCTCCCCCTGCCGCTGCCGCTGCTGGCCAACGCCGCGCAGAAATTGCCCCCGCCGCCGTGGCAGCCAATGACACCGGCCCGGCGACGAGCACCACGCGCGAGACGAAAGTCTACGCCTCGTCTTCACAAGGCAGTCAGGCGCAACCGCTTAATCCGGGCGCCTCGCGCACTCGCGGCATCGGCAATCGCTTCAAGAGCGCGTCGCCGCGTGGCGCAAACCCCTCCAAGGGGCCCAGTATGGAGACGTTGAAATGAACCGTGCAGCCCATCCGCTGCTCCTCGCCACCGCTGCCCTGATCGCAGCGCCGCTTGCCGCTCAAGAGACGGATGAAGCGGGTGTGATCGTGGAAGAGGCAGTGGAACAGCCCGCACCCGATGCGCGCATTCAAACGCTGGTCTATGACGACGCGTCGGTGTTCACTATTCGCGGCCGGGTGAAGGTGCAAACCACAGTCAAATTCGCCGAGGATGAGCGGATTGAAAACGTGGCGATTGGCGACAGCAAAGCTTGGCAGGTCCAGCCCAACAAGGCGCAGTCGATCCTCTTCGTCAAACCCCTTGCGCCGAGCGCTGAGACCAATCTCACCGTGGTGACAAGCAAGCGGACCTATCTGTTTGACCTCATCGCCTCGAACAAGAATTCGCCGCTCTACGTGCTGCAGTTCCGCCACCCGGAGCTTGAGCGCGCCAAGGAAGAGGCGCGCCTTGCCGCTCTGGAAGCGGCCAAGATCGAGAAGGCAAACGCGACCGAGCTTCAGGCGGCCAATGACCCATACGCGGTCGCTGATCCGGCCACGCTCAATTTTGAGTGGGCGGGCGCTGGCAAGAACGAGCTGTTGCCCGCGCGCGCCTATGATGATGGCGAAGCGCTGTTCCTGACATGGCCGGCGGGCACCGCGATCCCGGCGATCCTCAAGACGAATGAGGATGGCGATGAAGGACCCGTCAATTTTACCGTGCGCGGGGACACTTTGGTGCTCGACGAAGTGCCCACTCAGATTATCCTGCGCTCGGGCGGAGAAACCGCTACACTGACCAATACGGGGCCGAATCTTGTTAATCCGCGTCAGGCATCACGGTGAGGCTGCGCGCGGGTGAGCACAATTGCAACGAAGATGCGCTATTGCGCGGCGATGATTGATCAATTGGAGGTGAACTAATGCGTCTGGCTATGCGTCTCCCGCCCAAAAAGGGCGATAACGGTACCTCGGGTGCCCTTGATCCGCGCGAAGGCGAAAGCGCTGAGGTCATCGATCTGGCAAGCCGTAGCGCGTTTCCTGCGGTTACCGATCGCAAGTCGACAGGCGATGGCCTGGGGCTGGCGGCCGGTGTTGCGATCGTATTCGGCCTTGGCGCGGTGACCTTGTGGAGCATGAACGCCGCGCAGGTCGAAGACGCGCAGCCGATTGGCAATCCCGATGTCGCGCCGCCGCAAGCAGCGGTGCCCGCGCCCGCTCCTGTAACACCGGTCACACCCGCTCCGGCACCGCGCCGCCCGGATCCGGCGCCCGCGCCCGTCCTGGCCCGCTCGCCCGATAGCCAGCCCGGCAATGCAGCCAATCCTTATGCCAGCCCCACCATGGTTTATGACGCCAGCGTCGCAGCCGGCCGCGCGGTAGCGGCGCCTCCGGCCGCTGGCACGGCGGCCGCTGGCGATGCAAGGGGCCCGGGCGTTTCGGGATCGGCTGCCCAGTTCGCGGCCTCGGTTGGCGGTGTCGGCGGCGGTCCAGCGCAAGCAACCCAACTAACCAACCCTTCAACCACGGTCACCAAGGGGACACTGATCCCGGCGGTGCTCGAAACCGCGATCAACACTGACGTGCCGGGCTATGTCCGCGCAGTTGTCAGCCAGGATGTGCGCAGCTTTGACGGGACCAAGGTTCTCATCCCGCGCTCCTCGCGCTTGATCGGCCAGTACCAGTCAGGCGTCCAGCAAGGCCAGAAACGCGCCTACGTCATCTGGGAAGAGGTGATCACACCCGAAGGCGTGGTTGTGCGCATTGGTTCGCCCGCAGTCGCGTTTGACGGCACGACCGGTCTTGAGGGCAAGGTCAACAGCCACTTCTTCAAGCGCTTTGGGTCGGCCATGCTGCTTTCGGTCATTGGCGGTCTGGGCGCCTCGCTCTCGGGTGGGTCGACTGTGCTGCTCGGCGGCGCGCAAACGGCAATTCCCGATGCCGATATCAGCCCCACGATCCGCGTGAAGATGGGCGAGCCGGTGCGAGTCTTTATCGCGCGCAATCTCGATTTCAGCACGGTCGAGAACTGACAGGCGCGAGCCCGAGAGTTCTAATCGATGAGCGCTGATATCCATCCTTTGACCCCGTCCTCCGGCGAAACGCCGGGCGACGAGGGCAAGGCGCAAGAGCCCAGCAGCCTTGAGCTGATGGCGGAGCGCAGCGTCTATCTCGATGCGTATCTGGCCCCGTTCAAGCGCTGGCTCGAACGCGACACAGTGACCGAGGTGATGGTCAATCGTCCCGGCGAGGTTTGGGTTGAGGACGCATCAACGGGTGGCGGGATTCGTCGGATCGTGACGCCCGAGATCGATGATCGGCTGGTCCAGCGCTTGGCCGAACAGGTCGCGCGGGTGAGCCACCAGGGTATCAACCGTGAGCACCCACTGCTTGGCGCGACCTTGCCCGATGGCGCGCGTATCCAGTTTTGCGGACCGCCGGCGAGCCGCAAGCACTGGATCATGGCCATCCGCCGCCATCGCAGCCTGAACCTGCCCCTCGACGCCTACGATTCCGGACCGCTGGCGGGCGAGGCGCAGATCGAGATGCCCGATCCGCAGTTTCAGCCGATTGCCTTTCTCCGCGAAGCCATCCGCCACCGCAAGACGATCCTTATCTCCGGCGGCACCAGCACGGGTAAAACCACCTTCCTCAACGCCATGCTGGGTGAG
>JBCBYM010000162.1:0-5563 GCA_039815865.1 Pseudomonadota bacterium
CCGCTGGGTGTGCTGCGGCCACGGTCACGCACGGCAAAGTTGCCGTCCGTCATGAAGATCACGACCTTCTTGACCGGCTTGTCGCTTGGCGTGTTACGGGGGAACACATCATCGCGTGAGATGAGCCGATACCCCCAGGTCATCGCGATATTGTGGAAGGTGCCCATACCGGGTTGGAGGGCGCCAAACTCATTATCGACATACTGGTTCAGCTCACTTCGCGTCTGGTCGTAAGCGATCGGCAAGGCTTCCGCGGGGCATGAGAAATTGGGCGATGGCCCCCACAGATTGAAGGGGCTCGCTTTACGTCCAAACCCGGATTTGTGGCTATAGGGCTTGGGCGTCATGAAGGACGAAGCGTCAGGTAGGCGGTCAATCGAGACGATTGAGCCGCTCTGATCGCATGTCACGTCAGCCGTTGTGTCAGGGTCCATGCAAATGTCGTTGCCATGCCGCGCCACAAGAGCATCCTTGACGACCGGCACACCAAACAAGGCCTGCTGCGAAGGATCGACTGTGTAACGATTGTTGACCGTGCTCCACGCGCGAATCTCAATCGGAGGAAACACGAAAGGCTCAAGCGGAGGAATGCCAAATTCGCCCGGCATATTGTCGGTGATGTCGTAGGCCCCCCACTCAACCGTTTGCGGGTCCGAGCTTATGTTCTGCACGGTAGGCAGCGAAAACACGCACCCCTTCCATCCAGTCGGCTGATCTCCTGGGACGTCTGTGAAGCCGGGATAGCTCTTGATCATCGAAGGATCGTGCTTTTCGACAAGACGGCCCACATTGACGACCGTGTTGTAAGGCAAGAAGCCGATAGCGATATCCTCGCGGGTTTCCTCCCCGAGATAGAGCGCTGAAACAAAGCTCTTTGAAGCCGTCTTTGAATCCGCCAGTCGCGTACCGGACTGCATAGACCCGGTGTTGTCGAGGATCAGCAATGCCTCAACTGCGTTCGGCAACCGCTCGGACACGCGCGCTTCGGCCTCGACCGAGAAGGGCAGCGAAGAAAGGCCAACGACCCGCAAAAGCGTGGTGCGCACGGTGCCTGACGCGGTTATCTTCGTGGAAACGACTTCGTTCTGGTCGAAGATCTCGATTTTCTCCTCGGCCAGCGTTGAACCCAGATATCCATCGGGAAAGTTGGCGCCGATATAGTCCTCAGCGACTTGTTTGGCCGTGGCGTTCGAAGTGTTGGGCTTTTGCTTGGCGCGGATTGCCGCAAGCGCCGCTGAATCCACCGCGCCTTGAAGCTTGGATTGCGCGAGGTAGGCGCGTCCGAAATCAATTCCTCCGCCGATCATTGCCATGACCGGGATAAGCGCCGCGGCCATGATCGGTAACGTGCTGGCACGCGCGTCTTGCACGAGCCTTCGCACGAAAGGCGGTGTGTGCGCCTCGTTTGTTTGTCCCCGCGCTGTCAGCCACATAACCGGTTATCCACGAGCTCCTCTGAGCGCGGCCAGGGGCCTAACCGCGCGAATTGCCCCTACGCCCAAGGGTTCGAAACTGGCGTGAAAGGACAGCTAGGGTGCGATGCGTAGTCCTTGTATCGGAACGTTCATACTCCACTCGATTTGGATGAACGTCAGGTGACCTGTGATAAAGACTTCGTACAGGCAGCCAGCCCCATATCTTGCTTCACCGACTGCAGGGGGGCACATCAGGGCCGTCGTCGGGAAGGAGAAACAGGGAAATGAAGGGCAAAGCAGGATTGATCCGTATCGCCGCTATCGCGGTTGCCGCAGGCGTGATCATGGCGCCGCAGGCTCCGGTACTGGCCAAGGGCAAGCCAACAACAAGCGCGAGCAGCGCCTCCAAGTCCAAACCGAAGGCCTCGCGCAGCAAGTACTCCAAGAAGGTCACCAAGCGTAAAGCGGTCCGCCAGCGCACCGCCGCTGACGTGATCAACGCCCGGGCCGCTCGCGAGCACGCAGCGCACCGCCAGACCCGCTTTCAGCGCTTCAAGGGTTGGGTGAGCCGCAATCTTGGACGCGGCCAGACGGCTCGCAACGCTCCGACGACGGCACGGCCGGGTATCTTCGCCCGCACCGTAACGGCCGTCAGAAATTTCTTCAGCGGGATCATTGCAAAGCTTCGCCGTGGCGAGCGAGCGAGCGTCAAGCTCGACCGCCTGGCGTTTGAAAATGGAAAATACGTCGAACGCCCGCAGGCGTAAGCTCGGCCAAACTCTCCCCGACACAAAAAAGGGCTCCGCTCAGACTTGGAGCGGAGCCCTTTTCTTCATCTGTTTGCCCTGCGATTGTTTACTGCTCGATATAAATGACGCGCTCCCCGGCAAAGTCACTGATCACGGCCAGCGAATCCAGATCAGGATGCGGATTGCCCTCATCAAGCACATTGGCTTTTGCATAAGCGGCAAGACTGCCCGCATCGACAGCGACATCCCACAGCCGGAAGCCGCCGATCACGCCTCGAAAGCCATCCTCCTCGCCGCGCTCGGTTCCGAAATAGAGGCCCTGCGAAGGATAGGCGACTAGATCGACATCCAGCTCGGCAATCGCTGTCTGGTCGATGCGCAGCAAGGTGGTCTGACCATAGTCTACCAATGCAACGTGGTGCAGTTCCCCATCGCTGAAGTCGAAAGGCGCGATATCGATCTGCTCACCGGAGGCGAGGATGAGCCCATCCCCTTCGCGTTCGATCGCGACGACATAGGCCGAACCCTCTGGCCCCGAATTGGCCAGAACGACCGGATCAAAGCCCGGATCTTCGGACCAACCCACCTGCACCCAGAACTCGATTGTCGCCTGGTCCGCCGGAGCGATGGCCTCGTCGGGATCAAAGACAAGGCTGTCCGTGCCATCCAGTCGCAAGATATCAATAGCGTAGCCGTTCTCAGTGATCACCGGCTCGTCCGGACTGCCGCTGCATGCCGCCAGAGCGAGCGCGAGCGCCCCGCCTGTCAGGCCCTTGCGAAAAGATAGCATGTTTAGTCCCCCCCTTTTACTTCACGCGGGTGACGCGCGAAATCAGCACAACTTTGGGCCGTTCGTTCGTTCTTGAAGCGATGGTCACCGTAATGTCCTTGGTTTCGCCGGGCTTGAGATATTGTGTCGGGACAGTGAACTCCCCGAAATTGTTCTTGTCGCCGGTCAGATCGCGCTTCTTGGGGATCGGAGTGACCCACCGGAAATCGAAATCAACGTCATAGGAAAACTTGGTGTTTGGCAAGCGGCTGCGTCTGCCTTTGATGAGGAAGCCCCAGTTGGACGGGAAGTTGTAGGTCCCCCGGTCGCCGCCTGTGCACTTAAGCCGCACGCCGCGCAAATCGCCGACTGGGTTGCCGCCGCCCTTAATGGTCTCGACACTGCCGCCACCGCGCGATTTGAAGCCAAAGCTTCCAACCAGATCAATCTGCTTTGAAAGCTTTTTTGTCTTTTTTGGCATCTGATCGCAGCGCAGCGCAAAGGGCTGAACCTTGTATTCGACCTGGGTTTCGGGAATGCGATCGCTCAGGCTGCGCGAATTGCGGGCGAGATAATTGGAAATTTCATCGCGCAGCCGCTCGCGCACTTCGCCATACACTTCGGGCTGGCCCGGGAAGTTGAGCGGATTAAGGAGCTCGTGAAGCGGGCGCAGATCAGCCAGGATCGGATAGGGAATGCCCGTGGCGTTGCCCTCGGGCGAATAAGACCCCGTCCCACCCACGGCCCGGAACACCTCGCGCGTGGACTGCGAGAGATAGGAATCGCTCGCCTTCTCCTCGCTTGAGATGCCCCCGCTGCCATTGATCTGAACCGCCTTGATTGTGGCCTTGGCGTTGACGCTCAGGTCTTGCGATTGCCCCAACCAGCGCGCCACGGTTTCCTCCTCGAACTCCGCGCGCATCCGGAAGGCGGACCCGTAGGTCATCGCATAAGGGTAGTGGGTTCCGAACTTCTCGATCAGCTCGGCATAGCGGCCGTAGCGACGCGCATCGTCCACCGCCCGCTCAAACTCGCGCGAGAGCCGGGCAAAGGGCTCATCCAGAACCAGGGCGTAGAGTTTGTGCCGGGCGGCGCCCATCGTAATGGCATTGGCCGATCCGTTGCGCATGCCATCGGTGTTGGACTGTGCGTAGTTCACGCCGACCGAGTTGGCCGGTTCGCCGGTCGTAGGATTGAGGCCTGTGCCAACATTGGCGCCAACATTCCAGGCAATGGTCGACTGAAACTCGCGCTCGGTACGGATCAGTGTCGATGAGACAATCGAACCCGAAGCGCCTTCGGGGACAAGTTTGAGGCCAAGGGGCACAGTGCGCTTTTCAACGACTGCATATTGCAGCGGGTCAGCCGCCTCAAAGACTTCGCCGCGATCGTTGATGTTGAGCTGGATAGGATCCTGCGTGACGACATCGTATCCGCGCCGACTGGCTGCGAGATTGTCGAGATTGAAGTGGATCATGAACGGATCAACCGCGGCAAGGTCTGCGCCTCGCTCAGCCGGATTGGGCGCGGGACGGTAGTAATTCACCCCGTCGATGCGCACCCGAACCTCGCCGTCGCTGGTCACGTCGACCATGATTTCATCGTCCTGCTCAGGCGGCGCATCGGCGATATTGTACACCTTGAGGGACCCGCCCGGGGTGAAGACGTTCTCCATCGGCACATCATCAGCGGCAATGGCTTTGATTGGCTCTGCCTCGCCAAAGGCGTCCGAAATCGTGAAGCTTGAGCCATCATCGGCCGCATCGATCAGGATGATGCGCCGCTTGACGTAGGTGCCATGCGCAAGGCTGGGATCGGCCTGCCCGCCATTGATATCGCCAAAGGCGCGCGCGACATCGGAGTTGGCGCTGGTATCAAAGGCGAGGCGGCGGTCCTCTACCCAGACACCATCAAGGCGATAGCGGCAGTCTCCTGCCTCAATCATCTTGGCCGGTTCCTCGCTGCGGTCGATCATCCGGCCCGCCACGACGCGGGCGCGCGTGGCGTTGGCGCTAAGCGCGCCGGGGGCCTGCTGAGACGAGGCAGCCAGCGGACC
Source organism: Pseudomonadota bacterium (assembly GCA_039815865.1). GTDB lineage: Bacteria > Pseudomonadota > Alphaproteobacteria > Sphingomonadales > Sphingomonadaceae > Erythrobacter. Next base: position 4,990 of record JBCBYM010000162.1, read on the forward strand.
GTTGGTCAGCCCGCAATCGGTTTCGAGAAGAGCGGGATCGATTTCAGGGCTTTCGGCGATTTTTATGGGTTGGCTTTGCCCCTGCCCTGCCCCGCCGATCAGCTGTCCATTGTTGAAGTATTGGTCTGCACCATAGACGCTCGCGCAGGTTATCCCCGTCGCTGCAATGCCCAAGGCTATCCGTTTCCAAAGCATGGCAAGAACCCCCTTATTCGTTGGCCGAACACACCCCTCGCGTTCGTCCCCTAGCAGCTACTCCCATAGCCGCCTCCGCCTTTCGGACAGTGAATAGCGTTGTCAGCAAACATTCAACAAGCATCGCGGCATCCGGTAACTGGCGTCCACAGTCCCATGAGCTGGATCCGGATGCAGCGAGAGTGTTTGCGGCTGCGGTTCCCATTTTCCTACATGCCGCAAATCCGCTACACCTTTGCGCATCATGCCCCATGGAATCGTGTCTGACCTGGTTACCGACCCACGGTTTGCTCTTCAGCGGGTGGAGACGGGCCTTTGGCGCGGTTGAAATGCTTGGTTCCACCGGTGTGTTTTGGTTCTTAGACTGTGTAACCTGTGT
>JBCBYM010000163.1:0-5519 GCA_039815865.1 Pseudomonadota bacterium
CAAGGTAATCGGGCACGGCGCGGCTGAAGTAAAAGCCCTGGCCCAGCGAACAGCCCGCCTCGCGCACCGCCTGAACCTGCTCGATCGTCTCAAGCCCCTCGGCGACAATCTCCATTTCCAGCCGCGCGCCCATCTCGGCGACGGCGCGGATGATCGCCTCGCTCTTACGGCCCACCTGCGCGCCTGAGACGAAGCTGCGATCCACCTTGATCTTCTTGAAGGGGAAGGTGTTGATATAGCCGAGCGAAGAATAGCCGGTGCCAAAGTCATCGAGCGCAAAGCGCACGCCCATTTGGGACAGCTCTTCGATGAAATCGGCGGTGGCGTGGTTGTCGTCGATAAACAGGCTCTCGGTCACTTCCAGCTCAAGCCGGTGCGGGTCGAGGCCCGCTTCGCGCAGCGCGTTCTTGATCCCCAGCGCCGCGCCCGGCGCTCGAATTTGCAAGGGCGAGAGGTTGACCGCGAGAGTGACATCCTCGGGCCATTGCGCCGCAATGCGCGCGGCTTGCGCGGTGATCCAGTTGCCCAGCGTAACGATGACGCCGGTTTCCTCGGCGACCGGGATAAACTCATCGGGCCGCAATTCGCCCTTTTCCGGGTGGAACCAGCGCACAAGCGCCTCAAAGGTCCGGATCTTGCCCGTATCCAGGTCGACAATCGGCTGGAAGAAGATCGAAAGCTCGTCGCGCTGGAGGGCCATCCGCAGTTCATCCTCGATCTCGCGCCGGCGGATGAGATCGCGCGTCATTGATGAGTTGAAGAAGCAGGTCTGCGCCCGCCCGCCAACCTTGGCGTGGTACAGCGCAAGGTCGGCGCGCTGCATCAGCGTGTCGGCGTCCTCGCCATCATCAGGCAGCAGCGCCACGCCAAGCGAGGCGCGCACCTCCAACCGATCCGCCTCCACCCGCACCGGGCGCATAATCTCGGCGTGGACTTCGCTCGAGATGCGCTCGGCGTCCTTACGCGAGCTCACGGGGCAGAAGATGATGAACTCATCGCCGCCAAAGCGCGAGACCGTGGCCCCATCCGGGCACACATCCTGCAATCGCCGCCCGACCTCGACCAGCACCCGGTCTCCCACAGGGTGGCCCAGCAGATCGTTCACTTCCTTGAAGCGATCAAGATCAATCCAGATCAGCGCAAACTCGCTGCCCGGCTCGCGCGCCATCATGGTCTCGACCATGGCGTGGTTGAGCCCGGCGCGGTTGGCAAGGCCGGTCACCACGTCGGTGCGCGCCAGGGCCTGCATCTTGTCGGCCAGCTGCGAACTGGTCTCCGCCGCTGAGATCGACTCGCGCAGAACCTTGAAGATGTTGAGCGCGATCGAGGCCATGGCCGGGATCAGGAAAGCGATCGTAAGCAGCAGGGTGAGCGAAGCCAGCGTGCCGATCGCGATGGCCACCACGACGATGGGCAAGCAGACAAGCACCAATTGCCCCATCGCAATGGTCGGGCGCCCGGCGTTGCGCGCCGAGACCCCCACGCCATAGCACAGCGCGTTCGCCACCATCATGTAGCGCACCTCGGCTCCGGTCTCGTACCAAATCGTGGCCGCGGCGATCATCCCGAGGATAAGCGCGTAAGTGAAGGCGCCGATCTCGTAGATGAGCTCAAGCCGATCGATGCTCTCGCGCTCCGCGTTTGGCGACAGGTGCGAGGCCAGCCCCACACGCACGATCGCAACAAAGGTAAGGAGCGCAAAACCGATCCACAGGTGGACAACCCCTGAGACCCAGGCCGAAACGCCGGTGGCCGTTACCCCGGCCAACGCGCCCAGAGCCAAACTGGCGGGCTGGGTGTAGAGCGTGTGCACAAGGACACGCCGAACGCGCGCGGAATGCTGATCGCTCCGCTTGCGCCGCGACACGCGCAGCCCCATTTTGGAGAGAAGCTTCTTGGTCTCCATAGCCCACCGGCCATAGTGGCCAGAGGTCAAGCCCAGGTTAACGCAAAAATTACCGTTGTAACCAGCGGGTTTGCCCGGATCCGGCGTGTCAGACTATCGTAAGAGGCGCCGCAATTGACAGAGCTGAGGACGGCGTTCAGCCATGGGAGCGCCGGTGGCAGCGCCCAGTATTTATTCCGCCGCTGGACGCGCTGGGCTCTCGGACAGGCGCGCGGCCTCGGCCGCCAAACGCCGGTCAAGCGTGCGGGTGACGTCAAGCCACCAACCATAAGCGGATCGGTCGCCAGCAAAGAACGCCGCTTCGGCCTGAACACGCGCCGAGCGCGCGGCGCCAAGGCCGTGCTCGGCAAAGTGGCGCAACGCGGCGCGCAGCACCGCGTCCTTGCGCGTTTGCGCTTCGCTTGAAAGACCGTTGTCATTGGCCACCTGCTCCATCCCCCGGCGGGCGAGCGCGCGCGCCCGCGGCGCTTGGACAGGTCCGCGGCCAGCGGCGCTAGGGCCTGTCTTGGCTGCGGCGAAATGGATGGTCATCGAAGCGTTTTCCTGGTTGCTTGAGCGTCCCGATCACAGCCAAGCGGCTGCCTTGGCAAAGCGGCTTGGGCGGTGCGCAATCGGGCCGACGGCAGCGGCAAATTGGCTGAGTGGGAACTCTAGACACACCGCGCTAAGGCTTGGTGTTCGGACAAGGTTGAAAGCCGATTAACCAGCGCGCTCAAGCGCTTGGGCGCGATGGACGGGATGGGCCGCTTACCGTTCGGGCGCGGGCTCCGGCGCCGTGTCGGTGAAGTTCAGCGTGGCCGGGTCAACCTTCCACTGTCCGGCGCGGGCAAATTCCTCGCGCGCCTGACCGGCTGCACCAAGGGTGGGATCGGCAAGGCCCTCGGCCTCGTTGGCTTTCCCGGCCACGTCGGGTTGAGAGGCGTTTTGCGCCAGGTCTTGCGCCGGGTCTTGCGGCGGGTCTTGAGTAGCCTGCCCTTGCGAAGAACCCTCCAAGACCGGCTCCAGCGCAAGGCGCGGCGCTTTGCGCGCCGCGGTTGGGTCAGAGCGCAAAGCCTTTGGCTCATACCCTGTGTAAGCGTCAGTAAACGCAGCCTTTTGCCCCGCGCTTCCCCGGTTGCGGTAAAAGCGGTGCGCGCCGATCGTCCCGACATGGTCAAGGCTCTTGGCCCAGTAGGGCGAGACCCAGAGCGTGTGGTAGTGCGTTGCGTGGCCCACGGGGGCGTAGACCGCGCCGTCCAGGGCCTCGCTGGCGATGCGTTGGGCCCGCTCCCACGCTTTGCCGCCGGCGCGGCGCGCAAGGCTGCCATCGCAGGTGAAGCTGAACTGGCACCCGGTTCGCCGCTCGGACCCTTCGAAAACGACCGCGCACACGCTGCCGGGCCAGGAGGGATGCGCGACGCGGTTGAGCACGACCTGCGCCACGGCGCGCTGGCCAGCCAGGCTTTCGCTCGCCGCTTCGTACCACACGGCCTTCGCAAGGCAGTCTTGCGCGCGGGCGAGATGGCTGCCTTGGCCCGCCATAAAGGGCCGCGCAGCGGGCCCTGCATCGATCACAGCGCCCAGAGCGCGTCCCCCTTCGCCGCCGCGCGCCAGCGGATCGCTGTCCGGCAGCGCGACCAGAGCGGCGGCGCGTTGAGCGCTGGGTGGATCGGCGAGGTAGTAGAAGGCCGAGCCCGGAAAGCTCTCGCCTGGTTGTTCGAACGGCAGGGCGGTTTGCGCGGCGTAGCGGGCCTCAGCGCCCAATCCTTCGCCGGGCGCGTCAGCGGCCATCGCGCCAAAGTCGCCGGGCGCGGCCAAGGCGGGCACGCCGATCACCGCCAGCAGCACGGCCAGCCTTTTGCGCAGCGATAGGCGCGGGCGCGGTTCGCTTTGGCTGTCGGCTTGCGCTGCGGGCGAAGGCCCTTGGGCGCTGGCCATAGCGGGCGCCGCGCTCGGCCCGGCGTGGGATGGGTGCGGCGTGCGCGCAGCCTGGCGCTGATCACTCGCGCTCAGATTAATCGCGGGCGGGGGGCCGAATTCAGCGCGGCCAAGGATGGAAGAGCGGCGTGTCGTCATAGCGCGCCTTGGCGCGTAGCGAGCCGGGCCCGGCGTCGCGAGCGTTCCAAAGCGCGCGTCCCGAAAGCGAACAAGGGCGGTTAAAATGTTAACGCGCCCGCCTTTGCGCCCTTCCATCGCTTGCCCCACCGCTTGCTCCAGCGCTTGCCCCTTTGCGGCGCGGTGCCTATCGCTGCTTTGCGTGACGTGGGGTCTTTTCAGGATAATCGGCGCTTCGGCGATGGTTGCGCTTGCTAGCGCCTGCGCGCCGATGAGCCGCGACGCGGCCGGCGAACCCGGCGCCCAGCCAACGCACGCCACCTTTGTCAGCCTCAACCCCTGCCTTGACGCGATCCTTGTCGAGGTGGCTGATGCCGAGCAGATCCTCGCAATCTCCCACTACAGCCACCAGCCGGGCGGATCGAGCCTATCGCCCAAGAAGGCCGCGCGTTTTGTCTCCACCGGAGGCACGGCGGAAGAGATCGTCGCGCTTCAGCCCGACATCGTGCTCGCCAGTGTCTTTCTGCCGCCCGCGACCAAGGCCGCGCTCGAACGCGCCGGGCTGCGGATTGAGACCTTCGGCAGCCCGACAACGCTGGAAGAAAGCGCCGAGCAGATCGATCGTTTGAGCGACCTTGTTGACCACCCGGTCGCGAGCGCGGAAGCGAACCGGCTGAAGCGTGATGTCTTGGGGGACAGCGACCCGTCCATACGCGCGAGCGAAAGAAGATCGTCCGCTGCGCCCTCGGTTCTGCTGTGGCAGGCGGGACAAATCGTTGCTGGGCAGGAAACGCTGATTGCCCAGCTCATCAAAGAGGCCGGTTTCGCAAGCCACAGCGAGGCGCTGGGGCTTGGGCACGCGGACTTTGTGACGCTCGAACAGGTGCTAAGCGATCCGCCCGATCTGCTGTTGGTGGCGGGCGACAGTCTGGGGCAGCAGCATCCGGCGTTGGCGCAGTTGGAGGGCACACGCGTCCACGCCTTCGATCCCAGCCTGTTCTATTGCGCCGGTCCCAGCATAGGCGACGCGCGCGCTGAACTAAGGGCGCTGAGAAAAAGTCTTGAGGGCGCGCAGGAGTGAACCGCGCCAGCCTCCTCTTCGCCGCTTTACTCGCGCTGCTGGTGCCGCTCTCGCTGCTTGCCGGGCGGGTGTGGATCGATCCGTTCGCGGGCACTTCCACCACGCCAAACGCAGCGCTGATCCTGATGGAACTGCGGCTGCCGCGCGCGGCGCTGGCGATTGTGGTGGGCGCGGGGCTGGGCGCAGCGGGCGCGGCGATGCAGGGCTATTTGCGCAATCCTCTGGCCGATCCGGGCCTGTTTGGTATTGCGCCCACAGCGGCGCTGGGCGCGGTTGCAAGCTTTTGGTTCGGCGCGTCGCTTCCGCCCGCTATTGCCGCGTGGAGCCTTCCGGCTTTCGCTCTGTTGGGGGCGGGGCTGGCGATGGCGCTTCTGGCGCTGATCGCCGGGCGTTCCCTCAGCGACAGCGCCGGCGCAGCGGGCGGGGGCCTTGCGCTCTTCACGCTGGCGGGGCTGATGATCGCCAGCCTTGCCGGAGCGCTGACCGCGCTGGCCATCA
>JBCBYM010000164.1:0-5451 GCA_039815865.1 Pseudomonadota bacterium
GGCGGCCAAACGCCCATCCCCACAGCATACCGTCGCGAAATGGTAGGGCCAGGAATAGATGCTCTAACCCGCCGAGCAGCACCAGCGTCGTCAGAAGGCTTGCGCCGACCATTTCCGCGCTGCCAAGCGGCGCTGACAAAGCGAGCGAACCAAACCAGATTGCGACCCAGAAGATCACCGCGATTGAGCCGGCCAGGAGCCACGTCATGCGGTTGGGCCCAAAATAGGTTTTCAGATAGTCGAGATGCGGTGGAAGCATTTCAGCGGTCGAATTGGGCACGCCGACAAACATGTTGATCTTGGCTGACAGCCTCAGTCCAAACAGCAGCACGAAAACGGTCGCCCCGATCTGGTTGGGCAGATTCCAGGACAGCGAGATCAAGAGAAGCGCGGTCAGAGCCAGCACCACTTCATGATGAATGACGGTGGCGCTGGCCTGAGTGAAGCGCTCCACGCCGCGCAGGCCCGGCGAGGCCGGCTCGCGCCGCGGACCAGCCGCAGCGCCAGTGAGAAAGCCGATCTCGTGCCAGCCCCACACCATCAGCGCGCCAACAAAGGCCGCGTAGACCCCCAAGACCGAAACGCTTTGCGAAGCGCCGAGGATCACGAGCAGGCCGGCAATCCCACCGATCCCGCCGATCAGCAAGCTCTTGGGGAAGGTTGCGCTGTCACGATTGTCCGCCCAGGCGACAAGGCCGGTTGCAACAAACCAGATCATCACCGTCACGATGAACGGCACAATATGACCATCCCAGCTTACCATGTAGGCTGGAGCCGGATCGTTGCAGGAAGCGTGTTGGGCTTCGTGCGGTGGAAGTACATGCGGGCAAAGGCCCAGCCTGCACCAGCCATTCCGCTCGCTTGCTTGAGCAGGCCGCCAAGCCCGCCTTGCGCTTTGCCATCTTCAATCCGGCCAGCGGCGAGACGCAGCGTCTCCATTCGGCGGCGGAAGGCGGGGTCATCGATGTCGAGCTCGACCGGATAGACCTGGCGGGCGATCTGGTTGCAGACCTTGAAGACCTCATAATCGTACTCGGTCGGGTCGACGCCGAGCGCCTCATGAAAGACGGGGCGGTCATGGTCGCGCACATACATGGTTGCATAGACCGAGAGCAGGAAGAAGCGGATCCACAGCTTGTTGCGCCCCTCCAACAACTTGGGGTCAGCGCGCATCAGCATCGCGAACGCCTCGCCATGGCGGAACTCATCGTTGCACCATTCCTCGAACCAGTCGAAGATCGGGTGGAACTTGTTTTGCGGGTTGCGCGCCAGATGGCGGAAGATCGTGATGTAGCGGGCATAGCCGATCTTCTCCGACAGATAGACCGCGTAGAAGATGAACTTGGGCTTGAAGAAAGTGTATTTCTTGGTCCGCGTAAGATAGCCCAGATCCACGCCGATCCCGGCGTCTTTCAGGCACTCATTGATGAAACCGGCATGGCGGCTTTCGTCACGCGCAAGCAGCTTGAACAGCTGTTTGATGTCTGGGTTCTTGGTGCGCTTGGCGATCTCTGCGTAGAGCACACAGCCCGAAAACTCTGAGGTCATCGAGCTGACCATGAAATCGGTGAATTCCTTGCGCAAAGCCGGATCAAGCTTTTCGATCACGCCGTCGAAGCTTTCATCACGCTTGAAGTGCTTCTTGTTGGGATCGCCCACCATCTCTTCGATGAGAGCGTCCCATTCCTCGCGCACGAGCGAGACGTCGATCGCATCAAGCGCCTCGAAATCGGTGGTGTAGAAACGCGGGGTGAGCATTGTGTCCTGCGTGGCGAGTTCCATCGCCTCTTCGCTGGTCATTGGCTTGTAGGCGTTCATTTGATCCTCCCGGCGTTGAAGCTGACTTCGTAGAGTTCAGCCAGGTCGAAATAGGCGGCCAGGCGCGTGAGCGCCCGCATCACCGGGCCGGCCCTCGTAACCGTGGCCTTGCGGTGAAACACTTCGCGGCTGCCAAAAGGGATCGAGATGGGATCGCCATGCACGCGCACCTTGTCGCCGGGCTCCATCACCACATCATCGGGCAGGTCCACATGGGCGTGAAAATGCTCAGGGCTTTGTTCAATCGTGATCGTGCATCCAACTTCAAAGACGCGCGCAGTGCGCGGCGCGTTTGTCTTGATAGCCGATCCCGCTGCTATCGAGTGTTCCATCACTTGCGTCCCTTCACGAGAATGTCCTGATAGACCTCATGGGTCTTGCTCCCAAACGAGGCGAGCTCGACCGCGCGGCCCGTCAACGTGTCGCGCAAGGTCATCGAACCGTTGTCCCACTCAATCAGCTCAAACGGGACGGCGGGGCCTAGGTCGTGCAGCTGGCGGTTGTGCACCATGGCCCGCGCAGTGGCGCGCACGAAGCCGCCTTCGCCTTGCGGGAAGCGGGCAAGCTCGGTTCCGTCGGACGCGTCAGAGACAATCACGCTGCCGTCGGCGCCATCGCGAAAGTGAATGCTGCGCGTGTCTGTGGACAGGACACCGCGTTCCGCGCGTATGGTCTCAGGCACCGCCTGACGCTCAAACACGCCGACGCTTGTCGAAATGGCGAGCGCCAGCGTAATCGCGACCACAACGCCCATCGCAATAAGGGGCAGAGTGTGGACGCGAAAATCGTCATCATCATATGTGCGAACAATCATGCGGTCGCTCCTCCAAGCTCAGGTTTAGCGCCTGCGACGTCCACTTCTTGGACATTGGTCAAATTCCGTTCCAACGGGTGATACTTCGCGCACGCTTCGGCGAGCTGCGCGGCCACGGCCTGTGCATCGGGCACTGCGCGCAGCATGGGCTGAGGACGCGCAAACCGCCATGGACGCGCATGAGGCCACATCAGGAGGTATCCCAGAAGCCGCTCGCCCCCCAGTTCCAGCGCGATGTCGCCATGCTCACGCCCACGCATGTTCAGATGCGCCGCTTCGATATGCTTCAATGGGATGTTGATCCGCGTCTCAACCGCCATGCCGATCCGCATGATGAGCCGCACATCGGTAAGGATGTAGAGGGTGCTGCGCGCGCTGCGCCAGGCAATCAGTTGGATCACAACGCCACCGAAAAGCGCGGCGCCAACCAGAAAGATCGCGCTGTCCGTGTTCCCGAAGAACACAGCGAGCAGGACCATCGCGGCCATATAGATGGCAAAGCTGCCAAAGTGGAACGCAGTGCGGGTCAGGACCGGCACAGACGGCCGGCCCTTCCACAAGACGCGCTCGCTCAAAGCGGGGGTGCCCATTGGGTCGCCATTGGCGCTGGGCCCGTCCGCTTCGCTGATGGCCGGATGATCCCGTTTGTCGATCATAGGAACGGCTCCGCGCGGTCCGGCGTGGCGTACATGTAGCCACCGCCATAATAGGCCATGATCTTGTCCTCCTCGAGGCGCGTGATCTGGCCAGCTGTGGCAAGGCCGGGCACATCATCAAAGTGATCCTTGGTGATCGCATCGATCTGCACCAGTTCCGGGTTTTCCCAGCCAAGGCCATGCAGCAGACCCTTGGTCTGGATCACCGAGACGAAGACCGGTGCCAGCACTTTCTTGCCCGAATTGGTCTCGATCTCGAGATAGCGCAGGATGTGCTCGGACTGGTCGACCCAGACATCACTCACCTTACCGGCCAGCTCGACATTGCAGTCATAGACCGGCCAGCCGATGATGTTGGGATCATCGGGCGCGATGTCGATTTCGTGCGCGTCGCCGATCGGCACAATGCGCGGGCGGCCATCAAAGGTGAGATCGGGATAGTCCTGACGGTTGGCCCAGGCGGCCGGTCCAAGGCCATCCTTCATCGGATTGCCCGTCGGTACGTAAGGAGCGCCGCCACCGTGAAAGGCGGGCTGAGCCGGGACGTCGACCGCATCGCGCGCGACGTCTTCGGGAACATAAGTGCCGCGGCCATGCGGCAGCTTGAACACCTTCTTGTCAGCGGCAAGCAGGGGCTGGCTCTCGATCGCACCGGTCAGCTCGTTTTCAAGCGGATAGCCTTCGCGGCGGCTTTCGCGGTTGAGATAGATGACAAGGCCGATGAAGAAGAACAGGAACAGCCAGAAGGCCAGTTCCGCGACATCAAACGTGCCGGTGATGTAAGTGGCATTCATCGCGAGAATGCCGAAGGTGTCAGGAATTGTCATTTCAAGGTCCTCCGGTGGATCGGTGCGGCTGTCCTTCGGCTTATCCCGTGGCTTTGGGCGGTCGCGGTCATGTCGGGAACTCACGCAGACCGAACGACTGGTCTGCGTCTCCCTTCAAATCGGTGGCGGTTCTGCGATGGCGTCCGACAAGCGGACCAATCGCGGCGAGACCTGCAAAAAGCAGCAGGATTTCGATGATGTAGACAGAGGTGTATCCGGTCGCGCGGGTGGCGTCGTGGATCAGCGCTTGCGTGCCTGGTTCCGCGCTCATCGCGAGAGCGGCGATGGTGTCGCGCAGCGCTCCACCAAGCGCGATGCCCGCGCCCGCGCAAGTTGCCTGCACGGCGCCCCACGCGCCCAGCGCCAGACCAGCGGTGGCGCTCTTGGCGAGGTTCATCGCTTCGATCAGCGTGCCAACCGAGAACAGGCCCAGTCCAAGTCCGATCGCAAAAGCGCCGAGGAACAGCATCAGTGGCGAACCAAACGGCGCGGCAAAGATAACCATCATGAAAGCGGCCAACCCCGTCACGAGCCCGGCGCCGGCGATGCGCAGCGGATCGTTGCCCCGGCCAAGCGAGCGGCCTGACAGCATGAAGCCGGCCAGCGCGCCCAGCGCCCAGGCGCCGGTCAAGCCCGTGGTCGCCCCAACGCTTAGGCCAAGAACTTCGCCGCCATAGGGCTCAAGCAACGCATCCTGCATCGCAAAGCCGGCCGATCCGATACCAATGCCGGTGAGCAGACGCGCGTTTGATCCATCGCTTACAAACGCGTTCCACAGGCTTGAGAAAGTTGGCCCCTTTTCCTCGCCAGTCGTCAGCGCGGTGTTGCGCGCTTCCTGCTTCCACAAGGCGACAAGGTTGAGCGCCATGGTGATGCACGCGGCACCCTGAATGACTTGGATGAGGCGTGTGTTCGAGAAATCGATCAGCAGCCCGCCCATGACAAAGGCTGCGAACATCATGCCCACCAGGAGCATGACATAAAGAAGCGCAACCGCGCGCGGGCGCTTGTCTTCGGGGGCAAGATCGGTCGCCAAGGCAAGCCCGGCGGTCTGAGTCACGTGGATACCGATGCCAGTAAGAAGGAATGTGCCTGCCGCCGCTGTTGTCGCAAGCGTGAAGGTGGCCTCGTTCTCGAACAGGATCAGCGCAAACGGCATGATCGCAAGGCCGGCAAACTGCATCAGCGTTCCGAACCAGATATAGGGCACGCGCCGCCAACCCAGAACCGAGCGGTGGTTGTCTGAGCGGTGCCCGATCAGCGCGCGGAACGGGGCAGCGACGAGCGGGATAGCGATCAGCAAAGCAACCAGGAACGTCGGAACGCCCAGTTCCAC
>JBCBYM010000165.1:0-5430 GCA_039815865.1 Pseudomonadota bacterium
CCAGCAGCCTTGTGGCGGTGTTGTTGATGATCTGTTGTCCCGAATCGTAGTCGTCCGGCATTTCGAGCACGCCCACGCGCTGGGTGTAGGCGTCCCACTCGTTCAGCAGGTTCTCAAACAGCTCAGGCTCGCTCCCGCTGAGATCGGTCGTCTCGCCCGGATCGCTGGCCAGATTGAACATTCGCCATTTCCCATCGCCAGTCGGCTTTACGCTTCGGGTGATCTTGTAGTCGCCCTTGTACAGCGCCGAATTGCCTGACACCTCGATGGCCCGCACTTCGTCCTCGCCGTACACGCTTGTCGCCTCGCCGGAGAGGAGCGGCATGAGGCTGCGCCCTGTCATCGGTTTGGCGTCTTTCGTGATCGGATCAACGCTGGCCCATTCCAGCAGGGTCGGAGCGATGTCAGCGATCATCGCCGGAGACGATATAAGGGCGGCGTCCTGATCCGGGCCGGCAATAATCAGGGGCACGCGAACCCCGCCCTCGGTCGAATAGAACTTGTACCAGGCCCCCGGCGTTGCCGTGGCCACGGCCCATTCGGTCCCGATAAAGCCCCAATGGCCAGCCTGACCCATCGTCTCAAGGCCAATGTCGTACCCGCTGATGGCGTGCCAGCCGCTGATGATCGCGCTGTTGTCCCCGCGAGAGGGTTCGGGCCCGTTATCCGAGCTCACCACAAAGATGGTATTCTCATATTGCCCGGTTTGCTTGAGGCGCTCGATCAAGCGGCCGATGTGAAAGTCCATCGCCTCCAGCATGCCGGCGTGCACTTCCATCCGCGCTGCGTAGAGCGCTTTGTCGTCCTCGGACAGGTCTTCCCATTCGCGGTATTCCGGAGGCAGCGCCGCCAGCGCTGAGCCTTGGGGTACCAGTCGCAGCTCCTGAGCGGTCAAATGTCGGCGAGAGCGCAGATCATCCCAGCCCGCGTCATAGACGCCGGAATAATTGTCGATGAATTCCTGCGGCGCCTGAACCGGAATGTGCACGGCCTGAAACGGCAGGTAGGCAAAGAACGGCTTATCGGCGCCCTCGCCCTTCGCGGTTTCATCGAGATAGCGCAGCATCGTATCGATGATGAAGCGCGAGGAATAGAAGTCGTCGGGAACGCTCGTTTCCTCACCATCCTCCCACCAGGGCGCGTCCTTGTAATAGGGCATGTAGGACTGGTCTTCCCAATTGTCCGCGCCCGAGGCCGCCAGCGCAAAGCTGCGATCAAAGCCGTGCGCTTTCGGCAATTCGTCGGCGGCCTCTCCCAGGTGCCATTTTCCGCTCATCAAGGTCCGATAGCCGCTGGCGCGCAGGTGATCGGCCAGCGTCAGGACACCCGGCTCAAAGGCCATGGAATAGCCGGGCTTGCCCTTTTGCTCGGGCGGAAGCACTTCAGGAATGGTGGCGACGCCGGTGAGGTGATTGTCCATGCCGGTCAGCAGCATCGCGCGCGAAGGCGAGCATAAGGGCGACGCGCGGTAGTGGGTGAAGACCGCTCCGCGTTCGGCCAGCGCGTCAATGTTGGGTGTATTCGCCTCTCCGCCATAGGTGCCAAAATCCATCAAGCCGACATCGTCAGCGAGGATGACCACAATGTTGGGACGGGCCGCGTCACCATCCTCTTTGAGCGGTTGTGCGAGAGCCTGAAAGGGTACCGCAATTGCGGTTGAGAACACCAATGCGGCAAACGCGAGTGCCAGCAAGCCGGGCCATTCCTTGTGTGTGTCCTTCATGCTGCCTCTTCTCCCTCATACTCGTGATCATTGACCGGTTGCCAGCCAGAGCGTTTGCTGGCACTTTCGATGCCATAAGTTTCGCGTCCGTCAAGCGTTGCGCTGGGCGGGATAGCGATATTCGGGATCGTTTGGGAGATGGGATTTGCTGGAGACTCTGCGCAAAGCGCAACGCGAATTCACCTATGTGAAGGGTGTCTACGGGGTCCTGAAGAAACTCAAAGTGCTTCAACCCGATTCCCCGGTCCTCATCGCGGACGAGTTTGAGCAATCGGTCGACGCCTATCCTGATCAGGCCGCCTTTGTGTTCGAGGGGGAGACCACCACCTATCGCGCGTTTGACGAGCGAGCCAATACGGTGGCGCATTGGGCGCTTGCGCAAGGTTTGAAGCCGGGCGATGCGGTCGCTTTGATCATGGAGAACACGCCGGACTATCCCGCGATCTGGTATGGCCTTTCCAAGGTCGGCGTTGTGGCGGCGCTCATCAACACCAACCTCGAAGGCGAAGGGCTCGCGCACTGCATCTCCATCGTCGACAGCAAGGCGGTCATCGCCAGCGGGGTGCAAGCCTCGCGCGCAATGGCCGTTGCGCCGTCAGTTTCCAATGATCTCAAGGTCTGGGACATGGATGGCGAGGCGGGCGAAGACCTCGCTGGCGCGCTTGCCTCACAGCCCACGACGCGTCCCGATAAGAGCATTCGCGCGCATATCACGAACGCGGATAACGTGCTCTTCATCTACACCTCCGGGACGACGGGTCTGCCCAAAGCGGCCAAGATTTCGCACATGCGCCTGCGCGGTACGGCGCGCTTTGCGAACATTCTTGGCGGAGTGGAAGCCGGAGACCGGGTCTACAACACCTTGCCGCTCTACCACATGACCGGCGGTTGTATGGGAACGGCGGGCGCTTTGACATACGGCGCGACAATCATCCTGCGGCGCAAGCTTTCGGTCACCGGGTTCTGGGAAGACGTTGCCGACTACGGGGCGAACAAGTTCGTCTATATCGGCGAGCTGTGCCGGTACCTCCTCAACGCGCCGGCCCACCCCAGAGAGCGCGATCACAAGCTTGAGCTTGGCTTTGGCAATGGCCTTCGCGGCGAGGTTTGGGGGCCGTTTGTGGAGCGCTTCGGGGTTGGGGAAATGCGCGAATTCTACGGTTCGACCGAGGGCAATGTCTCTTTCATGAACCTTGACGGCACGGTCGGCTCGATCGGCCGGCTGCCCAGCTATATGGAAAAACGCATCGGGGTGAAGATCGTCAAATTTGACGTGATCGAAGAAGAGCCCATTCGAGGGCCCGACGGCTTTTGCCAGCCCGCTGACCCCGATGAGCCGGGCGAAGCGCTTGGCCGGATCGGGACAAGCGGGCGCGAGGCGTTCAAGGGCTATCACGACAAGAAGGCGACCGAGCAGAAGATCCTGACCGACGTCTTTGAAATAGGCGACAAGTGGTTTCGCACCGGGGACCTCGTTCGGCGCGATGCGGATGGCTATGTCTACTTCGTTGATCGCATCGGCGACACCTATCGCTGGAAAGGCGAGAACGTTGCCACCAACGAGGTTTCCGATGTGGTCTCCAAATATCCCGGCATCGAGACAGCCAACGCCTATGGCGTAGAGGTTCCGGGCGCTGATGGCCGAGCCGGGATGGTTGCCGTTACGGTCCACGATGGCTTCGAGATGTCGGGCCTTGCTGAGCACTGTAAGGAACATCTGCCCCCTTACGCTGTCCCACTTTTTGTCCGGGTACAGCCGCAGGCGCAGACCACGGGTACCTTCAAGTTCCGCAAGGTTGAGCTTGTCAAAGACGGTTTCGATCTCGCCAAGATCGAAGACCCTGTCTGGTTTCTCGAACCCGGTTCGCCCGAATTTGTTCGCATGGGAGACGCTCATCAGGAGCGGATTGCGGCCGGCGAATATCGCTTGTGATGCGGGCGCCCGTGTGGTCGATCAGGCGGGCTATAATCTATAAATTGGGGGTGAATGAATGACGCTTAAGCCAGAGCCTGATGTCAATCCAAATGGCGCGCGGGTCGATCCGCCCGGCCTCTTGCGCGTGCTGATTAGCCGCAGGTTGAGCAAAGGCCTTAAACCCGAACAGCGCGCCAAGCGGCGAGCCAAGGCCGAAGCCGCGCGGGTCAAGTCCGGGCTCGGGCACACAATCGAATACTTTCACCAATACGATGACCCCTATTCGCATCTTGCCCAGCAGACGCTGGAGACGCTCAAACAGCGCTACGATGTCGAGATCAAAGTGCACCACATCCGCGCCTCGGGCGGCCAGTTCCAGCCCGAGCTTGCACAGCTCTACGCCTGGGCTGAGCGCGATGCGGAGACGATCGCACCCTATTACGGGCTCACGCCGCCGGCGCAGATGGAGGAAAAGGACGACAAGCCGGCAAGTGCCGCAGCGCTGGAAGCGGGTTCCGAGCGTCTTGCCGAATTGGGCCACTATTCCGGGGCGATGTTCTATTACGCAGGGGAGTGGTATTGGGGCGTTGATCGCCTGTTCTACCTTGAGCAAAGGCTGCGCGATCTGGGCGTGTGCCACGATCCCTCGCTTCCCTATATTGCGCCGCGCCCGCCGATTGATGTGAGCGGGGTTGATGCCAGCGGCTTGACGCTGGATTTCTATCCATCGCTCAATTCGCCCTACACCTCGATCATCTATGATCCGACCATCGCGATGGCGCGTGAATGCAATATCCAGCTGGATCACAAGCCGGTGCTCCCCATGCTCATGCGCGGCCTGCCCGTGCCGACAAAGAAGGGAGCCTACATCGTCTTTGACACCAAGCGGGAGGCTGAACATCTGGGCGTCAACTTCGCGCCGCTTATCTTTCCCACGGGCTCGCCCGTGCGCAACATCTATTCGCTGTTTCCCTGGGCGCGCACGAAGGGCAAGGAAATTGACCTTCTCTCGGCCGCTTTGCGCCTCGCGTTTCACGAGGGGGTGGGCCTGCACCGCAAGAAGGGCCTGCGAATGGCGGTTGAGCAGGCCGGGCTCGACTGGGACGAGGCGCAGGCGCATCTTGGAGGCGAGGAATGGCAGGAAGAGACCGCGCGCAATCAGATGGAGATGACACAGGATCTGGAGCTATGGGGCGTGCCGAGTTACCGTCTGAGCGGCCCTGATGGCGAAGAGGATTTGTGCGTTTGGGGACAGGACCGTTTATGGCTCGTCGCGGCTGAAATCCGCCGACGGGCGGCGTTGACCTAGATACAAGGGGACGGTCTGAGCGGATCGACCAAGAGCGTTACGTGAATTCGAACAAGGCATTGATGCAAAGCGCGGCAAGGGCAATCAAGTCAGCGATGGCGAACGAGCCGCCGCTTTCTGACGGGCGCCGCGAACGCAGCCTCGCGAGCCGTCGCAAGATCCTTGAAGCGATGGTTGACTTGGTCGCAGCGGGAGACCCCAATCCAAGCGCCGCTGCGGTCGCTGAGAAGGCCGGTGTCGGGCTGCGGTCGGTGTTCCGCCACTTTCAGGACAAGGATTCCATCCTTCGCGAGATTGATGATCGCTTGGTCGAGACTTATCAGCCGATCCTCTCGGCACCCTATGACGTCGAAGGCTGGCAGGAGCGATTGTTTGAACTGATCGAGCGGCGCTGTGCTGTGAACGAAGTGGTCGTCGTGTTTCGGTTGTCCAGCATTCTTGGGCGCTATCGTTCGCCCTTCGTGGTTGAAAAATCACGGCAAT
>JBCBYM010000166.1:0-5364 GCA_039815865.1 Pseudomonadota bacterium
AGGCGGCACGTGGTTGACGATCAGCTCGAACAGCGGACCCAGCGTGCCTTCGCGCGCGGTTTCGTCATCGCTCGCATAGCCATCGCGCCCGCTCGCCCACAGCGAGGGGAAGTCCAATTGCTCATCGGTCGCATCGAGCGATGCAAACAGGTCGAACACTTCGTCGAGCACCTCTTGCGGGCGGCCGTCGGGCCGGTCGATCTTGTTGACGACGACGATCGGTTTGAGGCCCAGCGCGAGCGCCTTGCCGGTCACGAACTTGGTCTGCGGCATGGCGCCTTCCGCGCTGTCGACCAGCAGGATGACGCCGTCGACCATGGACAGGATGCGTTCCACCTCGGCGCCGAAATCGGCGTGGCCGGGCGTATCGACGATGTTGATGCGCGTCATCTCACCATCAGCACCTTCCCATTCGACGCTGGTGCATTTGGCAAGGATCGTGATGCCGCGCTCTTTTTCCAGGTCGCCGGAATCCATCGCGCGTTCCTCGACGCGCTGGTTTTCGCGGAAGGTTCCGGACTGGCGGAAGAGCTGGTCAACCAGGGTCGTTTTGCCGTGGTCAACGTGCGCGATGATCGCGACATTGCGCAGGGAGGAGGGGGCCTTGGACATGGGTAAAAAGAGGCTTTCAATTGGAAATTGCGTTGTGAGTGACCGACGTTATGTTTTGTCGAGGTTCAGTGTTGGGGGCGCATTAGTGACCCGCCGCGCCAAGAGCAATCGAATACGGCGCGATCCCTTGGTGCAACTAGAAGAGGGGTGATTGGATATGGCGATTATCGCATGCCACGAATGCGGGGGAAAGGTTTCCACCACAGCGAGCGCGTGTCCCCATTGCGGGGCGCCAATGCCGGAGCAGGGGGCGAATAGTGACGCGGCGGACCCTGTGGCCGCGCCTGCTCAACACGCACCACAGCCTCAGATTTCGCAGGAGTTTCCCGCAGAATCCGCTCATGCGCGGCCGGATACGCCGCGCAATTGGCTTTTGGAATTGCCACTGTGGAAACGGGGCCTGGTGCTTCTACCGCTCATAATTGGTGGCGGCATTCTGGTTCATGGCTGGGGGGATGGATCGGGGGACTTGGAGGAAGAACAACCATCGGCTTTGGAGAGGCTCGAAGAGGCCAGCGAAGGCGTAAATCGTTCAACTGATGATCTTGTGAGGGCTGACGAGCTAAGCCTTTCCGAGCGCCTCATTGGAGAATGGGTCGGCGACACCCATGTCTATTCCTTCGATGGTCTCACGATGACGGAAGCGGAAGACGTCTACGCGCTCTACCCGGATGGTACGTATTCAAACTCGGGAACCTTGGAATTGGTGTTTGAAGAGACGCCGCTTTTAAATGGTCGCTACCGGTACAACGATAAGGGGCGCTACTCGATTGATCGGAGAAGCATTCAATGGGACCCAAGCGAGTCCAAGTTTACCCCAGTGCTGGCTTCCTCTTTCAGCGCGGAAAAGCGCCGGGTTATGGCGAATTTGGCAAGTGAGATGAGCGAGGACCTCGCGTCAAGCCAGGGTGAGATTCGGTCATTCTCACGCGAAGCGCTAACACTGCGCATCGAGATTGAAGACGGGGTCTTTCGAGACTTGCAATATCGGCGACGAGACTGACCGCCCGCTTAGCAGACGAGGCGAGAGCGTATTGCGGCGCCTCCTGCCCCTCGCAAATGTTGCCAATACATTGCGCTGAATGCCCGCAAATCGTGACACTGTGACTCAGGTGCAACAATTGTGGGGATTTTGAGGCAAAAACATCCAATTGTAACAGTATTGACGCTTGTCCGCCCCCTGCAACCAGCTTATCACCGTCGCCAATCGAAAACGGGGAGCTTGGGCGTATTGGGACGCCCGTCGGGATCGCAAGTAAAGCTGCATACAATGGCTTGATCCCCAAACTCTCCTTCCTTCGATGGATTGAGGAGAGGATTTTTCCATGCGTTCAAATGTAACCGGCTTTGCCGGATCGTACCGATTCACCCTGCTTGCAGGCGCCACCGCCTTTGCGATTGCTGCCCCCAGCGTTGCTGTGGCTCAGGACACGGACACCGATGATGGTCCCGTGCTTGAAGCTCCGGATAACAGCAACCGCATCATCGTGACGGCCTCGAAGCGCGAACAGACGCTTCAGGAAACGCCGATCGCGGTCTCGGTGACCAGCGGCGAAGTGATCGAACAGGCCCAGATCCGCGACGTGCTCGATCTGCAGACGGTGACCCCGTCGCTGCGCGTTAGCCAGCTGCAGACCTCGTCGGCCTCGACCTTCATCATTCGCGGCTTTGGTAACGGCGATAACAACTTCGGGGTTGAGCCTTCGGTCGGTGTGTTCATCGACGGTGTGTTCCGTTCGCGTTCAGCGGGCGCTCTGTCCGATCTTCCCAAC
Source organism: Pseudomonadota bacterium (assembly GCA_039815865.1). GTDB lineage: Bacteria > Pseudomonadota > Alphaproteobacteria > Sphingomonadales > Sphingomonadaceae > Erythrobacter. The sequence goes on from JBCBYM010000166.1 coordinate 2,385, forward strand.
GTCCAGCGCATCGAAGTTCTGAACGGCCCGCAATCGACCCTGTTCGGCAAGAACGCGTCCGCCGGTGTGATCTCGATCGTCACGCGCGAACCTCAGTTCGAGTTCGGCGGCAGTCTTGAGGCGTCCTACGGCAACTTCAACAACATCTTCCTGAAGGGCGACATCACCGGCCCGATCAGCGACAATATCGCTTTCTCGATCGACGGATCGTACCAAAACCGTGACGGCACGGCTGAGATCGAGAACCTGGGCGTCGATCAGAACGACCGCAACCGCTACTCGGTGCGTGGTCAATTGCTGATTGAGCCGACTGCGGATTTCCGCATCCGCGCGATTGCCGACTATTCGAACATTGACGAAGTGTGCTGCCAGGTTGGCACGGTTGTGCGCGGACCGACTGCAGACGCGCTTGATCTGCTGGGCGGTCAGACACAGACGTTTGACACCTTCTTTGACCGCACGACCAACCTCAACATCGTGCCTGAGAACACGGTCGACAATTATGGCGGCTCGATCCAGATGGACTACGAGACCGACATTGGCCTCTCCTTCACCTCGATCACGGCCTATCGTGAGCTTGAGAACTTCTTCCGCTCGGACATTGACTACACCGCTGCGGATATCGCCAACGAACAGCGTGATCAGGCGGTTCAGACGTTCACTCAGGAGTTCCGGATCACTTCGAACTTTGACGGTCCGGTCAACTTCCTGCTTGGCGCATTCTACTTTGATGAAAGCATCGAGCAGACCAGCCAGATCGAAAACGGCACGCAAATCCGTGACTTCTTCGAAATCCTCGCTGGCGGCGATATTGGCGATGTCCTTTCCGGCGCGCCGAGCGTGTTCAACGCGACCGAAGCCGCGCTTGGTCTTCCGCAAGAGAGCATCTTTACGACGCCGCTTTTGACCAGCGAGCAGTTCTCGATGGACAACACCGCGTGGTCGGTCTTTGGTACGGTGGACTTTGAACCGTTCGATGGGCTGACGCTTACGGCGGGCTTCAACTACACCGACGACAGCAAGGATTTCGCGCTGGCGCAGCAGAGCTTTGATCCGCTGGGTAACGTCAATCTGGTGGATGCCTTCATCGTTGGCGCGACAGGCGGAACCGTCACCACGCGTGACCAGTTCCAGGCTCTGCCGCAGGCCAACCAGGATGCTCTGCTGGCAGCCGCGACCGATCCGGCGCAGAACGCGCTGCTTGGTCTCTCGGCGTTCCAGTTCCAGCCGCCATTCCTGACGATCCCGAACTCGGTTGAGCCGGGCGAGACGAATGACGATGACTTCACCTACCTGCTGCGCGCCGCGTATGAGGTGTCGCCGGAGGTCAACGTCTATTTCAGCTACGCCACCGGCTTCAAGGCGAGCTCGATCAACCTGTCGCGTGACAGCCGTCCGCTTTCGAGCGATTTCGAAGTCACGCCGGGCACTGGCAACTCGACCTTTGCTGCGCCCAGTTCGCCGGTCCTCGACGCTGGCCTTGCGGTTCCGAACCTGGTTTCGGGAACGCGCTTTGCCGGGCCTGAAGAAGCCGAAGTCTACGAACTGGGCGTCAAGGGTCAGTGGGAAGGCGTTGGCTTTAACCTCGCGATCTTCGACCAGACGATCCAGGGCTTCCAGAGCTTTGCCTTCACCGGCACCGGCTTTGCGCTGCGCAACGCAGGTGAGCAATCGGTCAAGGGCTTTGAATTCGACGCGACGATCCAGCCTGCTGACGGCCTCGTCCTGACATTTGCGACCACCTATCTCGATCCGCTGTTTGACGACTTCACGGGTTCGGTTGTGGGCGATCTGACGGGCGAAACGCCGGCCGGTATCCCTGAGTGGACGATCGCCACATCGGCGACTTACACCCACGAATGGGACAGCGGCACGCGTCTTATCAGCCGCGTCGATTACAACCATGAGAGCAATGTCGACATCAACAACGGCCTGCCCGAGTTCAACGCTGCGCTTGGCAACACCGAGATCTTCCGCCGCGAGGTGAACCTTGTGAACGGATCGATCACGCTGGCGCTTGAGAACGGTGTGGAATTTGGCGTCTGGGGCCGCAACCTGCTGGATGATGAGTACATCCTCACCGTGTTTGACGGTGTGGCTCAGTCGGGCACGGTGTCGGGCTATCCCAACCAGCCGCGCACCTATGGCGGCACGGTTCGCTTCAAGTTCTAACGTCCCGGACGGACGCTGCATTCAAAAAGCCCCGCGCAAGTTTGACTTGCGCGGGGCTTTTTCTTTGGGCCTTTGGGGCGCTTTTCTCACGCTCTGTGCATGAAAGGGCTTGAGAAAATGGCAGCATTTGCTTTGTTACATAGTAAGCGAGCGCAACCGCATTCACGCGCCGCTTCCAATTGGGGGATCACGACTATGGAATGGATGATTTTGCCGTTTAAGCGCTACGCCGAGTTTGACGGGCGTTCGCGGCGTATGGAGTTTTGGATGTGGCAATTGCTCAATGTGATTGTCGCTGGGGTCCTGGCCGGGCCGTTCATTGTCGCCGCGATCACCGCGGGGGCTCTGGCAGAAGGTGGAGCCTCACCCGACGTATTCGATGGCGTCGGCGTGGTTGGCCTTGGCATGATCAGCCTTTACGGCATCTGGTGGCTGGCTGCGCTTATTCCGGGCATCGCCGTCACCATTCGCCGCCTGCACGATCGCGATATGTCGGGCTGGTGGTATCTTGGCTTTACCCTGGGCGGAATGATCCCCTTTGTGGGCTTTATCGCCAGCATTGCGTTTCTGGTGGTGATGATTTTGCCCGGCACGGATGGCGCCAACCAGTTCGGACCCGATCCGAAGAACCCGTATGATGAGGACGTCTTCGCCTAAAGGCGGCGCAAGACCTCGACTACAATTCCCTGAGCGCTTGGGCGGGCTTGGCTCGTAGTAGCGGGAGCGAGCCCCCCAGCGCGAAGGCGATGACCATGACAAGGCCAAGTCCCAGAACCGCCAGCACGCGCGGCCAATCGGGCAGCCAGTC
>JBCBYM010000167.1:0-5309 GCA_039815865.1 Pseudomonadota bacterium
CGGCCCATATTGCGCCCTCGAACGCGGCCTTCACCGGGCCTTGAACTCAAGCGGAGCCCCCTTTTGCACGACGTCTTGCCCGCCGATCCGATTGACGCCGCCGCGTTTCGCCGGCTGATGGGGCAATTCGCAACCGGGGTGTGCGTGGTCTCGGCCCGCTCTCCCGATGGCGAAATTGCGGGCATTACGGTCAATTCCTTTGTCTCGGTCTCGCTTAACCCGCTGCTGGTATCCTGGAGCTTGCAAAACACGTCGAGCCAGTTCGATCTGTGGTCCGAAGCGCCGGAATTCGCGGTCAGCATTCTGGCCGAGGATCAGCAAGAGCTCGCCCGGCGCTACGCCACTCGCGGCAGTTCAGCGCTGGATTCGGGCGATTTCGTCAACACCGGACGCGGATTGCCGGTGATTGGCGGCGCGCTCGGCTATCTGGAATGCCGCCAATGGTCGCTCTATCCGGCGGGCGATCACACGGTGGTGTTCGGCGAGGTTCTTGGGCTAGAACAGGCCTCGCCCGGCAAGCCGTTGGGCTTTTTTGGTGGAGCGTTCTGTCGGATTGCCGACTGAGCGAGGCCCCACTGAGGCCCCAATGGGGCCAGAGCGAGAGACGTATGGGACGGATCGACACACCGCGTGATGACACGCGCGAACGGCTGCTGAGCGCCGCGCTCAGCCACTTTGCCGAGCGCGGTTTTTACGGCGCGAGCATTGCCCAGATCGCGGGCGAGCTGGACCTCACCAAGCAAGCGCTGCTCTATTATTTCAAGCGCAAGGAAGACCTCTATTCCGGGGTGTTGAAGCGTATTTCCGATCAGCTCATGGCCGCGATCCGCCAGAGTGTGGATGCATCCAAGCGCCCGGCTGAGCAATTCGAGGACATGATCCTGGCGATCTACCAGCATTCCATCTCCGCGCCGCTGGGCACGCGGGTGCTGATGCGCGAATTGCTTGAGAACCAGGAACGCGCGCAAAAGGCCGAGGCGTGGTTCCTGCGCCCGTTTCTTGATCAAATTGTGAGCACGCTGGACAAGGTCGATGGCTTGGAGAACGTGCCGCGCGCGCAGAAGTTTGCGGCCATGTACCAGATGCTGGGCGCGATCGAGTATTTCGCCATCTCCCGCCCGACGCTCACCCAAATGTACGGCCAGATCGAATACGGCGAGATCGCCACCGCCTATCCCGACGAGTTGCGCGCGCAGATCCGTCGCCTCGTTGAATGCGGGCAGGGGTGCTAGCGGGGCGGCTAGCCGCGCTTTCTCAATACAAGATCATCTGCGTGCACCGGAACAGCGCCAGCGTGCGCCCGCTCTCTTCATGCGTCACAACAGAGCGCCAGACCTGCGTCGTGCGGCCCAGATGTTCCGCGTCCGCGCGCCCGATCAGCGCGCCTTCATTCGCGGTGCCGACAAAGTTCGATTTCAATTCAATCGTCGTGTAGCCCTTCGCGCCTTCGGGCATCACCTGGCCCGCTCCAAAACCGCACACGCTGTCGGCCAGCGCGATCAGGCTGGCGGCGTGCAGCGCGTTCGCGCCGGATCGCAAATGGTGCTGCGCGATCTCCATTCGCGCCTCCAGCCAACCCTCGCCCTCATCCACCAGAGTGATCCCCATATGCGGGACGAGGCCGCCAGCGGGCGGGTGAAAACGCGGATCGAGCGGGTCATTGGCCATGGCGGGAAACCTAGCGCGGCGCCGCCCCCCTGTCAGCCAGTGTGTCAGCCCCAGTATCCGCTAACGCGTCAGCCACCGTTTGATTGAACGCGGTCAGCGCGCCTTCGAACCGGCCAAAGGTCAGCTCAGCGTTCGCGCCGCCCAAAAGGCCCGCCGGGATCCCTTCTCCCAGCGCAAAATCCTCATCCAGAGTGGTCCGCGTGATCGCCTTTGGCGCCCCGCGACGGCTCATAAATGGCCACCGCGCCCTAATCTGGGAAACGAAACCCAGCTGTCAGTCCTACCGGAGCCAGTCATTCTCTCGGCGGCACAGTGTAAAGTGACTAAGGGTGTCTTAGCCAATGGTTAGCGATTTCGCACGGGATCGTGATCTGAGGGACAGCTTTCCGGCTCATAATAACTAGTAGCAGACAGTCGGCTTGCGACCCACGTCGAGCCACCAGCTTGTGTCTGAGTTTGGGGGTGGGAGCGGACATTGAATTTATCACTGATCGGCTTATGGCTACCTCATGGGCCATCATATAAACGCACTCATCGGAAGTCGGCATACGCTTGCTAAGCTTATTGATCGTTTTGGTACTCCGGAGCCAACGGAAGTTAAGTTTGGGTTGGTGATTGTACCTCTGGATGACCGGCGCCTTGATGAGATCGGCATGTGGGACGAACAACCAATCGGTGACTTTTGTTATCTTAAGCAAAGTATGGCCGACGAAATGGGACGATGGCTGGGTCAGGGTCGAGCACTCTACATTGAGACCGACTACTTTGGCGGTATGGGAAGCCAGCATGCTGCTGTGTTTGAGAATGGTAAAATGTTATCGCATCGATCAATCTCTACGTTTGCGAAAAAAACGAAGAGATCGATGCTTGATGTCTTAGCTCGCATGTTCTCCAAGCCGCAGACAGCGTCTAAATCCCCCATCAGCGAAGGCCTAGCAGAACTAGGCGTTGAAGCCGAAGGTGAGACAGACGAGTTTGATGCACTCGGCCTAGGAGAGTTCCGCATGCTTGAAGCTTTGGGGTGTTACAATGATGATTGGGATGAAAAATAATCGGCGTTTGTGAATGACCGAAACTGGGTCGATTGCAGACTGTCCGCTCTCGGCTAGTGGGGCTTGAAAACCGGACTTTCAGCTCACGCCCCATGTGCAGACTTTTCAGTCTGGCTGTTCTTCCTTACCGACACGGTTCATTCATCGACCGGCGTTCACGAGTAACAATGGCTTTAGGGCTAAGTTGGATGCTCGGACGAGGGCAGCGCACGCTTCCGAGTTTCTTGCGCCTGATTGGCCTTGAGAAGTGACACGGCCTTCCATCGCGCTCAGACCGACTCTTCCTCACAGATACCGCGAAATGCGGTAGGCAACCCCTTCTTTCGTGGCGCGACCTTGGCCGACAAAGAACGTGGTGTTGACCCAAGCGTATCGAGGATCGCCCGTCTCAAGCCTGGGATTGGTGTAGAAATAGTGGTCGCCATATTGGGTCTCGCCTCCTTGCGCGCGCGCATTCTGGAAAGCGGCGTTCATTTCGAGCAGGCCGGTGTATTGAAAGTAGATGATCGCCTCATCATGCGTCACGATGTGGGACCTTACATCGAGCCTGACAAAGCCGTCTGCGCCAATTAGGGCCCAATCCGCCCCGCCCACCAATGTGCCGCGAATGCGGTCGCCGGTGACCTCACCATCTGACACCTGAAAGACCTGGCGCTGCCCGCCTTGCACGGCTCCAACGTTTAGCGGGGGCAGCAATTTGGCGTCGTAAGAGAATTCATGTTCGGTTTGCATAGTGTCTTGGCCTTTTGCGAGTTGGGAGTAACACCGTGAGTGTGCGGGTAGAAAGTCTGCGCGCTGCGGCAATCAGGCGCCTCGAAATCAGGCGTCTCTTCCGGCCAAATTGGCCTTGATCGCCTCGCTCTGTTCGCCAAGCTTTGGCGCGGGATCGGGTGCCGGGTGCTCCCAATCCGAGAAGAGGCTTGGCTCGCGCATTTCGTAGATCGCGCCTTCGCTGGGGTGTTCGCGATTCTCAAAAAAGCCTGATTGCTGCAAATGCGGATCGTCCAGAATATCGTTGATGTCGCGCACGGCCATGCAGGGAAGGCGCGCCGCGCGCAGGATTTCGATCCATTCGCTGGTCGTTTTGGACGGGGTTTGCCGAGCGATAGCCTGGTAGAGCAAACGGATATTCGCCGAACGGTCCGCGCGTGTGCTGAGCCTTTCATCCTCAAGCACTTCAGGATTGCCGAGGCATTCAAACAGGATCGGCCAGGACTGATCGGTGTAAGGAACAATCGAGATAAACCCGTCCGCGGTGGGAAAGGGTTGGCGATCAGGGTCCACTTGCCGCTCGTACAACAGGTCCCCCACAGGCGGATCGAAGGTCTTTCCAGCAAGGTGCTCTTTGAGCATGAAGCTGGTGAAGGCCTCAAACATCGGCACCTCCACCCGTTGGCCGCCGCCTCCTCTAAGCGTGTGAATGATCGCCGCCATCGTTGCGTAAGCGGCGTGCAGCCCGGCCACTTTGTCGGCGATCAGCGAGGGGATGTAGCGCGGCTCCGGATTGCCATCGACACGCGAGGCGAGAGTGGTGGCTCCTGATGCCGCCTGGATCACATCGTCATAGGCCTGAAGCGAGGCGTAAGGCCCACCTGAGCCAAAGCCAACGCAATGCACATAGATAAGATCAGGATTGAGCGCCTTGGCCGCTTCATATCCAAAGCCCAGCTTGGTGATCGCCTTGTCGCGCACATTGTGGATGAAGACATCGGTTTCGGCCACGAGCGAGCGCATCACGTCCGCGTCCTCGGGGTTCTTAAGGTCGAGCGTGATCGATTGCTTGCCGCGGTTGAGCGCCAGGTAGGACGGGCCCATTCCTGCGCTCTCGGCGCTTTTTCCGGCGTAGCGCATCACGTCGCCAATCGGGGTTTCGACCTTGATCACCTCGGCCCCCAGGTCAGCGAGAATCTGGGTTGCGTATGGCCCGAACACAACGCTTGTCATGTCGAGCACCTTGATACCGGTGAGCATGGCCTGCTGGTCATGGATGGGCACGGTGTTTTCTCCCTTATGCTTTGCTGTGTCTTCGCTCTATCGGTCGCCCTCGCGCCTTGCTCGATCACAAAATGTAGTGGTCTCCCGAGGCGCGCACGGTGATGTCGCTGACCGAGACGCCCTTGGGTTGGTTGATCACGTGGATGATCTGGTCGGCGATATGTTCGGGATCGAGCACCGGATAATCCATGCGCGCAGGGTCAAGCTGCTCAGGCCTGAGCGCGCCTCCACCATAGGCGGCCAGCGTTTCGAGATAGGCTGGCGCGTTTTGGCCGACGATGCCGATCACCGCCTCCCGGTTGACCACCCCGCTGCCCAGCTTGGTGCCGGGGACGCCGGTCGGCTTGACGGTGGTGACCTTGATCTTGCCCCGCGCTTCGACCCGCAAGGATTCCGAGAGGAAGTTCACCGCAGCCTTGGTCGCGCCATAGACCGCCGCGCCCAGGACCGGGAAGTTCCCGTAAATCGACGAGAGATTGACAACATGCCCTTCGCCGCGCGCGATCATGTGATCATAGACGGCGATCGTGCCGTTGAGCACGCCTTTAAAGTTGATGTCGATGCAGCGGTGCCAGGGGTCCGCGCCCAGTTCGT
>JBCBYM010000168.1:0-5281 GCA_039815865.1 Pseudomonadota bacterium
TTTAGCGGGCTTTCCATTGCTCTGGTTTTGGTCGCCTATGAGTACCGCGTGTTCGATTTTGGCGAGCAATGGTGGCTAGTCTGGTGGGCCTGGCCGCTTGCCTTCGTGCTGGATGACCTCAAGTATTATTGGGTGCACCGCGCCGGGCACCGCATCCGCTGGATGTGGGCTGCGCATGTGAACCATCATTCCAGCCAGCACTACAACCTCTCTACCGCGCTGCGACAGACATGGACGGGGAGCTTCACCTTCGGCATCCTGTTTGCCCTGCCGCTGGTGCTGCTGGGCTTTCACCCGATCATGATCGGCATCGTGGGCGGGTTCAATCTCATCTATCAGTTCTGGATCCACACCGAGGCGATCGACAAGATGCCGCGTTGGTTCGAGGCGGTGATGAACACGCCGAGCCACCACCGGGTGCACCACGCTACCAATCCGCGCTATCTGGATCGCAATTATGCGGGCGTTTTCATCATTTGGGACAAGATGTTTGGCACGTTTGAACCTGAACGCGATGACGAGGTGATACGCTATGGCATCATCAAGCAGCTGGGCAGTTTCAACCTCTTGTGGTCGGTCTTCCATGAGTGGATCGGGATGCTGAGCGACATCTGGCGCAGTCCCTGGAAACACAAGCTCTCCTACTTTTTGCGCGAACCGGGCTGGACGCATGACGGCAGCCGCGACACCTCAGACACGATCCGGCAACGCTGGAGAGAGCGCGTCGGACAGGCCGACAAGGCGGCACGGCCTTCGGTCTCCAAACGAAACCCGATTGCGCCGCCGCACGAAGCCGCATAGTCTCCTCCTCAAAGGAGAGGAAAATGGAGAGTTTCGATTACATCGTCATTGGCGGTGGCAGCGGTGGCAGCGCGGTTGCAGGCCGCCTCGCTGTGGATGGTACAAGGCGCGTCTGCGTTCTCGAGGCGGGAGGGCGCAACAACAACATCCTGATCAAGACGCCGGGCTTCATGCCCTTCATCCGCAATTCCTCGAACTACAAGTACGACACGGTCCCGCAAAAGGGGCTCAACGGGCGCGTTGGCTATCAACCGCGTGGGCGCGGGCTTGGCGGCTCATCGGCGATCAACGCGATGATCTATATCCGCGGGCACAAATGGGATTACGACAATTGGGTCGATATGGGCTGCGCAGGCTGGGGCTATGACGATGTGCTCCCTTACTTCCGCAAGGCCGAGAGCAATGAGCGCGGCGCCGATCCCTATCACGGCGAGAACGGCCCGCTCTTTGTCTCTAATCAGCGCTCACCCAACCCTGTTAGCCATGCTTTCGTAGACGCGGCGCGCGAATTGCAGTTGCGCATGAACCCTGATTTCAACGGCGAGCAGCAGGAGGGCTTTGGCCTCTACCAGGTCACGCAGCGCAACGGCGAGCGTTGGTCAGCTGCGCGCGCTTATGTTGAGCCGATCCGCGATCAGGGCAATGTCTCGATCCGCACCAACACTCTGGTTGAACAATTGGTGGTTGAGCAGGGCCGCGTGACAGGCGTTCGCGTGCGCCGCGGCAAGAAGCCGGGCAGCGGCTCGGAAATGCTCTATGCGCGGCGCGGGGTGATCCTGTGCGCAGGCGCGTTCAACAGCCCGCAAATCCTTATGCTGTCAGGCATCGGCCCTGCTGAGCATTTAAAGCAGCACGGTATCAATATCGTGATGGATAAGCTCGCGGTAGGCGCGGACCTGCAGGATCACATCGATTACGTCTCCTCGTGGGAAACGGAAAGCGACGTGCCCATTGGCCAGAGCCTCAAAGGCACGATCAAGATGGCGGGCGCGATCATCGAACACCGGCGCAAGCGTACGGGGGCAATGGCCACGCCGTATGCCGAGAGCGGCGGCTTCTGGACCGTGATGCCCGATGCGCCGAGCCCGGATATCCAGTGGCACTTTGTCCCAGCTGTGCTTGAAGATCACGGCCGCGCCACGGTGCGCGCGCACGGCTTCTCGCTCCACGCCTGCGTGCTGCGCCCGGAAAGCCGGGGCAACGTGCGGCTGGGCTCGCGCGATGCGGGCGCGGCTCCGGTTATCGATCCCAACTTCCTCGATGATGACCGTGATATCGCGGTGATGCGCGCTGGGGTTCGACTTTCGCACCGGATTGCCGAGGCGCCCGCGCTCCAAGCCTTTGGGCCGACCGATCGGCATCCGGTTGACCTTGAGGATGACGCCGCACTCGACAACCAGATCCGCAACCGGGCCGACACGGTCTATCACCCAGTGGGCACCTGCCGCATGGGCTCCGATGCGGACAGCGTGGTGGATCCTCAGCTCAAGGTTCGCGGGCTCGAAGGGCTGTGGATCGCCGATGCGAGCATCATGCCCAAGATCGTCAGCGGCAACACCAACGCGCCCAGCATCATGATCGGTGAGCGCTGCGCCGACTTTGTGAAGGCCGCTGAGCGCGAGAACGCCGCGGCAGCCTGATCCAACTCGGGGGAAACGCAAGAAGGGGAGGAGAGGCCGCCCGCCCTCTCCTCCCCTCTTTGCTTAGTTGTACGCGCGCTCGCCGTGTTCGGAGATGTCGAGGCCGTTGACCTCGTCCTCTTCATGGACGCGCAACCCAATCGAGATCTTGACCAGCATGCCGGCAAGGAACGTGCCGATCCCGGCCCAGGCAATGGTCACAAGAACGCTGAAGACTTGGACCCAAAGCTGCGCGCCCATGGCCATGGCGTCTTCGCCCGCCGGGCCGCCAAGAAAGCTCTGATAAACAACGGCGGTACCAATCGCTCCGACGACACCGCCAACGCCGTGGATACCAAAGGCGTCGAGTGCGTCGTCATAGCCCAGCTTTGCCTTAACGGTCGCGACGAAGAAGTAGCACACGCCTGAGGACAGTGTGCCAAGCAGGATCGCGCCAAACGGCCCGCTGTTGCCCGCCGCCGGCGTTACCGCGACCAGGCCAGCAATCACGCCCGAGCAAAAGCCCAGCGCCGATCCCTTATGGCCCAGCATTTTCTCGATCACCATCCAGGCAAGCCCGCCCGCCGCGGTCGCAACGAACGTGTTGATCATGGCCAGGCCAGCGGACCCATCCGCTTCGAGCGCAGATCCCGCGTTAAAGCCGAACCAGCCGACCCACAAAAGGCCCGTACCGATCATCGTCATCACCATGCTGTGCGGCGGCATCGGCTCTTGCGGCCAGCCGCGACGCTTACCGACGAGATAAGCGAGCACGAGGCCTGAGACGCCCGCATTGATATGCACCACGGTTCCACCCGCAAAATCGAGCGCGCCATCTTCGTACAGCAAGCCTCCCCCGGCCCAGACCATATGCGCGATCGGGAAGTAAACGATGGTGAGCCAGATCGGCGTGAACATCATCACCGCGCTGAACTTCATCCGCTCCGCCGTTGCCCCCAGGATCAGCGCAGCTGTGATCGCGGCGAAGGTCATCTGGAAGCTGATGAAGACGTATTTACTGATGACCTCGTCGGTGAAGGTCTCAGCCACACTGTTCATGTCGGTCCCAGCAAGAAAATAGCTTCCCCCGCTCACAAACAGCCCCAGAGTGCCCTCATAGGTCGTATCCCCAAAGGCGAGGCTAAAACCCCACATAACCCATATGATCATCGCCAGCGACGCGGTCGCGCCGATCTGAGTAAGCATCGAGAGCATGTTCTTGGCCCGGGTCAGACCGCCATAAAACAGCGCAAGGCCCGGCAGGATCATCAACATGACAAGCACGGTCGAGGTCATCATCCAGGCGTTGTTGCCGGGATTGGGCACCGGCGCAGCAGCGGCGGCAAAGGCGGGTTGGGCAGCGGCAAGCGCAAGCGCCGAAAAGGCAAGTTTCTTGATCATGTCAGTCCCTTAGAGAGCGGTTTCGCCGGATTCGCCAGTGCGGATGCGTGTGGCAGACGCCAGATCGAGGACGAAGATCTTCCCGTCGCCGATCGCTTCGGTATTGGCCGTCTGCTGAATGGCCTCAACGACCTTTTCCGCCACATCATCGCTGGCCGCGATTTCAAGCTTCACCTTGGGAAGCATGTTGGTGGAATACTCCGCGCCGCGATAAATCTCAGTCTGGCCCTTCTGCCGGCCAAAGCCTTTGACCTCAGACACAGTCATACCCGCGATCCCGATATTGCTGAGCGCTTCGCGCACCTCATCGAGCTTGAACGGTTTTATAACGGCGATGATGAATTTCACGGCCAACCCCTTTGTTAGTTTCGGCGCAATGCCCCAATTACGCGCGCAGCAAAAGACGTGCCACAAATCCATTCTCTCTCCGACGCTACGGAAAGCCGGTTTGTCATGAAGAGCAAGGGGTAATCACGTGCCTGTCTTTTAACCTCTTGCTTATAAATTAGACAGCGGGCTGCACAAACAAGCGACACTAAGCGCCGGGAATGTAGCGATCGGTCGGCCGGGTTGGCAGCCCGTCAATGCTCGAGGTGCGCCGTTCAGTCTTGGCCATCCACTCGTCCGGATCGCTTTGCCGGTGCGCCTTCTTCAAGGTTTCGCGTTCGGACTGAAGTTCCATGAACGGCACGCCCCACCCGCATGATGTCTGAACGCTCTCCACCGCGATATCGAAGACCTGACGCGTGCCGGGAAACATCGTGAACTGGCTTTCGAGCTCAGCCCAACCGGCGTCTTGCGGAAGCACCGCTTTCCCTCGGCCATAGATGCGCAGGATCAGAGCGGGCCGGTCGAAATTGCAGAACATGATCGTGATGCGCCCATCGGCCGACAAGTGCGCGTGCGTTTCATTCCCAGAGCCACCAAGGTCGAGATAGGCGACCCGGTCAGGCGCGATAATCCGGAAGGAATCATAGCCCTTGGGGCTCAAATTGATCCGCGCGTCCGCCGCAGCGGTGGCAACGAAGAAGACCGGCTGCTTCGCGATCATCTCCACGTGCTTGTCATTGAGCGCATCGAAGAAATCCGACATCCAATCGCCTCCTGTATTCTCTACTTCAAGAAGTCGCGCACGACCGAGATAAAGCGATCAAACTGATCGTGGTGGAGCCAGTGCCCTGCCTTTTCGAACTCGATCACTTGCGCGGTCTTGAAATACCGGATCCGCCCGTCCTTTTCGGGGTTGGAGGCCCAGCTGTCCGCGCCATACATTAGCAAGGTCGGACAGGTGATCGCGCCCCACGTTTCTTCGAGGAATTCATCGGCAATATCTTCGACCGGCCAGACATTGAGGTGCGGGTCGAACTTCCAGCTGTATGTTCCGTCTTCGTTGCGATTGACGCCGTGAATGGGTCGAAAAGAAGCGCAAGGCTGCTGGCCGGTCCCCGCGCAAATATGAC
>JBCBYM010000169.1:0-5279 GCA_039815865.1 Pseudomonadota bacterium
GATTGGGAGCAAGTTCGCGGCGCGCGAGTTCAATCAGACGCTCGGCATCGTCAAGATGGCCGAGCTTGTAGTAAGCCCATCCGAGACTGTCAGCGATGTAGGGGTCATTGCGGGCCAGGGCATTGGCGCGGTCAAGGAAGTGGGCACGGTTGAAGACATGGTCGCCCGCTTTGAGCGCGAATACCATGAGGCCAAGGCGGCGCTCGCGGCCAAGAGCGGATACGCCAGCTGGCAGGGTATGGCTGAAGCGGCGGAGTAAGAACGAGGGGCCGTGTGTACGCTAGGTCGAGGCCCAGAGCGCCTCGGCCATCGCATCAAGCTCGGTGAAGTCGTAGCCCGATCCCAGCGGATCCTTACGGTTCAGGATCACGCGTTTGCGCTCGCTCAGCAAGCGTCGACGCAAGGCAGATTGGAGCAACCGCAGCCGCATATGCGCTTCCTCGCTCGCTCGGACGGGGTCTGTCTTGCTGGCGATGACAAACTGCGCCTCGATCCGCCCGACACGCTCGATCACCAGCTCGTTGTACTGACGGTGCGGTCCCCGGTGGAGCGGCATGCCGGTGCGGTGCGTGGCCTCTTCGGTCGCCGGCAGCAACAAGCCGTTGGATCGGAAGTCGTCAAACCCCACCGGCACCCGTCCGATCCGATCGAACAGGGCGCCAAAGCACCGCTCCGTCAGCAACTGGCGCGGCAAGAGGTGATGACGCTGCAAGCTGGGATCATGGCCGGGCGCACCGCGCACATTGACCTTGCGAAACGGGATCTGCGCGCGCTTGACGACGCACGGTGGCAGCGCGTGATGAGCCAATTGCTGCGACGAAGGTGGCGCTGGAGGGTTAGAAGCCGGCAGAGAAGCCGGCGCTGGGGTCTCATTCGGACGGTGCGCGCAACGGCTCTCGAGCCTTAGCCCGGCCTTGGGAAGACACTCCAGGTTAGGTTCCGGTTCGATCCGCTCCAACTTGTATGGCCCCACCTTCACCCCTTACTCCCGCCAAACTCGAATGAACTTGCGATTGCGCGATGGGCGCATGATCAGGCGGCTGCCATCGGGCGAGACGATGCGTTCGCTATCCTCGAGGCCACCGATCAGGATAAGCTGGTTGACCAGCCGGACGCCCAGCCGGGTTGCGGCAACCTTGTCGCTCGACAAAGGTGGCTCGATGCGCAGTTCCTGGCCGATCCAGAAATCCAGCCCCACGCTCTGCAGGGCGCCATCCATCGTCTCCTTGAACGCGGTCAGGCCGAGCGCCGGAAACGCTCCGCCCTCAAGCCAAGCGGTGGAGATCGATTCAAAAAACCGTCGCCCAATCGCGCTTTGGGACGCTGGCCATACGATGGCCTCCAGGTCATCAAAGTGATGCGTCAAATCGCGCGCCAAGGCGATCAGCCCTCTGACAACCGGTAAGCTGCGCCCGCCACCAACCAAGTGTTGTCCAGGCGCCAGTTGCAGCGCTTCGCTGCGGAATGCGGTCGGCAGAGCGTCGAGATCGAAGCGATGCTCAATAACCGGGAAAGGACACGGTTCGCTGGGCGCCAACCCGACTAGGTCGAACGTAAGCCCTTCACGCAAGAGCTCAACCCAATCCTTGTCCGCCAATTCCGGGGTGACTTGCGCACCCGTCTCGCTCGAGGGCGCGTCCTTGCCGTTGTCGACAAGCTGAAGATAGGTGTCGTCCGAAGGATCGTGCGTGAGCGACACCACGTGCTGAGCCTGGGCGAAGTCCTTTAACGCAGCGCGCGTGGGCCGCTTCCCCGCTGCGAACAGCAAGGATAGCCCCGGAGAATCGGAGTGCTGCGCCTTATCGATTGGCCACGATCCTTATGCATCCCCCGAAAACCAGGTTCGTTGTCCAGAATATTCTTGTGCCCATATTTATTCGCAGCGTCGAGTCTCGATTCATTATTGCTTAATATTAAGACCTTGGTCTCAAAACACACCCATCGACAGACCGGCTCCGAAGGCTGAACCAAGCTCCCGACACTGCCCGCACGCGTCGCTATCAAGGGCTTTTTTTGCCAAGATGTCTTCCGGTGTCTGCGCATCGAAATTGACGATCAGGCCATCGGCGACCCGCTTAAGGCGCCAACCGGTAACTATTCGGTCAAGCTGACGCTGCGCGCCTGTCCCATCCGAGCCCGCGGCAATAATCGATCCATAAGCGCGCCCCTCGATCTTCCCGAGTAACGGATAGTAACAGCGATCAAGCATCTCCTTCATCGCCCCACTAAGACCGCCCAGGTTTTCAGGGCCAACGAACAGATACGCGTCCGCTTCCAGCATGACTTCGGCAGTGACTGTGTCCGCGGCTTCAAGTAGAACGTCGACTTCGACTTGCGCCGCTCTTGCCGCTTCGAGAGCCATGGCTTCGCTAGCCCCTGTCCGGCTGTGCCATACAACAATCAAGCGCTTGTGACGGAACCCATTCATCATTGGATAACACCGAAGACACTCAGGGTGTAGATTGTCAACGTCTCGCTCTGTCGTGTGACAAGTGTTTACAGTAAGATGAAAGGATGCGTGCAGTATCATCAGCCTCCAATTCGCTGTCTCATGTCCTTGGCGTGTCGCGCTCGCTGTCTGAGCGCGCGTGGCAATGGCGCGGTGGCAATATGGAGATCGATGCCCAGGCGGGGCCCATCGGGCTTGACCATGATATCCTCGCGCAATTGCTGATGACGCGCGGCGTGGCGGAGAACGATATTGAGCGTCACGCCAAGCCCACCTTGCGCGATTTCCTCCCCAACCCTTCGGTGTTCCGCGACATGGATGAAGCCGCGCAGCGCCTGGCCATGGCGGTTGAGAGCGGTGAGACGGTGACCATCTATGGCGATTACGATGTCGATGGGGCAACCAGCGCGGCGCTGCTGATCGATGCGCTGCGGGCTTTGGGGCTCGAAGCGGGGTACTATATCCCGGATCGCCTCTTGGAAGGGTACGGACCCACCGGAGCGGCGCTGGTCCAACTGGGCGAGGCGGGCTCGAGCCTTGTCGTGACGGTCGATTGTGGGGCGATGGCGCATGAAGCGTTGACCATGGCTCGTGAGGCCGGCGTCGATGTTATCGTGGTCGACCATCATAAGTGCGCCGCGGAGCTTCCTCCTGCGGCCGCGCTGGTGAACCCCAACCGCCTTGACGAAAGCGAAGCGGGCGCGGCGCATGGCCATATGGCCGCTGTCGGTGTTGCCTTCCTTCTGGCGATTGCTCTGGTGCGCACGTTGCGCGCGCGCGGGCACTTTGAAGACCGACCAGAGCCCGATCTGATGGGCCTTCTCGATCTGGTGGCGCTGGGAACGGTGGCGGATGTCGCCGCGCTGCATGGCCTTAATCGAGCCTTTGTCGCCCAGGGACTCAAGGTATTGGCGCGGCGTGAACGGATCGGCATGGCGGCGCTGATCGATGCCAGCCGCCTCAACCGCGCACCCGTGGCCTCCGACCTTGGATTTGCGCTTGGGCCACGCATCAACGCCGGCGGACGCATTGGCGAATCGACTTTGGGTGTGCGCTTGCTCACCACCAAAGACTCCGAAGAGGCCCGCGCAATCGCCGAACAGCTCTCGCTCCTCAATGAAGAACGCCGCGCCATCGAGGCCGCGGTCCAGGAAGCGGCCGAAGAACAACTGAGCGGCCAGCACAACATGGCCGTTCAGGTCCTGGCCGGCTCGGGGTGGCATCCCGGGGTGATCGGGATCGTTGCAGGCCGGATCAAGGAAAAGACCGGCAAGCCCTCCATTGTGATCGCGCTCGACGAGGCTGAAGGCGTTGGCAAAGGCAGCGGACGCTCCATCAGCGGCGTTGATCTGGGGGCCGCCATCATCGCAGCCCGCGAAAACGGACTGCTGGTTGCGGGCGGAGGGCACGCCATGGCCGCCGGAATGACAATCTCCTGCGACAAGCTCGGCGCGTTTACCGAGTTTCTCGATGAGCGGCTGAGCCGCGATGTTGAGAACGCGATGCTAAGCCAGAGCATGAAGCTTGACCTTGCGCTCGCGCCGGGGGGGCTCACGCCGCAATTGGTCAGCACGCTAGAAGCCGCAGGGCCTTACGGTGTGGGCTGGCCCGCTCCGCGGGTCGCGGTCGGTCCTGTGCGAATCGTCAAGGCTGACATCGTTGGCAAGGATCACCTGCGATTGATAGCCAGCGGCGCAGACCGGCAATCCTTCAAGGCGATCGCCTTTCGCGCGGCGCAAACCGAGATGGCGCAAACCCTTCTCCACCGCAGCCAGGGCCGCCACTTCCACCTCGCTGGCCGGGTCAAACTGGATGATTGGGGCCCCCGACCAGCGGCGGAACTGCACCTCGAAGACGCCGCGTTTGCTGACTAGCGCGCCGAAGCGCCAGAGTGGGCTTCCAAGAGGGCTTCAAAAATTTCACTAATGTTGCACCTATCGGGGTTGACCGCATGAAAGACCACCCCTAGATGCGCGCTCTCGCAAGCGAGCGTGGCCCGTTCGTCTAGCGGTTAGGACGCGGCCCTTTCACGGCTGAAACACGGGTTCGATTCCCGTACGGGTCACCACCTTTTTCTCCCACGCTCAAGCTCAGCAAACGCATGCCGCCCGAACGGGTTGTTCAGGCGCGAGTGCGAAGGCGCATTGGCGGCTTCCCAGCCAAGCGCAGCATGGCTAAGACCACCCACGTCATGGGCATGCGATACACCATACCGATCTTTGGCATTCTGCTTGCCTGCGTGACGTTTGTTGCGCTGCTTCTGCTTGGCCTCGATCCGATCATTGCTCTTGCGATCCTGTTCGTGTGGATCGGGTCCTTGCTGGTGGCGGGCCTGCGTCCGCCGGAAAAGCCCAGCGCGGTGGTGAAGCCCAAGCGCGACGACAGCACGATGCGCAAGGTGATAGAAAATTTCTCGACTCCGCTGCTTGTCACCCAGCGCAGCACGATCTCGATCGCCAATCGCGCCGCACGGCGCATGCTTGGCCAACATATCATCGGCCAGGACACGCGTGTCGCGTTTCGCCAGCCCGAGGCCATCCACTTGCTGACCGAGAATCGCAGTGGAACAGCCATGGTCCGTGGCCTGGTGCGGCGGCAAGATGTCTGGCAGTTCAATCGCCATATGGTCGATGACAAGCTGGCCGTGCTCGAACTCATCAACCAAACTGCGGAAGCCGATATCAGCCGAGCGCATACCGATTTTGTGGCCAACGCAAGCCATGAACTGCGCACGCCTCTCGCCGCAATCCTTGGCTATGTTGAAACCCTGGCGGACAGCTCCGACACGCTGGATTCGCCCACAGCCCAGAAATTTCTCGGCACAATTGAG
>JBCBYM010000016.1:0-30737 GCA_039815865.1 Pseudomonadota bacterium
GGCGCAATTACCGAAGAGTATGGCGTGCGCGGCGAGTACACCCGCGAGTTTGGCGATCGTTTGTCAGTCACAATCGGCGGCGATTACAATCATGCCGATAGCACCAGCCTTCTTCCGATCTCCAGTGAAGCCGATTTTGACCAGACCGGCTTTTTCGATGCCGTTCGGCAGGATATCCAGCGTCCGCCATTTGCGATCGACAGCCTCGGTCTGTTCATGCAGGGCTCGCTCGACCTGACAGACAGTATCACACTCAATGGCGGCATCCGTTGGGACAACTTCGAATATGAGATCGTCGGACCATACGATATCGTGTTCTTCTTCTTCCAGCCCCCAGGTGAGCGTCCGGGTGGTTCGGGTGAGGCGAATGATTTCTCGTTCAACGGCGGGATCGTGTTTGACGTTGCGGACGACGTCAGCTTCTTCGCGAATTACTCGGAAGGGTTTACGCTCCCCTCGATCGGCTTTCTTGCAAATAATGTCGCTCCCGGGGTGGAGATCTCGGACTCTGGCGTTATCCAGCCGGTTTTCACAACCAGCTACGAGGGCGGAATTCGGGCGCAGTTCGGACGTCTCGCTTTGCAGGGTGCAGCATACTATTCTGAAGGCAACTTCAACACGGCTCTGGGCGTCGATCCAAATACGGGTTTGATCAACCGCGGCCAGGCACCGAGCGAAGTCTATGGCTTCGAATTTTCGGGGCAGGCGCAAATCACCGATGCATTCCGGTTTGAGGCGGCCATCGCCTACATCGAAGGAAAGGTGGATACCCAGAACAACGGCAATTTCACCGACATCACCACACAAGACGTCCCGCCGGTCAAGATCCAATTCCGCCCGGTCTGGGAGTTTGCTCCGCAAACCCGGTTGTTTGGACAATTGTTCTTCACCGGCGACCGCAAGGCAGCCTTCCTCGACGGCAACGATCCATTTCCTGCGGAAGCCTACACGCAAGTCGATCTGGGCGTGAGCACGGTCGTCGACTGGGGTGGTATCGGAGAAGGCGATGTAAGCCTGCAAGTTACCAACCTGCTCAACACATCGGAGTTGCGTCCGGGCGAAGCAACGTTCCTGGCGGGTCGCAGGAGGCCCAGTCCAGGAAGATCAATAACCTTGAGTTACCAACATCGCTTCTGAGCATGCTTCTCTCCCTGCTCAAGCGATCTCCGGGCTGGACCGGTATGTTCGTCTTCCGGTTCAGCCCACCCTTTTGGAGCTAGGCCTCTCGCCGAAAGTGAAAATTCGATGGACCAAGAATTCTGGCAAGAACGTTGGCGTACGAACAGGATCGCGTTTCACGAGAAGAAGCCGCATCAGTTTCTGCGCGAACACCTGAAGAGCCTTGACCTTCGCAAAGGCGATACCGTTTTCGTCCCACTATGCGGGAAGTCCTGCGACATTGACTGGCTGCTATCGCAAGGCCTCCAAGTTGTTGGCATCGAGCTCAATCAGCAGGCGATCGAATCGGTCTTTGATAGGCTCGAACTTGCACCAAGGCTCAGTGAGCTCGGAAACTTGTTTAGGTATGAGGCCGGGGGTCTGGTCCTGTACCTCGGAGACTTCTTCGATCTGAGCGCCGAGCAGATCGGAAAAGTTCACGCGACATACGATCGCGCTGCCCTGGTCGCTCTGCCCGAAGACATGCGCCCCCGCTATGCCGATCATCTTGCCTCCATAACGGAGCGCGCACCGCAGCTGACAATCGCCTACAGCTACGATCAGAAGCAAACGCCAGGTCCTCCATTCTCGGTCCCAGCTCGAAAGATCAAGCGCCTCTATGCGGATGCCTATCATTGCGTCCCATTAGACAGCAGGCTCATACAAGGGCCATTGGCGACACGATGTTCAGGAGAGGAAAACGCCTTGCTACTGGTGCCAAACTGTTGAGGCTGCGGCTTTGTTCGGCTGGCAGTTCGCTCTTTGCTCCGAGTGTGCCTCAACCCGGCGTCACATTGCCACAGGGGGCAGCGGAGCACGAACCAGAGCTTATACAGGCGAGACGGAATCTTTAAAGAATATGCATCGCGCCGATGGGCTTCGTCGAGGCAACTGTTGAGCCTATCATCTCTGGCCATCGACAAAGATTGTTATCCTCCCCAACGCACTGCTAGGAAAGCTGCCATGTCAGACTTTGTGAAATCCTTTGAAGAGCTATGCGACGAAAGCAATATGAGGATGACCACGCAGCGCAGAGTCATCATTGGCTGCCTGGCGACAAGCACAGATCACCCTACCATCGAGCAGCTCCATGCAAAGGTGCAGTCGAAAGACAAAAACATATCGGTAGCAACCGTCTACCGGACAATGAATATGCTCGAAGAACTGGGTCTCATTGATCGCCATGATTTTGGGGGAAGCAAGGCACGCTACGAGCCATCGCCAGATGCACACCATGATCACCTGATTGATGTAACGACCGGCAAGGTCATAGAGTTTGTGGATCCAGAAATCGAACAGTTGCAAAAGGCGATCGCTGAACGATTGGGTTACCGCTTGGTGGATCACAGGCTCGAGTTGTACGCCGTGCCGAAAGATTAGAGCTATTGCCTTTTTGTCGAGCGCATCATCGCAGGTGTTTTCGAAAGCTGTGAGCGAGCGACGCAACGAGAGGAGCGAGCTGGCAGTGCCCTCAATGGCAGTTCTGCCGCTACGGAAAGAGCGGTGACTCGGCCCCCCATTTGGGCGTCAGCGCACCGGTGCGTGACTTGTAGCGCTCGTACTCGTCGCCAAATGTCTCGACCATCATCGCTTCCTCTTTCGGCAGGCGCGTTACGAAGAGAAGTCCAAACGCGAGAATGGCAAGAGGCCCCGCGAACCAATTCTGGAACAACAGCGGTTGGGCAATGATCATTAGCCAGATGGCGCTGTACATTGGATGCCTAATACGAGCGTACACACCGTTCGTGACGAGCTTATGCCCCTCGCCGATTTGAAGGCTTGCCGACCATTGCCGTCCCAGATCGGCATGGCTGCGCCAGAACAGCCAGAGGCCGAACAGATAGAGAGCTACGCCCACAAGAGCGAGCGTCTCCGGCAAGCTATAGTCGAAACGGTCTAGCAACGGCGTCGCAAGCCGAAGCATAGGAAGCACGACCATCGTGAGAAACACGCCATACATGATAACGAGATCGGCCCGATCCGCCGCATCACGCGCCACGGTGACGCTACCCACCCTGTGCGCAAACGGCACTCGGACCAGGAGTTGCCCGGTCAACAGAATAACGCCGGCGACGAACGGCCAACGCGGGTCGAGTTCGGTCCGCCAGAGATAAATCGCCAAGCCTGCGGTGAGGATAGTGAGCGGAGTCCAGGGAATCTTTGACTTGACTGCGCCAATAATTCCCCGCGCTGGTTTGCCCTTAGCGGTATTCGGTTGGAGCTCGCTCACCTCTTACACTCGCCAGCCGTCCGCGCGAGGTGAGTCATCAATCGCCGAGCCGCAACCCATATTGCCTCTCGCGATGCCGCCGGAACCATATCCACGATAAATGCATCGAAGGTCTTCCTTTCGTCCTTCGCTGCCGCTGTGGTCAAGTCGAGCAGGAGCATTTCGTCATAGCTGCATTGGTATCGGCACGGCGCGTTGAAGGCGAACGGTTCAGGCCAACCTCGATCAATCTCATCCGAAAGGACATGAAAGGGCCTTATGGCGTCAAGGCTATGAAGATGCCGCAGAAGCTGAGTGGGGCAATAGTTTCCGCAACGCCGGGCAATACACATGTACCGCCACGCCCGAACCATGCGCGCTTGCACTTCCGGAATACAGCGAAGATCCGGTGTACTGGTGAGCACGGAAAGGTCTGCTGCCATTGGATCGGTACTCGCCAATCGTTGGTGGTGGAACAAGGTAGGGTATCGTGAACTGCCTGACCAACAGTACGCTAATGCGAGGCAGTTGCAAGAAAATTCTCTTAAAAGAGCATGCCCATTGTGGCTGCGGCCATGAGAGCTCCAATCTCTAAATCAATAAGCAGCCTCACTGCATCTCCGGCGGGGCTTGGCGGCAAAGCAATCGCTTTCCCACAACCGCGCTGGCGCACGTTTTGCATAGCCATCGCCCGGCGCGAAAGTCTGCGATTTATTCGCAATAACATGCTTCCTTTTATTGACTCTCATTCTCAATAAGAGCAAAGGCTGAGTTTGACAGCTTACCGTTCTTTCAAGAGGGATCATCTTCCGTGACAACTTCGCTCAAAATCACCGCTGGTAGCGCGCTCGGCTTCGCACTGGTATTCGCGGGCGCTCAACCGGCACTCGCCAACGAAGCATCGTCCGAACAGGCTTCACCAGATGACGAAGGCCGGATCACTGTCACCGCAACGCGCACACCGGTGCTTGTCGAGGAAGCCCCGGCGACCATCACAATCATCGATGCGGAGGAAATCGCAGACCAGCTTGCGACAGATGTACGCGACCTGGTTCGGTTCGAACCGGGGGTTACGGTGCGCCGTGCTCCTGCTCGCTTTGGCGCTGCGCTAAGCACCACAGGGCGTGCCCGAAATGAAGATTTCGTAATCCGCGGGATCGGCGGCAATCGCGTTCTGATCCAGGTTGACGGAATTCGATCGCCCCAGGGATTCAGCTTTGGCGCGCAGGATGCGGGTCGTGGCGGATACACCGATGTAAGTCTGGTCAAGTCGGTCGAAATCCTGCGTGGCCCATCCTCTGCACTCTACGGCAGCGATGGTCTTGCGGGTGCCATCAGCTTCACGACCTCGGACCCGGTCGACCTATTGGGGGCTGACACCTTTGGTGGATTTGTGCGTGGTCACTACTCGAGCGAGGACAACGAGTTCGCAGAGACTGCTGTGCTTGCTGCCCAAGGCAGCAATGTGTCGGGCATGATCGCTTACACTCGCCGTGACTTTAACGAGTTGGAAAACCAGGCCGAGACCGGCGGCACGGGATCGTCGCGGACAATCCCCAATCCTCAAGACGGAGAATCCAACGCAGTGCTCGGCAAACTCGTCTGGAACAACGGTGAGCATCGTCTCCGTTTGACCGGCGAATGGATCGAAACCGAAGTATTCACGAATGTTCTCACCGGCCTTGGCCCGGTCTTCTTTGGTCCGCCGATACCCGGAACCCAAGCTTGGGATGTGACGCGCCTGGAGGCGAATGATTCGACCGAGCGCGTGCGTGGTTCGCTCGACTGGACCTACACCGGCGAAGATGACGATTTCATCGAGTACGCGTTCGTCACGGCTTACTATCAAAACGGCGAGGACAATCAATTTGCCGAGGAAGATCGCGACCCGGCCGCTGATCGCACGCGTCTGAACACCTTCGAGAACGAGGTTTATGGCTTCGCCGCCGAAGCGCGCAGTACATTCGTTACTGCCGGATTGAGCCACACGATGGCCATCGGCGGTGACGTCAGCTGGACGAGGCAAGAAGGCCTGCGCGACGGAACGGTTCCTCCGTTTGGCGAAGTGTTCCCGACAAGAGCCTTCCCCGCAACCGATTACACTTTGGGCGGAATCTTTCTTGCCGACGAGATTGCGATTGGTGGGGGAGCTCTGACCCTATTCCCGGCGGTCCGGTTCGATTTTTACGATCTCAATCCAACCGATGATCCGCTCCTGCCAACATTCGCAGGCAGCGACCAAAGTGATAGCCGCGTTTCGCCCAAGGTCGGCGCAACGTTAAAGCTTGCGAATGACTTGCTTCTGTTCGCCAATTACGCGCAGGGCTTCCTTGCTCCAACGCCGAGCCAGGTGAACAACTTTTTCGAAAACCTGGCCTTCGGCTACACTTCTGCTCCCAATCCCGACCTTGGACCGGAAACAAGCGAAAGCTGGGAGGTCGGCGCGCGCTACGTCGGAGATATTTTCTCGCTGCAAGTCGTCGGTTTTCAGGGGGACTATGACGATTTCATCAGCCAGCAGGTCGTTGGCGGATCCTTTACTCCCCAAGATCCTGCCGTATTCCAGTTCGTGAACTTCACCGAGGTCGAAATCGATGGTTTCGAGGTGAAGGCGTCGATGAACCTCGACAATGGGATCAGCGCACGCCTCGCAATTGCCTATGCCAACGGTGATATCATCAATGCGGATGGCAGCAAGACGCCGCTCGATACGGTCGATCCGTTCAATCTTGTTGCTGGTCTCGGCTACCGTGATCCGCAAGGGCGTTTCGGCGCAGAACTGATCCTGACGCATAATGGCCGGAAGGATGCAAACGAAGTCGAGCGCGCGCCCGATGGGACCGACCTCTTCATTCGTCCCGACCAATCAACCATCTTCGACCTCACCGCATTCGTGGAAGTCACCGATGCGCTCAAGCTGCGGGCGGGGCTGTTCAACCTCTTCGACGAGAAATACGCGGTGTGGTCGGACGTGCGCGGGCTGAGCGTCGACAACGCGGCCATATTTGACGCCTTCACCCGGCCGGGACGCAATGTTAGTGTCTCAGCCAGTTTTCAATTCTGATTCTCATTACCATTTCAGGAACCGAGAAATGCTGAAATCCATCAACACCGCACTTGTGACAAGCCTCACCGCTCTTTCACTCGTGGCAAGCCCGGCTATTGCGAACCAGAGCGAGGAAGCGCCTGTAGCGGCCGCCGAAAGCGCAAACTTCGAACGCGATCGCCAAGCGATCCTGGCCATGGCCGGCGACTACAAGGTAGAGTTCAAGTTCACCGAAACGGTTGCGTTCGATGATGGCTATGAGCCTAAAGAGCCCTACCTTTCCGGAGGCTACGAAATTGTTCGCGTTATCGAGGACCGCGGCGATTTCATCAGCTTGCAGCATATTCTGGTTGTCGGCGGTGAGGAAAAATTCCCGATCAAGCATTGGCGACAGGATTGGCGATACGAACCGGAACAGGTTCTCACTTTCATCGGCGGGAATGCCTGGCAAATGCGCGCGGTTGACGAAAGCGACCGGTCGGGCGCCTGGTCCCAAACTGTCTATCAGGTCGACGATTCACCGCGATACGGGGCAGTTGGCACCTGGAGCCATGAAAACGGTGTGTCGGAGTGGGAACCACCTGCCGAGTGGCGTCCGCTCCCCCGTCGCGACATGACCAAGCGCGATGACTACCACGCCATGGTCGCGATGAATCGTCATGCCCTGACGCCAGACGGCTGGGTACACGAGCAAGACAATTCCAAACTGGCGCTCGATGGAGAAGCGCGGGTGCTCGTACGGGAAATCGGCGTGAACACTTACGTTCGCAACTCCGAATTTCGGACCGAGGTGGGCGACGAGTACTGGTCAAAGACGGCGGAATACTGGGCCGGTGTCCGCGATATCTGGAACACAATGGAAGCTAGCGGGCAACCGTTTGCTCTTGTCCAGAAAGGCGAACCCGAGCGGCTCTACATGGCACTGCTCGGCTTGGCGAGCGATGTTGCAAAAGAGGAACGGACTTCGCAAGACGCTATTGAGGAAGCGTCGGCTGTGATTGCCAAAGAGACGACGACCGAACTTCTCCCGCTGCAATCACGCTTACGCGAGCGCACCGCAAAGGCTGAGTACTGATCGGGCTGATGGGACCGGCCGCCAGCTACGGAGTGTCGGTCCCTTTGCCCACCAACTTACATGGATACGCGCCACTTAGTGCGCGAGGACGTATGGCGTATCCAGGCCATACGCCGCCTGAATCCGCGACGGTTCCAGCACCTCGTTGGGCGTACCATCTGCAAAGATCTCTCCGCCTCGGAATAGAATGACCTGGTCCGCATGTTTATGCACCAAGTGCAAATCGTGCAGGACCGCCACAACACCCCAGCCATTCCGCGCGAGCTTCGACAAGAGGGCAAGAAGCGCAATCTGGTGCTTGAGATCGAGAGCGGAAGTTGGCTCGTCGAGGAGCAGCCAGCGTGTATCGCCTTGCTCATTTTGGTCCCACACCTGTGCCAACGCTCTCGCTATATTCACTCGCTGTCGCTCTCCTCCTGACAAAGTGAGGTAGTTTCGCGCACCAAGCTCGCCCACTTCCATTGCAGCCATTGCGTCGGCGACGATCTCGCTGTCTCTGCGCTTTCCTGTGACGCCGGTCCAAGGTGTGCGGCCCATTTCAACCACCTCGTGGACGTGAAAGGGAAAACTGAGCGGAGAATTCTGGGCGACGACCGCTCTACGACGCGCCAGGTCGAGCGAGTTGAAGCTAGCAATTGCTCGTCCATCTAGCGAGACGGATCCGCGATCTGTTCGCAGGGCTCCTGATAACAATGACAAAGCGGTGGTTTTGCCAGCACCATTTGGTCCGCACAATGCGGTGAACCGTCCGGCCTGGCATGCCAATGTCGCGTCATTCAGGATCGCGGTGCCCGCCCGGATCACGCTCGCTCGCTCAAGCCGCAGGGTCATCCCAGAACGCTCCGGCGTTTGTCGCGTAGCAGCAACCAGAAGAAGAATGGCGCGCCGATCGCCGCTGTAACAACACCCAACGGAAGTTCGGCGGGGCTGACTGACATGCGCGCGGCTATATCAGCGAACAGCACAAGTGCTGCGCCGAGGAAACAAGATCCGGGCAAAACATAGCGATGGTCAGGGCCTGTCATCAGCCGCACCAAGTGCGGCACGACAAGTCCGACGAAGTTCACAATGCCGCACACCGCGGTCGCCGCACCCACACCCAGAGCAGTGCCGATCGCGGCGAGCCGCTTTGCTTTTTCAACATCGACACCCAATGCCTTGGCATCGTCCTCGCCCAGCAAGAGCGCATTCAAAGGGCGTTGCAGCGCAAGCAGCATCGCGAGCGCAACAATGATACCAAGCGAAGCGGGCAAAACCCGCACCCAGGTCGAACCGCCAAGGCTGCCGAGGGTCCAGAAGGTTAGGTCCCGCAGCTGCGCTTCGTCAGCCAGAAATGTGAGATAACCTATCCCTGAGAAGGCCAAGGCGTTCGCCGCTACGCCGGCCAGTAGCATCGTGGCCACCACGACCCGACCATCCACCATCGACAGCGTGTAGATCGCGATCACTGTTATCAGCGAACCGGCAAAGGCAGCGATGGGCAGAGCGAAAGAACCGAGCGCGGCAGTGATACCAGCAAGCGTCGCTCCACCGAGGACGATGACCGCCACGGCCGCCAGCGCGCCGCCTGCAGAAACTCCAATCAGTCCCGGATCGGCTAACGGATTTCGGAAAAAGCCTTGCATGGCCGCACCCGCACCACCCAGCGCTGCACCCGCGAGAGCGCCAAGCAATGCACGCGGGCCGCGGATGTTTTCAACCACTCCGATTTCGACCCTGCTCAAACCATCGGTGGTATCGAAGCCGACAGCGCCAAGAGTGATGCGGAAGACTTCGATCACTCCGATATCGAGTGGGCCAAGCACAACCGATGCGACCACGCCGACCAAGGTGAGCACAGCGCAGACAGCAACAGTAAGTTGCCCACGACGCTGCCGCGAAGTTTGGAGTTCCGTTGCGATCGTTACTTGCTTCGAAATTGGGTTTGCGTCAGTCGCCACTGGACTGTGGTACCTGGGGAGCGGGTTCGAATGCCTGACGGCCTTCATTGATTGCCTTGGCAAGTTCCAAGGCAGCTTCCGCCGTTCGCGGACCGAATTGCATGATGCTTACCGAGTCGACGAGGAAGACACGGTCGCGGGCGACGGCATCGGTCAGTGCGATCGCCTGGTTCGATTTCATGCCATCGAAGCCGCCGTTCTCGAAAGCGTCGTGAGTCATAACGAGGATCAGGTCAGGGTTTGCCGCGACGGCAGCTTCCGAAGAGATCGGGGTGTATCCTGTTTGGCTGGCGAAGAGGTTTGTACCCCCGAGCAGTTCGATTGCGCCATGCGCGGCCGTCTCGGTGCCTGCTGCCTGTGGCACACCGTCACGCAGGGTTGTGAAGAAAAGTGCGCGCGGCGGATTCTCGAACTTCGCAATCTCTTCCCTTGCTGCACTCCAATCACGCTCAATCTCCGCGATCAGTTTCTCACCTGCCTCTTCTTCGCCAACGGCTTCTGCTACACGCCGAACCTTGCCGACGATGCCATCGATCGAATAGACTGCCGGCATCTCGATGATATCGACGCCGATTGTACGAAGCTGCTCAAGCGCTTCCTCAGGGCCGGCTGCGCCACTGATCAAAATGAGGTCGGGCTCTGTCGCGAGAACACCCTCTGCCGATAGCCTCCTGACATAGCCCACCTTCTCCGTTTCCAGCGCCGCTTTCGGATAGACACTGGTCGAATCGGTCGCGACGAGGCGATCACCAGCGCCAAGCGCGAAGACGATTTCGGTCACATCACCGCCCACTGTCACGATCCGCTCGGCTTTCTGTTCTGGCGCTTCGCTTGCGCACGCGGCAAGCAGGAAGCAGAAAATTAGGCCGAACTTTTTCAGCATGGGTTTTGTGTCCTTTGAGTTCGCGTGTGAAATGCCATAATTAATAACGACTCGCAATAGCTTCTAGCAATCCGAACGGAGTTAAGGAATGTACATCGCCATGAACCGCTTCAAGATCACGCCAGGGCATGAAGACGATTTCGAGAGTGTCTGGCGCAACAGGGACTCACACCTGCGC
This sequence comes from Pseudomonadota bacterium, assembly GCA_039815865.1. Classification (GTDB taxonomy): domain Bacteria; phylum Pseudomonadota; class Alphaproteobacteria; order Sphingomonadales; family Sphingomonadaceae; genus Erythrobacter. Next base: position 10,490 of record JBCBYM010000016.1, read on the forward strand.
GACGTGCCAGGTTTCAAGCAATTCAAACTGCTTCGCGGGCCGAGCGGAAAAGAGCACACTCTGTTTGCTTCGCACAGCATCTGGGAATCGGAAGAGACCTTCGTCGCCTGGACCAAATCCGAAGCGTTCCGCTCCGCCCACGCGAACGCCGGCGATAATCGCGAGATGTATCTCGGCCACCCCCAGTTCGAGGGTTTTCAGGTTGTGATCGACAGTGATCGATAGCACCGACCTTCATCAACGCTCTTTTCGTGAAGATTGGTGTTAATGCAATTGACTCGCAGAAGCGATAAAGGCATGGCGACCCTTCAATTTCTAAGGGATCGACCATTGCCGATAAATTTCGCTTCATCATTCAAACTAGCATTGCTCGCGTCGACTTGTGCGGCAGCACCGGCATTCGCACAGGATAGCGACGCCGATACCTCCGATGAAAATGTCATCATCGTTACCGGTGAGGTATCAACGTTCGGCGCAACCAAATCGGATGCTCCGATCGCAGAAACGCCTCGTTCGGTGTCGGTTGTTACGTCTGATGACTTTGCAGATCGCGGTGCGCTCTCACTCAGCAACACCCTCAACTACACGGCCGGTGTGACAAGCAACGCATTCGGCCTTTCCACTCGCGGCGACTTTGCGTCAATACGGGGGCTCGATGCACCCGAGTATCAGGACAACCTGCAGGTCCAGTTCGGATTCTACAACAATGCGCGCGTAGATGTTTATACGCTGGAGCAGGTCGAAGTGCTGAAGGGCCCCGCGTCCGTTCTGTACGGTCAGGCGGCTCCCGGCGGCATCGTAAGCACCGTTTCCAAGATTGCGGGGCCGGACAGGCTCGACAAAGAACTGCTTATTTCCATCGGCAACTTTGACCGATACCAAGGCTCGCTGGACATGGGCTTCGACCTTAGCGGTGACGGCACGGTCACTGGCCGGATGGTCGCCATAGTACGCGATAGCGGCACCGAGATCGACTTCGTAAATGACGACGCCATTGTTATTGCACCGTCGCTAAGCTTCGATAACGGACGTACAGCGCTCACTGCGCTGCTCAACTACACCGAACGCGATGGCGACACGGATGCGCAGTTTCTCCCTCTCTATGTGACGGCTTGCCAATCGGACGATGTCACCTTCTCCGATCCAAACTTCTGCGCAGGAGCTCCGACTGAAGGAATTGATCCGTCGACATATGTCGGAGACCCCGGCTTCAATCGCTACGACACCGAGGCGTTCACCGCCACCCTGTTCGCCACGCACGAATTCAGCAATGCAATCCGGTTTGAGGGAACCGCCCGGTATCGCGACAACGATGCGATTTACCAGCAGGCATGGGCGTCGTTTCTTGGCGACGGAAACCCGCGTGTTCTGCCAAACGGTACACTTGTTGGGCGCAGCATCTTCGGAGGCCCAGCGGGTTCGACCCAGTTTGCATTCGACGCCCGATTGCGCGCCAAGTTCAAAACAGGATCGATTGAGCACGAAATCCTTGCTGGGGTGAACTATCAGGACGTCGATACGTTCGAGGATCAGGCGTTTCTCTACGCCCAGCCCACCACGTTCAATATCTTCAACCCAGTCTACGATCTATCCGGTTTTCCCACATCCGCAGACTTTTCAGCAGCGCAAGCTTTCGCCGAGAACGAGACGGTAGCGACAGATCTTTATTTGATCGACCGGATGAGTCTCGGCAATCTGATCGTCGATCTCGGAATTCGTTATTCTTCGGTCGATTCGCGCGATGCGGCGAATGATCAACAGGACGAAGAATTTCCGATCACTGCAGGTGCGCTTTACAAGACTTCCATCGGTCTCAATCCCTACATCAGCTATGCAGAGTCTTTTCGCGCCACGGTTGGAACCGATGCGCTGGCCGGCACACCGTTGCTGCCCCGCCGCGGAGAGCAAATAGAAGTCGGGGTGAAGTACCAGCCGCCAGGCGGATCGACGTATATCTCCCTTGCCTATTACGATCTCGAAGAGAACAATCTCGTCGATTTCGTCACTACCGGGCAGACCCAGCCCGGTCTCACAATCGAAGCTGAGGGAATCGAGATCGAGGCTCTTGTTCGCGTGGGAGACCTTACATTCGATTTCGATTTCCAGCATCAAGACGCGCAGGAAGTCGATGCGACTGGTGTCGGCCTGCCCCGTCCAAGTCTGCCCGAGACGACAGCATCTTTGTGGACCATGTGGGAGCCGAGCAACGAAACGTTGGATGGCTTTCGCCTCGGTGCAGGTATCCGGTACGCGAGCGAAAACGAAAGCAACGGTACCGCCTTCTTGGCGGCCAATAACTTCGCGCCGACACCATTCCGAATTGTAACCGACGGCTATACGGTGGTTGATGCTCTGCTTGGCTATGAGTTTCGTAATGGCATCACCGCAGCTCTAAATGTGCGAAACCTGTTTGACGAGGAGTACTTCGCTACCTGTTTGTCGCGTGGGGATTGCTTCCCCGGCGAACAACGGACGATCGTCGGAACGATTGGTTTCCGCTTCTAGGAAAACACATATGTTGCTTTGGCAGATAGCGGGTACATGCCTGTCGATAGCTGGGATATATGCCCTCTATCTGTCATGGCGTCGCAAACAACGCAGTTGGTCACTCGTGCTCGCCGGCTGGGGTACATTACTCGCAGCGATCTGGGCGTGGGGGAAGACGAGCGGCGTCGACAAAGGACCCGCTATCGGGATCGTCGTAACTGTTCTGATCGCGATGGTTGCGGTCCTGATAGTCGCGCTTCGCACACCGACTAAAGAACGGCGAGAGCCGCGCGGCAGGAATTCTGTTGTCGAAATTCAGCGAAGTGTTTGGCACGAAGGCCTCTCGACCACATTTAGTGTCATCGCAATCGTGTTCGCCGGATTGATGGCGGCCATCTCAGCCTGCACGGCACTGTTCATGGGGGGCAGGGCACTGGGTATGGAACACACGGCAAATCTCACTGCGACCATGATAGCCTTCCCCCTCGTCTGGGCAGCGCTCGCCGTGTTCATTGGCTATACACAAAGCATCGGCGCGCGGGCTGGAATGCTCACGGGCCTCATGACCGTCTCCATTGCGATCATCGCCGTGGCACTGCAGGGAGCCTGAGATGGCTGACGAAACGGCAAAATCTACGGCCATTCGCGTGGCGAAGTCGCTTGAGGCGCACAGCCTGATCGCGGTAGTCTTCGGTGGCCTAATCTATATTCTTGCGGTCACGGGCACGTTGTCCGTTTTCAACCACGAGTTCCAGCGCTGGGAACAGCCGAATGTTCCGGAGATGGCCTCGATTTCGCCCGAAGCGGCTCAAAGCGCGGCGTTGGCTGTCTTTGAGAGCGAGGCGACACCAACTACGCATCTCTACATCAATTTTCCGCAGGAAGATCTGCCACGTACCGTGATAACTACCGACACACAGGCTTTCTTTGCCGCGCCCGACGGTTCCGTGGCGGCGGCAGAGGCCTTTCCGTGGACTCAGTTCCTGCTCGACCTGCATTACTACCTGCATCTCCCTCAAATCCTGGGCCTGACAGTTGTCGGAGCGTTGGGGGCGATGCTGATCGGCCTCTCATTTTCGGGGCTGCTGGCACATCCCCGCATATTTCGCGATGCTTTCACTTTCCGGCGCTCGGCTGGCCGGCTAACCAAGGTCGATCTGCACAACCGTCTGAGCGTTTGGACAATACCTTTTCACTTTTCGAACGCGCTGACGGGATCGATACTCGGCCTTGCTAGCGTTCTTGCTATCACGATTGCTGCAGTGGGTTTCGACAATGACACCGCGGCACTTTTTGCACCGGTTTTCGGCGGGGAGCCTGCTCCGGTCGAAGGGGAGGCTCATGTAGCCAACATCGCAGGACCGCTGCGTTTCATGGCGGAAAAGTTTCCCGATCTCGAGGTTACCTATTTCATTTTGCACGATCCTGGAACACTAGGCCAGCACAGCTCCGTAATCGCCGAACATCCCGACCGACTGATCTTCGGAGAGTATTACAACTTCACCGATGCTGGCGCTTACGAGGGCAATGTCGGTATCTCGGATGGAACCGTTGGTCAGCAAATCACCGGTGCGGTCTACAACGTGCATTTCGGAAACTGGGGTGGGCTGCCCGTCAAGCTCGCCTACCTGATCTTCGGGATTGCACTATGCGTGATCATCGCCAGCGGTTTGAGCATATACTTTGCCAAACGTGAGGCGAAGGGGCGCCCCGCTCCCCGGCTCGCCGCAACTTGGAGCGGCCTAGTGTGGGGAACGCCGACAATGCTAGCAGTAACGCTTTTGGTCGCGCTGTTTGGAGGATCGAGTGAGCTCCTAGTTGGGTTGTTTTGGGTCGGCTTGGCCATAACGCTAGGTGCGTCCTCGTTCTATTCGAGTGAGGCTGTATCCCGATATGGCCGCCTCGCGATGGCTGTGGTGCTGGCAATTGTTCTTGCGACTTACTTCGCCTCTTTTGGCTTGTACGCGATTTCGAATGCTGGCCTAGGAGTTAGTGCGGCTTTGAGCGCGCTGACCGTGTGCATGGCTTATGCCTACTACAGAGGCTCGTCTCATGACCTAATGAATGACGCCCCCACCGCTTCAACGGAACTGGGGCTGGAAGAGTAAGAGAGCATTTCGCATTTTCGCGGTCGTTGCGGGCAAGCTTTAGGCTGCGCAGGTTTCCAAAGGCTTGGCGAACATCCGGGGGCGCTGGAGCACGGTCGTCCAATGCCCCGTTACTAGAGCCTTCAGATCCGCAATGGAAACCCATCGCTCAAATCTGCTTTTGATTTAATGGGCCCTCGGTTCCAACCTTCGCCCGAGTTACACGGCGCTCGGTTTTGCGCAGCTAAAGCGAGTTCTAGGCCGGTTGTGATTAATCTTCTCGGCTGGAACGGCGTCGGTGAATGTGCGCTTTCCCTACGCTTCGAGAATGTCATGATACGACTTGGAGATCGCTTTGCACTGTGGTCGTTCCTGCACATGTTCGGGTCTGCCCCCGACCTCGGCGTGGCGTTCGAGAACGAGGAAGACCGCGAAGCTGCCCGCAACTTCATGGATCTCCTGGCGGCATCGGAAGACGATGGGGTAAGCTGATTGCATTGGGAATACGCGAGCCTTCAGACCCACACCCGATACCCATCCGGCTTTCTTCGCGAACAGTCCTGAACCAGGTCAGCTGAGGAGCCGCAACCCGTTCCTTTCCGGCCGTGTTGGCAGCTGCGCTGCCTGCCCGCACCACCCGTCATGAACAGGTTTCCCTTCGGCCCTTCAGGCCTGCGGTGCAGTCCTCCCATGCCCTGCTTCTTCTGGATGTTCGCAAGCCGGAGATGGTCTCCGGTTTGAGGAACTGAAGGAATATCATCATGACCAATATCGCAATCCTCACCGGACGCATCGCCCGCGATCCGGACACCCGCGAGACCAAGGGCGGCACCAATGTCACCGGGATCACCGTCGTCACCGATCGCCCCGCACGCGACAAGGACGGCAAGACTTACAAAGACGAGAACGGCTACACCGCCAAGGAAAGCGAGTTCCACCGGGTGACCTGCTTCAACGGCCTCGCCAAGACCGTCGGGCAGTACTGCACCAAGGGCCAGCTGGTCAGCGTCCAGGGCCGCATCCACTACACCCAGTGGGAAGACAAGGACGGGGTCACCCGCTACGGCACCGAGATCCTCGCCGACAAGGTCGACTTCCTCTCGCGCGGCAACGGCTCCGGCGAGAACGACGACAACACCGACGCTCCCGAGATCGACTGATATCCATCATCATCGACCCCGCTTAGAGGGGCGCTGTCCAGACCGGACAGCGCCCCTTCTTGCGTTGCCCAAACTCTCTGGCGGGGGAGGGGGCCTGGATCACGGTTGTCCCATTCTGATGGCCGCGCAACCGGCGCGTCAAGGACGGCAGGGTCCCACCATTTTGCCTCCCCTTCGCTACGCTACGGTCCGACAAAATCGTTACCCCTACCGCCGCTGCGCGGTCGCCCTTCGGGGCGATCCCTGACCCGCCGGCCGCACGCTCATCCGTCCTGCTCCTGCCGTCAACGGCAGACATCAGGAGGATACAATGGCTTTAATTGCTCAGCAAAATTCGAACTCTGAACGCTACTTTGCCGCGCTGGCTATTGCAGAGCGTCGGGCACTGCACAGCTTCTTCGATCAGCACATCGTCGAGGACCGGGAACTCGGATACCTTGCCTTGGACGAGGGCGACTACAACGCACTTCCGGCACACCTTGCAGCGCGCGTAGTTCATACCGTCCAAGGGGCAATGTCAGACGAATTCTGACCACAGGATCAGGGCAGGGGCCGGTAACGGTGCCTGCCTTTTTTCATGCTCGCAGGGCTTGGGTTTCTAAAGAAGGAGTGGCTGGATGACACAGTGTTAAAGCCACCACACGCTCCGGAAAATCCCGCGCAGTTTGGCATTCCGAAATGGCTATTTGTTACCAAACTGCCCTTCAATGAGAACAAACCCTTCATCTCACGCCTTCCCCTCAAGCCCGGTTTGGGCTAGAAAACCTGCGTGAAACCAGTGCCTTTGCCGTCATCAGTCGGTCAGGGTGGTGATGGATCAGACCATGCACATATGGGGAACAACTTCGTGCACACGATACGCAGCGTTCGCGGCGTTGGGGCTTTGCGCAGCGGTCGGGGTGCCCGCGCCTGCCCTTGCGCAAGAGGAAGACACGCAATTCTGGGTCTACACCGTGGGCAAGACCGATCTTGGCAAAGACACCAGCCTCACGGTGGATTTCACCGCCCGCTGGCGCGAAGAACGCCGCGGAGACGAGCAGCGGACCGCGCGCTTCACCATCCTCCATGATGTGTCCCCTGAGGCCAAGATCGGGGTCAGGATTGGCGGCGGGGGCGGTGTGTTCGAGACCGAAGGTGGCCGCACCGAATTGCGGCCCCATCAGGAAATCGATCTCAGCCTTGGCCGCGTCTCGGCGCGCACTCGGCTGGAGCAGCGCTTTTTCGACGGGGCCGACCGGATGGAGCTGCGCGTGCGCCAATTGGTGCGCTACACCCAGCCTCTTGGCGATGAGGTGAAGCTGGCGGTCGACGGGGAATATCTGGGCCTGGCGCAAACTCGCGAGCGCGACAGCGCAAGAGCCAGGAACCAGTGGCGCGCCCGCGCGATCCTGAGCGCCAAGGTCAGCAACCGGCTTTCGCTGGGCGGCGGCTACATGGCGATCTACACCCCGCGCGAGGCAAGCAGCGACCGGCTGGCCCATGTGCCCGAGGCCTATATCACCGTGCGCTTCTAGGCCCCGCAACGCAGCCGTCGATTGGTCACCGCCAGCGCTTGCGGGCCACGCCCCGGTGCCCCCATATTGGCTGTTGTGAACCAACGCGTCCGCCTCCTTGTCCTGAATGCGGCTTTGGGCCCGCTCGACTACACCGTGCCCGAAGGGCTGACGGTGGAGCCGGGGCGCGTTGTCATCGCGCCGCTTGGACCGCGCAAAGTGACCGGCATTGTGTGGGACGAAGGCCGCCTGCCGGGCGCCGAAGTCCCCGCGGCCAAACTGCGCCCCATCCTCGAAGTGGTGAGCGTGCCGCCTTTGGCCGCGCCCTTGCGCCGCCTCATTGAGTGGACCGCCGACTATTACTGCGCCGCCTTGGCAAGCGTTGCGCGCATGGTTCTCTCGAGCGGAGGCGCGCTGGATGGGCCGAGCACGACCACCGAATACCGCCTGTCCGGCGGCGCGCCCGAACGCATGACCCCCCAGCGCGCCGCCGCGATTGAAGCTCTGGAGGGCGAACAAGGCACGATCCGCGAGCTATCGGCCATGTCGGGCGTTTCCGAGGGCGTGCTGCGCGGGCTTGTCAATCAGGGGGTGATCGAGCCGGTGACGGTCGCGATCGACCGGCCCTACCCACTCGCTGACCCCGATTACGATCAACCCGCTCTCTCACCCGACCAGCTGAGCGTCGCCAAACGGCTGGTCGCGGCGGTGAACGCGGGCGATTACGCGCCTTTCCTGCTCGACGGGGTGACAGGCTCAGGCAAGACCGAGGTCTATTTCGAGCCTATCGCACAAGCGATCCGGTTGGGGCGTCAGGTGCTGGTGCTGCTGCCGGAAATTGCGCTGACCGAGAACTTCCTAACCCGCTTTGAGCAGCGCTTTGGCGCGCCGCCGGTCCTGTGGCACTCGTCCTTGAAATCAACCGAACGCCGCCGCGCCTGGCGTGCGATCAGCGAGGGCAGCGCTCAGGTCGTCGTGGGCGCGCGTTCAGCGCTGTTTCTGCCTTACGACGCGCTGGGCCTGATTGTCGTCGACGAAGCGCATGAGGTGAGCTTCAAGCAGGACGATGGCGTGCGCTACAACGCGCGCGATGTCTCGGTCATGCGCGCGCGGTTTGAGAAACTGCCCGTGATCCTCGCCAGCGCGACGCCAGCCTTGGAAAGCCTGCATATGGCCAGCAGCGGTGTATACGAAAAGCTCGACCTTCCCAGCCGCTTTGGCGGGGCGCAACTGCCCGATATCAAGCTCGTTGACCTAACGCTCGATAAGCCGGGCGCCGGGCGCTGGCTAGCGCAGCCCTTGGTGGAAGGGATAGAAGCGCGGCTGGAACGCGGCGAGCAGTCGCTGCTGTTCCTCAACCGCCGGGGCTACGCGCCGCTCACCTTGTGCCGTTCGTGCGGGCACCGCTTCCAATGCCCCAATTGCTCAGCCTGGCTGGTCGAGCATCGCCTCTCCGCCCGCCTCGCCTGCCACCATTGCGGCTTTGAAGGCCCCGTGCCCAGCGAGTGCCCCGAATGCGGTGAGAAAGACGCGCTGGTCGCCTGCGGGCCGGGCGTTGAGCGGATCGCGGATGAAGTGGCTGAGCTCTTCCCCGAAGCGCGCGTGGCGATGGCGACGTCCGACACGCTCAATTCGCCCGAGCGCGCGGCCGATTTCCTCGCGCAGATGGAACACAAGGCGATTGACGTGATCGTCGGCACGCAGCTGGTCACCAAGGGCTTCCACTTTCCCGATCTCACACTTGTCGGCGTGGTGGACGCCGATCTGGGCCTTGAAGGCGGAGACTTGCGCGCCGCTGAGCGCACCTACAGCCAAGTCGCACAGGTTGCCGGGCGCGCCGGGCGCGGCGAGAAACCGGGCGAAGTACTGATCCAGACGCGCCACACCGACGCGCCCGTCATCGCCGCGCTCGCCGATGGAGACCGCGACGCCTTTTACGCCGCCGAAACCGACGCGCGCCGCGATGCGGGCGCCCCGCCCTTTGGCCGCTGGGCTGCGATCATCGTGTCGAGCGAGGACGACCGCGAGGCGCGCGAAGCCGCCAATCGCCTGGGCGACACGCGCCCACGCGCCGACGATCTCTACATCCTTGGCCCCGCGCCTGCCCCCATGGCGCTCCTTCGCGGGCGATATCGCTATCGCTTCCTGATCAACGCCCGGCGCAGCGCCAACCTTCAGGCAACGCTGCGCCAATGGCTCGACGCGCACCAATTTCCGCCCGGCGTGCGCGTGGGCGTGGATATCGATCCGTATTCGTTCGTCTAAGCTCGGGAGCGTGACGCGCATTCACGCGTTGCCTCAACATGCCCGATCAGATCACGCTCGTTCCCATTCTGGGCGACCAACTCTCCCGCGCCATCTCCAGCCTTGAAGGCCGCTCTCGCGATGACACCGTGGTGCTGATGATGGAGGTCTGGGACGAGGCCACCTACGTCAAGCATCACAAGCAGAAGATCACGCTTATATTCTCGGCCATGCGCCATTTCGCGAATGAACTGCGCGATGCCGGGTGGACGGTGGATTACGTGAAGCTCGAAGATGAAGACAATACGGGCGGCTTCACCGGCGAAGTCGCGCGCGCGATCGAGCGCCACTCACCCAGCGCGATCCACGTAACCGAAGCGAGCGAGTGGCGCGTGCAGCAGGCTATCGAGGAATGGGCCGACAAGTTCGCCTGCGAGGTCGAAATCCTGCCCGATGATCGCTTTGTCTGCGATCACGCCACGTTTCGCGACTGGGCCGATGGCCGCAAGCACCTCACCATGGAGCATTTCTACCGCGAGATGCGCCGCAAGACCGGCCTACTCATGGACGAGAATAGCAAGCCAAAAGGCGGTGAGTGGAACTTTGACAAGGACAACCGCGAACCGCCCCCCAAGGATAACCTCGATCCCCCGCCCGTCCCCAAATTCGAGCCCGATGACATCACGCGCGAAGTGATGGAGCTGGTCGAGACGCGTTTTGGCGGTCATTTCGGCGCGCTCGAGACCTTCCGCTGGCCTGTCACCCGCGAAGACGCGCTCAAAGCCGCCGACGCCTTCTTCGCTGAGCGGATCGAGAAGTTCGGGCCCTATCAGGACGCGATGATCCATGGGCAAGACGACATGTACCACTCCATGCTCTCGACCAGCCTCAATTGCGGATTGCTGGACCCGGTTGAGCTGTGCGAGCGCGCGGAGCAGGCTTACGAAGACGGCCGCGCTCCGATTAATTCGGTCGAAGGCTTCATCCGCCAGATCATCGGCTGGCGCGAATATGTGCGCGGCTTCTACTGGCTGCATATGCCCGAACTGGAGAGCGCCAACGAACTTGCCGCCACGCGCCCGCTGCCCGAATTTTTCTGGACCGGTGAGACCGATATGCGCTGCCTTGCCGATTGCATCCGCTCCACCCACGAGGATGCGCACGCACACCATATCCAGCGGTTGATGGTGCTGGGCAATTTCTGCCTTATCGCCGGGATCGATCCTGCCCAGGTTCAGGACTGGTATCTCGCGGTCTACGCCGATGCCTATCAGTGGGTGGAACTGCCCAATGTCTCAGGCATGATCCTCTATGCCGATGGCGGAAAGCTGGCGACCAAGCCCTATGCGGCGAGCGGCAATTACATCAACAAGATGAGCGATTACTGCAAAGAGTGCCGCTACACCGTAGCTAAGAAAACGGGCGAGAACGCCTGCCCCTTCAACCCGCTCTACTGGCATTTCATGGACACCCATCGCGAAAGGCTCAGCCAGAACCACCGCATCGGCCGCATCTACGCCACCTGGGACCGAATGGGCGAAGACAAGCAGCGCGACTATCTTGAGAGCGCCGACAAATTCCTCGAGAGCCTTGAGCCAGCGCGCAAAGGCTGGGCGCGCGACGCCTAGGGCGTGGATGGGACATGTTCTGTTCTTTGGGTGGTTTTTTGCCACAGTCCACTTTTGCAACTCACGGTAGCAAAAGCGGACGCCGTTTTCTGATGTCCCAAATGGCGCCTCACGACCCAAACCCTGCCCTTTGTCAGCGGCTCGACCTTTGCTGAAAGCGGACGCGGTGATAGTTTCTCTTTCGAGTAAAGGCGGACCTGATCGGTCAAGTCGAGCCGAGGAAGTCACTTCAGAATGCGGCCAGCGAAGAACAATTTGTCGGCGACCAAAGCGCAGAGGCCTGGTACACTAATGGTTCCGTCGAAAAGTATTTGTTCAAGTTTTTAGCAACCTATTCCGTTTATCTACTGCTACCATACAAACAGGAGGATGCGGTGCTGTTGATTGACGAAGTGATCGGTGAAGGCGCGCAAGAGATTGGACAGGTTCCAACCTCCAAGCCCACAATTTCGGTGCGAGAGCTGCTTAACATTCGCATAGAACTCGAATGGCAGGCGTTTGCTGACAAGCACGACACCAGCCAGGAGGTGGTTGACCTGAGCAAAGCGCCGGAAAGCCGACTAAATGCCGCCTCGAAGCTCGCTCGATCGGCGATGTTCAAACCCTCCCAAGACGGCGTCGATCGCAAACTCGAAAGCATGTTCAAAGTGGCCGAAGAAGCCTTCCTTGAGAACCGTATCTTCGTGCTTCTCGATGATCGGCAAGCCGAAAGTCTCGATGAACTTGTCGAAGTTGATCGCACCGCTGCTGCGACCTTCCTTTTGCTGACACCGCTTCAAGGAGGCTGAGATTGGGGTTTTTCAAACAGCTATTCGGCGGTGACAAACCTGGGTCAGGATCGAGTGGAGATCCGGGAAACCAGGTGACGAGCGCGCTTGATCGCCTTTCGCGTACGGTCGTCGAAGCGGCGCAGACTTCGGCGCAATTCGCGCCCATCCCTCTCGCGCCGGCAGCGGTGCGTTTGAACGAAGCGTTGCGCGGCCACACTTGGCGCGGCTACATGGATGAGGGCACGAAGAGCCAAGTCTCGCGTGCTGTGCTGCAAGACGAGCATCCCGCAAAGGTTCTGGCTGAATTGCACACCGGCCTGCCACGGTTCTTTTCCCCAACAGGCCAGATCGACACCGCCGGGCTTGGCGCATATTGCGCTGTCCTCAATCGCCTGACGTACCAGCCGCTTGTCAAAGATGGACCCTGGCCGCTCGATCACTCAGATTACGCCCTTATGCTGCGTGCCTATCGGCGTTGCGCCCGGTTTTTGAGAATGGACAATCTGTGCCATGAGCCATTCCAAGATGCGGTTTTCGCAAACGCTCTTGCGACCGGCGATGCTGATCTTCGCGAAGAGGTGCGTCTGACCTTGGACGCAATCGTAGCCAGCGAACCCAACCGCTATCACAACATACTGAACACGCTCGACAAATGGCGCAAGGCGGCCGGTTTCGAACGCGCCGATCTTCCCTTCCTGCGCGAAGCGGATGAAAAGGGCGTGGAAGTCGAAGCGCAACGCCAGCGCCTCTTTGCCGCCGCAAGCGAACCGCTTGGCAGCGTGCTGCGCCAATTCCTGGATGGCGACGTTCGCTGCCACGACAAGATCAAAGGGCAAAGCGCAGAACTCGACCAATTGCTCGATTCCGGCAAAGCCGAGCGGGGGACAGCCTTGTCCTTTGTGCTGCGTCAAATTGTTGGCTCACGTGGCCTCATCCATCTCGGTCATCTGGCCAAACCGGGCGGTCGCTGGGCGCACGAATTCTCCAAAGAGCAGGCTTCTGGCCTTGTGTTTGAAGGCTTGGCCTTCGAGCTCGCAAAGCGCGCGCACACAATGGAAGACGCGGATAGCGCGCATGCGCTTTTGGCGAAGCTGCTCACAACGCACACGCGATACCACAAGGAAAACAGTCGCCTGATCCTCAAGAACCTGTTGCCCACAATCGCTGCTCACCCGCGCGGCGCGACGGTGGACGCGCTTCAGGAACTGAGCAAGGATATGTCCTTCAGAGGCTGGAAGGCCGATATCGAAAAAGCGATCCGCGAAGCGCGAGCGGCGCAAGGAAGCGGTGTGGAACAAGAGGCGCTGCCGCCCTTGCCCATGCCCAGCTTCAAAGTGGGCGATCCGCGTGATTTCGAGATTTTTCAGCGCCATTTTGACGAGGTTTTCGATCCGCGCCTCTATCAAGAGCCGCACGACAGCACGATCCGCGCCATTGCCGAGGCAGGGCAGGTCTTTTTGGACGCCGAAGCGGAGGACCGACACGGTGCCGATGTCGCGCGCACAGTTGCTCGCGTGCTCGATGGCCACAACATCCAGCACGACATCGCTGGCAATTGCGGGCTAGAGCACGAATACACGGCCCGCCACTATCTGCGGACCGCCGTTGCCATCCACGTACGCCGCGAGACGATGAGGCCCTTTGTGCGCAACAATCCCGATATCCTCAACGAGCTGACGAGCCTTGGTGATCAGATTGCCCGGCGCACCGTCCCCACCGCGAAGTGGCTGAAAGAGACACCGAAAACTCTTGCCAAAGCGCCGCAAGAAGTCTGGATTGGTCAACTGCAATCGATGGCACAGGCAGATGCCCCGCGGGCCGGTTGCCGGGGTGAGACGCATTATCGAACTTTGGTATACCTAGCCTCACACCTTCCAGCGGACGAGGTCGGCCCCATCCTCTCCACTTACGCGCTCAAAAAGTGCTACATCACCGAGCCGGGCGTTGGCATTCGGTCGGAAAAGCTGGGCAATGCGTGTGTCTGGTCGCTCGCTCAACTGCCCGATGGCGGCGGCATTCCCTATCTGGCGCGCATTCTGGCGCGCACGAAGTACCCGAAGATCCGCAAGAAGATCGACAAGCAGCTCAACGAAGCGGCGAGCGCGGCGGGCATATCGCGCGCGGATCTCGACGAAGCGACCGTGCCGACCCACGATCTTGACCAGAATGGCGAACGCGTTGTCGTGTTTGAAAATGGGGCCGCCACGTTCGTCGTCGAAGGCAGCCAGGCGCGTCTGGAATGGACCAACGCGGCGGGCAAGCCGGTCAAAGCGCCAACCGCTGCGATCAAGGAGGAAAAGCAGCTTCTCAAAGAAGTTCGCGCCGACCTTAAGGAGTTGCAAGCGGACCTCTCAATCCAGCCTCAGCGTCTCCAGAAGCTGTACCTTCAGGACCGAACCTGGCCGCTTGCCGATTGGAACGAGCGCTATCTTCAACAGCCGTTGATGCGTGGGTTTACGCGCCGGCTGGTATGGCGTCTTGAGCGCGAGGGCGAAGACCCTGTGGACGTGATGTGCGATGCTTCGGGCGAAGGCTTTGTGGACGTCACGGGAGAGCCGGTGTCGGCTCAAGACGCCCATGTGCGCCTTTGGCATCCGATGCACACAAGCGTTGAAGCGATCGAAGCCTGGCGCGACCGGCTGGAAGAATTGCAGCTCAGTCAGCCTTTCGCCCAGGTCTGGCGCGAAGTCTACGCGCTCACCGACGCCGAGCGAGCCACCGAGAGCTACAGCAACCGCTGGGCCGCGCATATATTGAAGCAGCAGCAAGCGATGAACCTTGCGCGCTTGAACGGCTGGACTGTGACCGCGCGCATGTGGGTTGATGCCCCCAACGACGAGGCCTGGCACCTGCACATACCGCATTATAACTTGGTTGCGGAATACTGGGTCGAGGGCGCTGGAGGCGACGATCCGGAAACGAACGACAGCGGCGCCTACAACTATATCAACACGGACCGCGTAACGTTCTATGTGGCCGAGGAAGGCGCTGAAGACAGCGCCTACGGCCCGCGGATTGGCGAACCCTTGCTATTGGCGGATATTGAACCTGTCGTGTTCTCCGAAGTGATGCGCAGCTGCGACTTGTTCACCGCGGTGGCGTCCATTGCAGCCGACCCCGCTTGGCTTGATCGCGGACAAGACGCGCAGCACCCCAGCCAATGGGGCGCCCGGGCGAACGATTATTGGCACAACGCCAACACCGCGGAGTTGGTCGAATCCGGCAAACGCCGGCACGCCATGCTTGAACGGATCGTCCCGCGTTTGGCGATCGCCGATAAACTAACCTTGACCGATAAGAGTCTGATGGTTCGTGGCGTGAGGCACACTTACACGATCCACCTTGGATCGGGTGCGTGTTCGCGTTCCGGTGGTCGGCACATCTGCATCGTTCCCAAGAACGTGAAGATGCCGGGCAAGGTTTGGCTGCCCATTGAAGGCGACCGGACGCTGTCCATCATAATCTCCAAGGCGGTGCTCCTCGCGGCTGATGACAAGATCAAAGATCCCGTTATTCTGGCGCAGATTTAGCATCTCTCCGAATGGCTCAGCTTGACTGCTTTGCGATCCCTGATCTTCAGGCGCGACACAGTACGATCCAACGGATGAAGGTGTTCCTCACTCGCTTCGCTGATAGCAGCCGGGGGGTGCCTTGCGGAGACCCGCGGCAAGTCGACATTCCCGAAAGCGGAATTTCCGCTTTCACCTGCCACTTTCAGACATACCGAAGCCAAGCGGATTGCGTCCGCTTTTGGAGGATTGAGCAGCTATACCGGACGGCGCAGATTAGGGCCGAAGCCCCACACCGCAAAACCCCCACATTCGCCCTCGCCCGCGCGCTTTTCATCGCCTAGACGGGCGCAAACACTTTCCGGGGAGTGACACTATGCTGACCATCCACCACCTGCGCATTTCGCAGTCCGAGCGCATTGTCTGGCTGTGCGAAGAGCTGGGGCTTGAATACGATCTCAAGCTGTACAATCGCGATCCCGAAACGCGCCTCGCTCCGCCGGAATTGAAAGCGCTGCACCCGATGCAGATTGCGCCCTTGATCGAGGATGGGGACGTGCTTTTGGGCGAAAGCGGCGCGATTGTGGAGTACATTGTCGGCAAATACGCGCCTGACACCCCCCTCGTGCCCGGGCCCGATCATCCCGACTTTGCCGATCACCTCTATTGGTTCCACTTTGCCAACGCGACCTTCATGACCAATGGCATGATGCAGATCGCCGTCTCGCTAACCGGCGCCGACATGCCCGCGCCGATGATGAACCGCGTCACCAACGCCTGGGATCAGGTTGAGCGGCGGCTGAGTGAGGCGGACTATTTCGGCGGCGCGCAGTTGACGACGGCGGACATCATGATGGTCTTCCAGCTCACCACCAGCCGCGCCTTTCGCGAGACGCCGATCGACGACAAGCCGAACCTTCAGGCCTATCTCAAACGCATCGGCGCGCGCGAGGCGTACAGCCGCGCCATGGCCAAGGCCGAACCCGGCTTCCCGCCCAAGCTTGATTGAGGGTGGACGGAGATGTCCGAGTGACCCGGGGGCGTTCAGCTTTCAGCCAAGCTTGAAAGGGTAACGGTCAAAGCGCTTGGATAGAAGTCGTTAAGGGCAAAGGGGCACACGATGGATTACTACGCGAAATCCGCCATCAAGACCGGCATTGTTGATCGCAGCCGCTACGCAAACGATCCGATCTATCGCGACACGCTCAATCGCCACCTTCCTTCGGCACATTTGTTGGCACAGCCCCCACAGTTCAAGCAGTATCCGCCCGAATATTACGCCCAGAATCGCGCCGAATTCGTTGAGTTTCTCGGAGAACTCATCCGCTGGGCGTTTGTCGGCCTTACCCTTCTGGCCCTTGCCTTCGTTCTTGCTGCGATCACCATGGCAGAGATGCCCACGAACGCGCCCGAGCTCAACACCGCCAGTTATATCGGGCTCGGCGTTGCAGGGATTGCGGGCCTCGCTTACGCCGTCGCCGCGCGCCGGGCGGAAAAGCTCAGCGTTTTGGGCTTGATCAGCAAGACCGGCCAGGGCGCAAGCCTCGCCGCTTGCGCGATAATGGTGCCGGTTTTCCTCTTCGTGTCCGTCCAGGATCCGCAAGCGGACCGATTGGAGGAGCTCAAAGCAATGGGCATCGCCATCGCGGTTATGGCAGCAGGCCTCGCGCTGACGCTGTCCTACCGCCGCTGGATGCTGACCGGGGCGTTCGCCCTTTACGCCGCCGCTGCGACGGGCATCTTTATCCTGCTGGTGTGACGCTCATGGACGCTGGCTGGTTTGAGCACGCCGCGACCCTAAAGGATGGCCCGGTTTAGCCCTTGCCCCGGACACTCGTGGGTGAGTGTTACGACATGCAACACCTGAAACATGATGAAACGAGGTGTCCGGCGCACGGCAAATCCTCGAAACACTCAGCCGCCAAACGCGCAGCATGGTTCAACGAGGAGAAACGCCATGCCACGCATTCTAACAGCCCTTTCGATTGTTCTAGCCGCAACCGCTACCCCTGCCTTCGCGCAGGAAGAGCCCGCCGAAATGCAGCACGAGTACCAAGGCGACTACGTCTCGGTCGAACGCGATATCGGCGAAGAAAATGGCGTCACCAGCGGCACGGTGAGCGTCGAGACGCAGAGCGGTTATGGCGGTGAGCGCACGTTTGAGCGCAGCTATGACGCGGAAAACCAGTCCGCCTCGCGCAGCAGCCAGACAACCACCAATGCCGGCCAGAGCGCGGCGAGCGGCATCGATGCCGGCTGCGATGGCAACGGCACTTGCTCTTACCAGCGCAGCGCGACCGGCCCGGAAGGCCAATCGGTGGAAGCCAACCGCTCGCTCAGTCAAACGGAAACCGGCTACGCGCGTTCGGGCGGCGTGACGGGCCCACAAGGCCAGAGCACGGCCACGCAAGGCGCGGTCGGCTACACCGCTGAGAACGGCGCTGAGCGCAGCTCGCTTCGCACTGGTCGCGAGGGCCAGACGCTGGCCAGCGATGGCAATGTCCAGTGCACCGGCAACGCCTGCAACCGCACCGCCAGCCAAATGGGTCCTGAAGGCCTTGGCCGCAAAGTCGATAACGACACGAGGCTGGGTCAGTTCGGCGGTGTTGTGAACACGCGCAACGTCACCGCGCCCAACGGCCAGACCCGCACGCAAAGCCGTGCTGGTCGCGCTCGTCGTCGTCCCCGGTAAAACCGGTTTGGACAACGCCGGGTTCGCCGCTGCGCTTTGAGAGATGGCGCAGCGGCGGACTTGGCCATATCAACGACAGGCCAAGGGCACACGCGCTGCCGATCTTTAGTAAAACGCCAGCTGGTTTGTGATCGCCAGCAATTGCCCCGCGCGTGACCAGATGCGCGCCCTCTGGCTGAAGCGGCCGGAATAGACGCGGTCGCTCGTCGCCTCGACCAGCAGGAAATCGTCTCCGCACGCTTCCAGATCAGCCGCGCTGCACAGGACGTGCAGATCGTATTGCACCGTCGCGCCAAAATACGGAGTGGGATCGACAAAGAAAGTGCGCGGCATCGGCGTATCGGACACCGCCAGCAGCGCCTTGGCGTCCCACGGGCGGTCCGCTGCATCCCTTACCCAGAAGGCAGAATGCGGGCTTTCCTGCGCGCTGAAGGGCGTGCCCAGCGCCACGCGTTGATCGTAGCGGCTAAGGAATTTGGGGCCCGGCTCGCTCGGCAGAGGCGGTGCGTCTTCGGGCGCCATCACCTGCGGCATCGCGCAGGCGTAATCGAGCGGCTTGTCCTTGATATCACTGAACACGTAATCCGCCGCAAAGACGAGCGCGCTGGGATCGGCCTCGCCCGAGAATTCCGCGCGCATGAAATTGGTCCGCCGCCCTTCACGAAGCGTGCGCGTATCAATCATGAGGCCCGTTTCGGGCAGCGGTTTCAGAAAGCTTGCCGTGGCGCTGGCCAGAAGGCCGGTTTGCGGATGCGCATGTTGGACCGCCTCATAACCCAGCGCGAGCGCCCACCCGCCAAAGGCCGACGTAAAGTTCCAATAGGCCCCGCCACCGGCAGAGGAAAAGCGCGTCTCGCTTAAGGCTTCAAGACAGGTGGCAGTGTCGAGCGGGAAGTCGGGCATAGGGCAACGTTTCTGTTTCCGGCCGCGTCGCGCGACGCGTTTGGATAAGTGAACGCTTCAGTTCATTTTTGTTCCGGACTTTTTGAGATTCAAAAGGATCCGGGCTGGGTGAGCACCAGTGCGATGAGGCAAAACATTGATAACCAAAACGCGCCGTGTTCGACATCTGCCCAGCATTTGCCGGGAAGTATTGGAAGGCCATAAGGGCCAATCCATTTAGTCCAGACATCACGAAACCTCAGTGCTTTGGTGCAGCTGGTCCCAATCACCGCCCCAGCTGCTCCCGCCACAAGTAAGCTACCAAAAATCGGCCAAGCCAGCCATAGGTTACGCTCAATCCCCAGGGCTGATCGCGCGTCGGCTGAGCTGGCAATTCCGAGAAAGCCAAGCCCCAGAGTAATGTAAACGCCCAAATGGAAAACGGTGTAGCTCTGAAGGCGGTTTAGTCTCGGATCATCTCGCATGCTCGGAAGGCTATCAGAGGCCAGCTGTTCAAGCTAAAGGTTTTATAAGTCGAGGAACGTGGCGGCTGATGAAGCCTTAATTCGAAATGCCGCCGTTGATTTCAAAACAGCTCCTCTTGCTCACCGCTTTCCGGCTCGCCGTTTTCGCGCCGCAGCAATTCGCGCTTTATGTCGGGCCCATAGGCATAGCCGCCCAGCGAGCCATCCGCCTGCACCACACGGTGACACGGGACCAGGACGGCGATATTGTTCGCCCCGTTGGCGCTCCCCACGGCGCGGGCACCCTTGGGATTGCCAAGCGCGGCGGCGAGCTGCCCGTACGAGCGCGTCTCGCCCGCCGGGATCTCGCGCAAGGCCGCCCAGACGCGCTGCTGAAAGGCGGTGCCTTTGACATCGAGCGGGATCGCAGAGCCTCCGCCTTTGCCCGGTTCTTCGACCGCGGCGACGACCTGAGCGAACAGGGTGGCAAAATCCTCCCCCGCCTCAACCAGATCGGCCTTGGGGAACCGCTCGGCAAGCTGCGCCTCACCTTCATCGAAGGACAGGCAGCACACGCCTTTCGACGTCGCCGCGACCAGCATCTGGCCCAAGGAGGTGGGAATAACGCTCCAATGGATCCGCCGCCCGGCCCCGCCATTGGCCCAGTCGCTTGGCGTCATTCCCAGTTTCCCTTTCATCTGAGCGTAGAACCGTGAGGGCGCTGAATAGCCCGCCGCATAGAGCGCATCGCTCACCGCCGATCCGCCGGCCAGCGCGCCGCGCACGCGGCTCTCGCGAAGCGCGCGTGCAAAGGCGGCGGGCGAAAGGCCCA
>JBCBYM010000170.1:0-5276 GCA_039815865.1 Pseudomonadota bacterium
GGTGGAGGCTTCCCTCGCTGCGGGCGAAGGCGCGCTTTCCAAGGACGGCGCTCTGGTTGTGGAAACGGGCGCGCACACCGGTCGCAGCGCCAAGGACAAGTACATCGTGCGCGATGCAACGACCGAAGACACCGTGTGGTGGGGCAAGGTCAACGCCGACATGACGCCCGAGCATTTTGCCGCGCTCAAGGAAGACTTTCTGAAAGCGGTTGGGGAAAAAGAGACGCTGTTTGTCGCGGACCTGTTTGGCGGCTCACAGCCGGAACACCGCGTCAATGTGCGGGTTATCAATGAACTCGCTTGGCACAACCTGTTTATCCGCACGCTGCTGGTGCGCCCGACGGTCGAAGAACTGGGCGATTTTGCGCCGGAATACACGAT
Organism: Pseudomonadota bacterium; assembly: GCA_039815865.1. GTDB lineage: Bacteria > Pseudomonadota > Alphaproteobacteria > Sphingomonadales > Sphingomonadaceae > Erythrobacter. The sequence continues at coordinate 382 of JBCBYM010000170.1, forward strand.
CATCGATCTGCCCAGTTTCCGCGCCGATCCGGAACGTCACGGCTGCCGCAGTGAGACGGTGATTGCGGTCAACTTCACCGAGAAGCTCATCCTTATCGGCGGCACCAAATACGCTGGCGAAATGAAAAAGAGCGTGTTCGGCATTCTCAACTATTTGCTGCCCGCGGAAGGCGTGATGCCGATGCACTGCTCAGCCAATATCTCGGCGCAAGGCAAGACAAGCGTCTTCTTCGGCCTGTCGGGCACGGGCAAGACGACGCTGTCAGCGGACGCCAGCCGCACGCTGATTGGCGACGATGAGCATGGCTGGTCTGACACTGCAGTCTTCAACTTTGAAGGCGGCTGCTACGCCAAGATGATCCGCTTGTCACAAGAGGCTGAGCCGGAAATCTACGCCACCACCAAGCGTTTCGGCACTGTGCTTGAAAACGTTGTCATGGACCCGGTGACGCGCGCGCTGGACTTCGACGACAACTCGCTCGCCGAAAACACGCGCGGCGCTTATCCGATCGACTTCATCCCGAACACGAGTGAGAAGAACCTCGGCCCGGTGCCAAGCCATGTCGTGATGCTGACCGCCGATGCGTTCGGTGTTCTGCCTCCGATTGCGCGCTTGACGCCAGAGCAGGCGATGTACCACTTCCTTTCAGGCTACACCGCCAAGGTGGCGGGCACCGAGATCGGCGTGACCGAGCCTGAGGCGACCTTCAGCACCTGTTTTGGCGCGCCCTTCATGCCGCGTCACCCAAGCGTTTATGGCAATCTTCTCAAAGAGCGCATCGCCACAGGCGGCGTGCAGTGCTGGCTGCTCAACACCGGTTGGACGGGCGGGAAATACGGGATCGGCAACCGCATGCCGATCAAGGCAACCCGGGCTCTGCTGAACGCGGCGCTGGACGGCGACCTCGACACGGTCGAATTCCGCAAGGACGACAATTTCGGCTTCGAAGTGCCGGTCTCGGTTCCGGCGCTTGTCGCGAAGGGCATTGACCAGACGATCCTCGATCCGCGCAGCACCTGGGCGGACAAGGACGACTACGACACCACGGCCGCCAAATTGGTGACCCTGTTCATTGACAATTTCGCCGAGTTTGAGCCCCATGTCGATGAAGGCGTGCGCAAGGCGGCCCCGGCGGCGGCCTGATATCTTCGAGTAAGCGGCTAAAAAATATCAGGTTTCCGTTACGTAAGGGCGGATCCAATCGTCCCTGTGGTGCGTAGCTGCTGAAGGGATTGGCGCGTGGCTGATCCCTTCAGGAAAGCTCACACATATAGGGATCCCAAAATGAGCATCATTGACGCCTCTCTGGCGCGCACATCGGGCGCAGCGGACACGGTTCTTGGCCTTGCAAGGGAGCTGGGCATGGACGCAGCCCAGTTGGAAAGCGCTGTCATGGCGCTCGCGCGGACTTTCGTCTCGGCTGACGACACGATTGATCTGGCCACCAAGCGCACGGGCCTTTCGAGCGAGGCGCTCTCCAAGATCGTCGCCGCGCTTGGCGGTGAGGCTGCGCTGGGCGTTATCGCCGATGACCTGTCCACCGGACTTCGCGGCCTTGGTCAGGGCAATTTCTTCAAAGAGCTTTTGCCGTTTGGCTAAGCGCGGTTGTAATCTCATGTAAAGGCCTTGCTCCGGATGCGGAGTGAGGCCTTTTCTTTTGGCGAAGGCGAGCGCACTGTCGCTCTCTAGGATTCGCGTAGTTGCACTGCACGCATAATGGGAGAAAGACATGGATATTCTCGATGGCATCATGAAACAGGTCGCCGGTTCGCCGGACACCGTCGCCAGCTTGGCGGAGAAGGTCGGGATCGACCCCGCGCTGGCAGCCAAAGCGGTCGCTGCGCTGGGTCAGAGCCACGGCGAAGAGGGCGACACGGTCGAGCTCGCAGCCCAGAAGACGGGGCTTGATACAAGCGCGCTCAGCGGCATCGTCTCGCAGCTTGGCGGCGAGGGCGCGCTGGGGTCTATCGCCCAAGGTCTGCAGGGCCAGGAAGGCGGCTTTGCGGGCGTCATGAGCATGCTCGATGCTGATGGCGATGGTTCGCCGCTGGACGATATCGCTGACATGGCCTCGGGCTTTTTCGGCAAGAAATAGGTCACAACACTAAGGGGGGAGCAGCGCATGAGCCTGGTTCAGATGCTGCAGAACACCGGCGCGATCACGTCGATGGCAAAGGAATTGGGCGTGGATGAAGGCACCGCCACAAGCGCGGCGGGCGCGCTGCTCCCGGCCATTGTGGCTGGGATGGGCCGCAGCGCCACGGGCGGCACCACCACGCCCGATCCGATGGGCGGGCTTGGCTCGCTGGCGGGCGCGATCCTCGGCGGTGGCGGTTCTGCCTCGGGCGGAAGTGGCGGTGCGCTCGGAGGGCTGGGCGGCATGCTCGGCAGCGCGCTGCTGGACCAGGTGCTGGGCAGCCAGCCCACGCCCACGCAGCCGGGCAACGATATCCTCGGCAACATCTTTGGCAGCAAGGATGTGAGCCGCTCGGTCGCGGGCTCGGTCGCCGAGGTGACGGGGCTCGACGAGGGCATGCTCAAGAAGATGCTCCCCATCCTGACCATGGCGGTGGCCGGCTATATGGCGCAGCAAGCCACCGGCGGCGCGGATAGTGGGGGCCGGGCGAGCGCCGGCGGCGGTGCACTGGGCGGTATCCTGGGATCCATCGTCAGCGGCATGATGCGTTAGCGATCGGTGCCGCTTAGCGAGCCGGCGGCGGCCCGCGGCGTTAGAGCGGTGACCAAAGGTCGATCCAAGAGAACCGCCGCGTCGGACAGCCGATGCAAACGCTAACCCGAGCCGTCGCTCCCATCGCTGCCATCGCCGCCCGCGCCATCGCCGCCTGTGGTGTCCTCCAGATCGCCGCCCGCCGCTTGACGAGCCGAGGCCAGCACGCTGGCTGTAATCGGTTTGCCCTCGGGAGCCTTTTCAAGCAGGTCCATCAACTCCCTCATCCGTGCGCCCTTGCTTCCGCCATGCGGATCAAAGGCGAGGGGTTGGAGCGCATTCCTCGCCAGCTCGATCTTGCCTTCCTGCATCTGCAAAAGCGCCACATCGAACCAAAGGCTCTGGTCAAATGGAGCAAGCAGGGCCGCGTTTTCGAGCGCTAGCCGCGCGTTTTCAGGTGGCGCAATCCCACGCTGAGCGTAGCTGCGATAGTAATAGATCAGCGGCAGAGGATGGTCGTTTTCGATCTGGTTCAGTGCCGTAAACGGTTCCATCGCCCGTTTATAGGCCGCGTCTTGATCCTCATCGCTCGCGTCCTTCGCCAAGCGGAACAGCGCGTAGCCCTTTTGCACGTAAGCGTTCACCCTGGAGGGATCGAGCGTTATGGCCCGGTCCGCCGCCGCAATGGCCGCGTCATCGTTGCCGGCGTCGTATTCGGCTTCGGCAAGGGCCGCAAGCACGCCGGGATCATCGGGATAACGCGCCGCAACCTTGCGTACGTCAAGGACCAGCTCTTCGGCCTGATCGCGGGTCACTCCGCGCTGCGAACGCATGCGCAGCGGCATCACCTTGCCCTCGCCTTCGCTCAGGCGGCGCAGGGAAATCTCTGGGATCGACACAAGATCGCACGGCACTTCGAGCATGTTGAAGCTGCGCCGCCGCTTGTAAGACATCAATTCGCTGTCGAGCTTGCCAAGATCTCCGAAGGCGGCCTCTCCTGCATCAAGAGAAGACTGGCCAGACAGGATCTCTCGGACATAGGCGTCGATCTGCCCCCGGCGCTCCGGATTGAAGTACAGGTAGTGATAAAGCAGCCAGCTGCGCCCGTAGAACCCAGGGCTCGAGCGCTTTCTGCGCGCATCGAAAGACCCCTGCCGCAACAAGTCCCAGACATCGGTGCGGCTGGCTTGCGATATCTCGTAAACGCGGTGTTGTGCCGGTCGTCCGATCAACACCCCGCCATTCTTCGGGAAACCGGCAGAGGCAAAAAATTCGGCCATCCCCTCGCTCATCCAGCGGGGCATTGCAAAGCGCGAGGACGAGATCAGAAAGTGGTGCGCGTATTCATGCAGCAGCACGATGGTCGAGAAATCGGGATAGCCGTTCTTGTTGCGGATATCCTGCACAAAGGCGCGGCTGGCGCCCGCACGCGGAACGTAAAAGCCCGCAACATTGGTGGAACCCTTGCCGAAAACATTGCGCAATTCGCCGCCTGAGCCGACAACAAAGATCACCACACGGTTTGACGGGCTTGGCTTTTGAAGCCGGGTCCGCACGAGATATTCAAGCGCTAGGTGATACTTCTCAAGGTTCGCCGCAAAGCGCCGGATGTCCTTCTCGCTATCGTCCGCGTAGATCACAAAGTGATCACTTGAGGCCTCGTACCACTCCGCCCGGGCCTGGCTCGCAAATGTCGCGAGAGCGGCAAGGGCGAAGAGACGCAGAGCGCGTAACAGAATCATCCGGGCTTCCCTTTGCAAGAAGATTTGGTCGCTTACCTTTGCGGCAGTGTGAGGCGATCAAACCGATAAAAGCAAGAGGAATATAAAAGAAAACCCGGCTGGCTTTATTGAGGATCCTGCTGGTTTTTCTTCAGTTCGTCGACATAGGTCCAGATCTGGCTCACCACCACGGACCCTTCACCGACCGAACTGGCCACCCGCTTGACCGAGCCGGAGCGAACATCGCCGACAGCAAAGATGCCATCGGTGCCCGTCTCAAACGGGCTGCCCCGGTCAACGTCCTTGCCGGTGAGCGCAAAGCCCTTGTCATCGGTTTCGACCAGGCCCGAAAGCCAATCGGTGTTGGGCGCGGCGCCGATCATGATGAAGAGCGCGCTGGCATCGATGGGCGTGTCGCCTTCGGGGGTCGTAAACGTCACACCCGTCAGCCAGTCATCACCGCGAAGCTCGGTGACTGTCGTATGGTAATGAATGGTGATCTTGG
>JBCBYM010000171.1:0-5259 GCA_039815865.1 Pseudomonadota bacterium
CGCCGGTGACGACAACGCAGCTGGCGTCCGAGTATCGCGACCGCATCTGGGCAGCCGTGCCCGAAGGCGTGGCGTTCGAGCCGCTGATGACCTGCTATCTCACCGACACGACCGACCCTGACGACCTTGCGCGCGGGGCGAGTGAAGGCGTTTTCACCGCAGCCAAGCTCTATCCCGCCAACGCGACGACCAATTCAGCAAGCGGCGTGACGAATGTTGAGCTGATCTACCACGTGCTCGAACGCATGGAAGCCGAAGACATCGTGCTGTGCATCCACGGCGAGGTGACCGAGGCGGAGATCGATGTCTTCGACCGCGAGGCTGAGTTTATTGAGCGCCACTTGAACGCGATCGTGGCCAATTTTCCCAAGCTTCGCGTTGTCTTTGAGCACATCACAACCTCGGACGCGGTCGAATTTGTTAAGGCGCAGGGCGATCAGGTCGCCGCCACGATCACTCCGCAGCACTTGCATATCAACCGAAACGCCATGCTGGTGGGCGGTATCCAGCCGCACAATTACTGCCTTCCCGTCGCCAAGCGCGAGACGCACCGGCTGGCCTTGCGCGCGGCGGCAACTTCGGCGGATCCGGCAATCCAGCGCAAGTTCTTCCTCGGAACAGACAGCGCCCCGCATCTTCGCGGCGACAAGGAAAGCGCGTGCGGGTGCGCAGGCATCTTTGGTGCACCGGTGGCGCTGGAAAGCTATCTGACCGTGTTTGAGCAAGAGACTGCGATTGATCGCTTCGAAGCCTTCGCCTCGCTCAATGGTCCGGCCTTTTACAAGATGCCGGTCAATGAAGAGACGGTGACGCTCGAACGGGTGGAAAACCCGGTGCCCGAGGAATTGCCGCTGGTGGGCGAGACAATCGTGCCCTGGCATGCTGGCCAGACGCTCGGCTGGCGGTTTGTGGGTTAAGTCGCGAGCAGTTCCCGCTTGGCCCGGCGTGAGCGGAGCCACAGATCAGTCGCAAAGATCGCAACCGCGGTCCAGATCAGCATGAAGCTCATCAGCTGCACCGGCTTCAATTCCTCGCCAAAGACAAACAGGCCAAGGAAGAAGACGATCGTGGGCGCAAGATACTGTATGAAGCCCAGCGTCGAATACTCCATCCGCCGCGCAGCAATAGCAAACAGCAAGAGCGGAACGGCGGTAACAACGCCCGAAAACATGATCAGCGCGCTCATGGTGATATCGGTGCCGAATGACGGACCCGCCTCGCTCACCGCATAGAAATAGGCGATCGCGCCTGCCGGGAGCAGCAGGATGGCGCTTTCGATGGTGAGGCCAGGCAGCGCACCGACATTCACCTGCTTGCGCACCATGCCATATAGGCCAAAGCTGAAGGCAAGCGTCAGGCTGATCCACAGGGTCGTAAGCGCGCCGGCGATCAGCAGCGCGACCGCTCCGCCCGCAATCGCGACCGCCAGCCACTGCCACCTGGACAGCCGCTCGCCCAGAAGCAGGGTGCCAAGCACAACATTGATCAGCGGATTGAGGTAGTAGCCGAGCGAGGCCGCGTAGACATTCCCTTCCATGATCGCCCAGATATAGACGAACCAATTGATCGCGATCAGCACCGCGCTTGCAAACAGCATTACAAGCACGCGCGGATTGGTAATGGCGGCAAGGATTTCGGGAAACTGACGGCGCAACGCCACGATCACCAGGCACAATGGCAGCGTCCAGATGATCCGCCAGCCGACAAACTCGAACGGCGGCACGCTGGTGACGAGCAGCAGGTAGAGCGGGAGAAATCCCCACAAGATATAAGCGCCCAGCGCTTGCGGCAGGCCAGAGGGCTGGGCGGGGCTGGGAGGGGGATCGGAGGCCATGGTCCGCGCTCAACTAGGCGCGCGGGGGCGGGGGTGCAAGCGCGGTGCAGGCTTCGTTCTGCGCGGCGGGAAAAACGAGCGTCTTGCCTGAACGCTTGCTGCAAGACTTGCTGTCACTGTGTTCAGCTAGGCCTCTCTATATATGAACAACATCGCGATGGGGGGCTCCCAAACGCGCACGATATTTTCGACTTGGGCCATTCCCACCAATGGCCTGGGCGCGGCTACCACCAGCCGCGGAAAGCGTCTTCATGCCTGAACGGGTATGGGGGCGTTTTCGCTTTGTAAGAAGGTTCGCTGAGGCCGGTTTCTTAACCTGACCATGCAAAAGGGGCCCGCATGCACACCAAGCTCATCTCTATCGGTTGCTTGCTTATGGCTGGCCTCGGTGCCTGCGCGCCTGAGCCCGAAGCCGTCCCTGCATCCTTGGTGAACGAGATGGATCCCTATCTGGCGCGCGCGCTCAACGATCCACTGATGGTTGATCCCGATCTCGCTTATCGCAGCGAAGCCAACGCGGCGATTACGCTTGGCTACGATCACGCGCTCCCCTCGTTCAAGGGCAGCGAGGAGGCGGCCAGTCGCGCGCGCGAAACGGCGCGGCTGGCGCTTTTGGAGGAGGGGCCAATCCCTGAGTTTCCGCTTGCTCAGAGCGAACCGGGCCCGGCGGCTCTTGCCGAGCGGTTCGGCGTTGGGGCTGTGCTCGAGGTGGTCGACGCGCCGCCCGCCTGCCGCAAAGGCGTCGCTGGCAGCTTTGCGTTGGCCGCCAGAATGCCCGATCTGGCCGCCATAATGCCGCACGGTATGGTCCGCGTGGCTGCGGCGGTCGAGAAGCCAGACTGCACGATGCGCCTGGTGCGCTATGTGTCGCCAGCGGCGATCGAGGATATCCTTCTCCACCATAACACGCTGGCCACACGCGCCGGGTTGGAACCGCGTTACTTCACCCAGCCTGAGAGCAGCCTCATTGCGGACCGGCGCGGCACGCATCTGCATGTCTACGCCCGCGCGACTTCGGGGGATCTGAACGCCGTCGACGTCATCACCTGGACGCGCTGAGAGTGAAACTCCAGGCTCTCGCTTACTCCTTAAGACCGATCCCGATATTGGCGCGCGGCTGCTCCATTTCAGTGCTGGCAACCGGATAAGCGCAATAGTCAGCGGCGTAGTAGGCGGCTGGACGGTGATTGCCCGAAAGGCCGATCCCTCCGAATGGCGCGGATGACGAAGCGCCGTTCGTCGGTCGGTTCCAATTGATGATCCCAGCCCGAATGTTAGCCCAAAAGCGACCGTAGTCGTCCGGTGACCCGCCAATCAACGAAGCAGACAGGCCAAAGCGCGTGTTGTTCGCCTCGGCAATACCGGCGTCGAGATCAGGCACGCGGATCACTTGGAGAAGGGGGCCGAACAGTTCGACATCGGGGCGTTCGGGAATGTCGGTCGTATCGATAATTCCCGGCGTCAAGAACGGAAGGTCCGGTTTGGTCTGACGCATCGGCAAAAGCGCGCGCCCTCCCGCAGTCACCAGAGTGACGAAGCTGTCATTGAGGTGCTCGGCGGCGTCGACGTCGATCACCGGTCCCATAAAGGGCTGCGGGTCATCCAGCGGACCGCCAACCAGAAGCTTGCGCGTCAAGGGCACGAGCTCGCTCATGAGGCTGTCGAATACGCTCTCCTGCACAATCAGCCGCCGCGCAGCGGTGCAGCGCTGACCAGCCGTCGTGAACGCGCTCTGCACGATCAGCGCAGCGGCGTCCGCAACGAGCGGCGTGTCGAGAACAACCAGCGGGTTGTTGCCACCCATCTCCAGCGCAACGATCTTGCCCGGATTGGATGCGAGCTTGCGGTTGATCGCAATGCCGGTTTGCGCGGACCCAGTGAACAGCACGCCGTCCACGCCGGGATGCGCCACCAGAGCCTTGCCTTCTTCCGCGCCTCCAACAACCAATTGCACGACGTTCTTGGGCAGCCCGGATGCCTCGATACAGGCAACCAGCATCTCACCGGTAGCGGGTGTCTTTTCCGAGGGCTTGAAGAGGACGGTGTTGCCCGCAATCAGAGCCGGAACGATGTGGCCGTTGGGCAGATGCGCGGGAAAGTTGTACGGCCCCAGCACCGCCATGACGCCATGCGGTTTGTGTCGGACCGCAGCTGATCCCTGCAACGCGCTGTCGAGCCGCTTCTTGCCCGTGCGCTCCGCGTAGGCGCCGACCGAGATATCAACCTTGTTGACCACCGCGTCGACTTCGGTGCGCGCCTCCCACAAGGGCTTTCCGCTTTCACGAGCGATCAACTCGGCAAAATCATCGGCGCGCTTGCGCACTTCATTTGCGAAGCGCCGAGTGGTCTCGATCCGATTGGCCAAAGGCAGCGCGGCCCAGGAGGGCCAGGCCTTGCGCGCGCGAGCGACGGCCGCGCTGACGTCGCTGTGGTGCCCACGCCAGAGTTCTTTGCCTGTAGCGGGCTCATAGGAAGTGAGCGTCTGGTCAGCCAATGTCTTGGGTTCTCATACGTGTTGTCCTTAGCGCATTGGCCGTCTGCCGGGCTGGCCTTCCCATCGGCCAGCGCCGCCGAGAACGCGTTTACAATGCGGTCTCGCCCTCTCCCTGAATCTTCTGACTAAAACTGGCGTAACGCAATGCAAAGGGAATTCGGTAGGTCTTGGTAAATATGTTACTTTTTGTATTTAGAAGGTAAGGTATACTCCGTGGCTGGGGGGCGAATCAGGGGGCATTTGTGTCACTTTTCAGCGTCGCACCCCTTTGAAAATCATACGAAGCCGTGCGGTTTCACTAAGTTTAGAAAGGCCCGAATCGTCGGGGCAATTCTGGGGGTATACAGATGACATCCAAGTTTAATCTCGAGCTAAACAGAGGCGCATCCTCCTTTGTGATTGCCACGGCTTTGTCGGTAGGCGCCTTGGCGTTTTCAGCGACTCCGGCGTCGGCTCAGGATGTGTGTTTGCTTGATCCGGCCATATTAGACGGGGCGACAGCGACCGGCAACGACGCCCTGGCTTGCGGTGAGGACGCGGACGCTTCGGGTGACGACGCGACAGCGGTAGGCACTGATTCAGAGGCAAATGGGGACGGCGCAACTGCGGTTGGGGAAAGTGCTTCGGCCACGTCGGACCAAACCACTGCAGTCGGCAATGGCGCCACAGCCGTCGGGACGGGCGCTTCCGCATTCGGGTGGCAGGCTGTTGCAAACGCTCAGGGAGCGCAGGCCTTCGGTCACCTCGCCAGCGCCACCGGCGTAAGCTCGGTCGCGGTTGGAGGAGACGGTGACGGTGACGGAACCGGAGCCATCGCCTCGGGTTCGGGAAGCGTTTCGATTGGTGCAGACGCTGAATCGAGCGGCACGACCTCGATCGCGGCTGGTGCGGCCTCAAACGCGTCGGGTGAATTTTCGGTCGCGGTTGGCCC
>JBCBYM010000172.1:0-5248 GCA_039815865.1 Pseudomonadota bacterium
CAATCCTTGCGCGGGCAGGATCTGGAGACGGGCGCGGTGCACCCGGTGGTGATCCGCCACCCGCAGACGGGCCGCAAGCTGCTCTATGTGAACCGCGCTTTCACGATCCATTTCGTAGGCCAGACGCCCGCGGAGAGCCAGCCGCTGCTCGAAGAGCTCTACGAAGCCGCGCTCACGCACGACAATCAGTGCCGCCTGCAATGGAAGCCGGGCACGATCGCGATCTGGGACAACCGCACCAGCTGGCACAACGCGATCAACGATTACGCCGGCCACTACCGCGAAATGCACCGCATCACGCTGTCGGGCGAAGCGCTGGCGGCGTAACGTTTTCGCTGGCTCTCGAGATCGCAAGACGGCGCGTGTCCCTACACGGGGGCGCGCGCCGTTTGCATGGGGCTTTGAGGTCTTTGCAAGCGCGCTCCGCCCCCGCCGCGCTGCGGTTTGATTAGATCGCGCGGAACAGCCAGGTCGTCGCCAACGCGCCAAACCCGGCGTAACCGACGGCCACCAACCACCAGGGCCGCGCAAAGAAGAGCAGCGCAACAAGCGCCACTCCAAGCAGATCCGGCGCCACCATCACCGCGAATGTGGCGATATCGGGCGCTTGGCCGGCGGCGATGAACAGCCAGGTCCCCGCCATGGGCGTGATCGCCAGCAGATAAAGCCCCCACATGTAGCGGCGCTTGGACTGGTAGTATTCCGACAGCCTGATCCCTTTATCGGGAATGGTATCGGGCAGCGCGACCGCCGCCATCAGGTTGAACAGCACCAACACCCACATCGCTGGCAGAAACCCGGCCAGAGAGATTTGGCGCGAAAGGTCGCTGCGGGCGAGCATCCACCAGAAGGACATGATGGTGAGAACCGTCAGCAGCGCGTAGAGCACCTGGGCCCAGTGCCAGGTCACCTTGTCCGATTGCAGCAGCTTGTGAAGGTTGTTGAGCTCAGAAGCGATCGCCACCCCCAGCACAATCGAAGCAAAGACCAGCGCCTGTTCCATAACCCACGCGCTTCTAGGGTTGCTCTGCCGTCAGTGGCAGGGCGGGCGCGCGCGCATCGGCGGCTTCGCATGAATAGACGAGGCGTTCATTCGGGCGTTCGGGCAGGGCTGCGATGACGGCGGCCTGCTGCTCGCCCAGAACGCGCGCGGCGTCGGTTATGCCGCAGGCAGGCGGGGTGTAGGCGCCTCTCGTCTCGCGCGCGGTCTCCATTGCTGAGCGGCCCAGCAGATAGCGATCGGTGCGGAAGATGCGGGTTTGCGGATCGTAGACGTTGATCGAAACCGCGGCCTCATCATCGGGCACAAAGACGCGCGTCCACTCGCCGTTGGCAAGGCCGTATTGCGTGCGCGAATTGACGCAGCCATCCGCGGCCCAGTCAAACTCGACATCATCCGTGCGCGCGCCCAGCACGCGGCTGCGTTCAGGAACGAAGCTGCAGATCAGCGTTCCATCGCCGGCGAGGCTCACTTGCGGGGTGTCTTTTGCGCCGGGGCTCTGCGCCTCGCCCATGATCGCCGCAACCCGGTCTTCGAGCTCGGAAAATCCGGGGCGGGTGATCCACACCAGCACCATGGCGATAAAGCATGCCCCGGCGAGGCCAGCGGCGATGATCACGCGCGGGTCCTGTGTCGGGAGGGGAGCGCTGTCTTCACCTTCGGCCTCACCCTCGGCGTCGCTAACGATGAGGGCTTCGCCCGCTTGGCGGCGCAGGCGCGCGGCGGTCCACGCGGCCAGCACGCCCAGCAGCAGCAGCACCAAGGCCAGCGCCAGCGCGTTGTCGCGCGCTTCGGAAATCTCCAGCAGCGCCTGCACCCGCGCGCTCTCTCGCGCTTCGCGCGCGCTCGCCTCGCGCGCGGCGATGCGTTCGCGCGCTTCGGCCCGCTGCGCTTCAAACCGGGCAAGCTCAGCCGCGTTCAATTCGTCGATCGAGCGGCATGGCAGGGCGTTGGTGCTCGGCTCGATCTCGTTAGCCCGCAGGAAGGGCAGCAATTCGCGCAAGGAGACCGCAAAGTAGAACTCCGCGTCCGATCCGTCCGAATCCGCGCCAAAGGAATTAACCCCGACAACCCGCCCGCACGAATCCAGCAGCGGCCCGCCCGAATTGCCGCGCGCGATAGGCGCGGTGTGCAGCAGCGTATCGAACTGGCGGCTGGGGCGCTCGCCCGACAGGAACCCGCGGCTTTTGACCGGCGGCTGCGCGTTGAAAATGTCGTTAAGGTCGAGCCCTTGGGCCAGATCGACATTCATCGGGTAGCCCACCGCGGAGACCTCGCCCATATCGCCGCTCACCACGCCAGCGACGGTGAGCGGCGGCAAGCGCAGCCCGCCCTCGGCGATTTCCAGCAGCGCCAGATCGTTGCGCGGGCTGACCGAAACCGCGCGCGCAAACGCGCCATTGCTGGAATTGCCGACGCTTTCCGACGGCACAACGCCAATGCGCAGCGTGTCGTCCTGCAAGGCCTCACGGATGACATGGGCGTTGGTGACGATCAGCGTGGGGGTGACGGCAAAACCGCTGCCGTGGCTGATCGGGATGACGCTGTCTTCGCCTCCAGCGCCATCCTCGGTGCCTTGTTCCGAGCGCTGCGTACCGATAAGAACCACGCGCACCACGCCGCGCGCGGCGGCGTCGACATCGCCGGGATCAGCGGCAGCGGGCGAGGCGAGGCCACTCGCGAGCGCCAAAAGAAGAAGACAGAGCCTGATCATGAGGCCTCTATAGCTGGTTTTGCCGCTCTGCCGAGGCCGGGAGTTGCGCTTACACCCGGCCTATTGTCGTTTGAGCCTGTTCCGCTGGGCCGTGTCTTGCCCAGCGTGCGCTTAGCACCCGCTCGACAGGATCGCGTCAAAGCGGCGGGTTTCGCCGCTCGCCGTCAACGTGGCTTTCATCGGCGTAAAGCCATAGGCCGGGTTGTCGCTGAGCCCATCGCCCGAGGCGACCGTCTCCAACGTGATCCCGCCGCTGGAATAGCGATTGGTGCCATCAGGCGCGCTGTCATCGCGGCGCAGGACGCGAGGGCGGCCATCGAACCAGATCTTGTAGTCACCGCGATTGGCGCCGACTTGGTCAGTCGCAGTGCCGATCATGTTGTACCCGCCTTTGTTGTAATGCGCCCACATCGCTTCCATCGTGCGCGGCGTTCCCGACTTGGGCGCGAGTAGCAATTCGTTCCAGCAGCCTGCGTCATAGACCGTCTCGGCGGTGATCGGCGCCAGCCTTGAAAGGAACGCATCGCCATCCGAGACCAGTCCAGCCTGCGTGGGAAGCTGCCCCGTCTGCTCTTCGCATTTGAGAACGAAATTGAGGCCGTTCTGACTGGTCGCGCAGGTCCATTGCTTCCATCCGCCGCGTCCGTCAAACGCCCGCACGCTGGCGGCGTTCCGGCGCTGGCCGGACGCGGGGACAAAGTCCTCGCCCTCGGCCCGCACGCCGACATAATCGACCCCGCCCGTGCTGATTACGCGTTTGCGCACTTTGTTCGCGCGCTGATCGAAATCGTTGAGGATCAGCTTGCAATCGCTCTCGCACCCCTCGGGCGTGGTCTTGCCCAGCAGGTAAAGCGGCATCGTGCCCGCCAGAAACCCGCTATTGGTGTACTTCATGCCCTGGCTCGACATTTCAAACAGCGCCTGGCGGTTGTTGAACAAAGGGTTGCCTTCGCGGCCGGGCCCAAAATTTGCCTTCCAGAACCCGTCGGCCAGCGGTTGAGGGCCAAAGGCGGGGTAGCTTGGGTCTGCGCGTCCGACCTTTTTGAACGGCCACTCCACGCCGGTGCGCACATAGCGCTTTTGAAAGACCATGACACTGTCAGAAAGCGAGTTGATCGGAAGATCCCCGTAGCCGCCGCTGTCGACATAGCGCGCCCCGATGATTGCGCCGTATTCGGTGTCGCGCGGGAACATGCGGAACACTTGCGCAAAGTCACCGCCATATTTGGTCTGAGTGTTGCGATAGACGGCAAGGTTGCCTTCAGCGAAGAAGTCATAGCGGTGCTTTTCGCCCTCATCGTCGGTGTATTCCCAAGCTGTGTCCGCAAGCTGCTCGATCATTGCCTGGATATCACCGAGCGAGCGCTTGCCAGGCTGGGAGTAATCGTTCGCAGCTGAGGCCGTGACCGGGCTTTGTGTCACTTGCACCGAGGGAGGCGTCACCAGCGCGGGAGGCGGTGGTGGAGGAGCCAGAGCCACCGAAGGCGGCGTCACCAGCGCAGGGGGCGGCGGAGGTGTTTGGGAGGCACCGGGCGTTTGCGGGCGCATGTTCGCGGGCACGCCGGGCAGCGGATTGCCTTGCGATACGCCAAGGCTAGCCATCATACTGTCAGCGATACACTTCGACTTGACCTGCCAGAACTGACCGTATTTGCCTTGATCGACCGGCTCGGAATGCCCGTCATCCTTGAACAGCGAGGCGAGTTCCGCATCGCTCACGCCCACTTCGCGCGCCTTCACAATCGTGCAGGGGCACGAATCGGGCAGGGTCACCTCGGTCGCCCGGCACTGCGCCTCCAGCGCGGCGTCGCTTGAGGTTTGCGAATGGCCCGGAAGAGCCGCAAGCGCGCCAAGGCCTGCGCCCAGTATCAAAAGCGATTTGGTCTTCATGTGTCGGCCCCCTTTGCACCCCTGCTGCGCATCTTTACTGAAAAACGCCCCTTCCTTATCCAAATCTCGTGTTTCAGCGCAATGAACCGTTCGATTGGATTTGCGAAAGGTTGGCCGCAAAGTGCGGGACGCTTCGCGATGGGGTATGAGGTAATGGCTTGGCCATGACAGACCCAGACACACTCTTAGCCCCTGAGGCGCTTACGGATGACGAGCGGTGGCGCATTGCGCTCGCCAAGGATCGCCGGTTTGACGGCGTCTTTGTGACGGGCGTCCATTCGACCGGCATTTTCTGCCGCCCCAGTTGTCCGGCGCGCGCGCCGTTGCGCAAGAATGTGCGCTTCTACGCCACGCCCGTAGATGCGCGCGCGGCGGGTCTGCGGCCCTGCAAGCGCTGCTCGCCTGATACGCAAAGCGCCGAAGAGGCCTGCGTGCTTGCCGCCATTGCCGCGATCCGGGAGGCCAGCGCGCGCGGGCAAACGGTGACGCTGGAGGATCTGGCCGAGCTCACCGGCTATTCGCCCACGCATTTCCAGCGGCTGTTCACGCGCTCTCAAAATGGCGAGACATAGCGAAGTTGACCATTCAAATTAGATCTCAAGTAGTAACAGAGATTGTGTATACTTTTGAGTGCAAGGGTATCA
>JBCBYM010000173.1:0-5210 GCA_039815865.1 Pseudomonadota bacterium
CTTGCCGCTTAACCATCCTGGCTGTGAAGGCCACGCCAAGGCCCACGTCAACGGCCGCGCCAACGCCGCAAACCCGCGCCAATCGCGCCGCTCAGCGCCAGATTGTAAGCCGCGATTTTACGCTTCCTTAGCCATTGCTCTTTAGCAAATCCGTGCGCCGATTGACGGTGCCAGCCGCCCAAGTGTTAAGCGCCAAACCGGGGAAACACGTGTGATTGAACACCGCAAGCCGCTGCGTTTGACCCCGCTCGGACTGGTTGGCGTGCCCCTGGCGACGATCAGCCTGGTGTTCGCGCTCATCGCGCTTGTTGTCATCGCCAGCGACCAGATCGAGCTTCGTTCTCCCGCGCCGCTGCTGATTGCCGGCGCTCTGGTTTACGCGGCCACCATCTTCTTTCTGGCGCGCAGCGGGTTTGCCAATGTCCGCGAGCTTGAAACGATCGGGAAGACCGATCAGTTGAGCCGGCTTCCCAACCGCCGCTCGCTCCACTCCGATATCGAAGCGCTGTCACGAGACGAAGACGACGTGGCGATCGCGCTTATCGATCTCGACAGCTTCAAGCAGGTCAACGATCACTACGGCCACGCGGTGGGCGATCAGCTGATCCAGTCCTGCGGGGCGATGCTACGCGAAGCGTGCGGCGAGGAGGCGACCTGCTACCGCCTTGGCGGAGACGAATTTGCCGCGGTCATGGGCGGCCCGGCGGCGGGCAACATCCTTGAGGGCATGTGCCGCGGCCTGTTGGAAAGACTGAAAAACCCGATCAAGGTCGGTGACCGGAACATCACCGTGGGCGCCAGCATTGGCCTTGCTCGCAGCACGCATGCTGACCGCGTGCCGTCCTCCGAAATGCTCCGCCGCGCCGATGTCTCCATGTATATGTCCAAGCGCGGCGGGAAGATGCGCTGCACGTGGTTCAGCGAAGCGTTCGACCAGCGCCGCGAGGCCGTGCGCGAAATCGAGGACGACCTTCGCAGCGCGCTCGCCAATCGCGAATTTGACCTTGTTTATCAGCCTCTGATCGACGCGGACACAGGCAAGATTGTCGCGGTGGAATCGCTGCTGCGCTGGAACCGCCCGAACGGTCGGGCAATCGGTCCGAACATCTTCATCCCGGTCGCCGAAGAATCCGGCCTGATCAATCCGATCGGCCTTTGGGTCTTGCGCAAGGCCATGTGCGACGCTTCGCGCTGGGAAGGCATTACGCTGTCGGTCAACATCTCGGCGGCGCAATTGCGCAACCCCGAATTTCCGATCAAGCTGGGCGAATTGCTGGAGGAAACCGGGTTTGATCCGGGCCGCCTCGAGCTTGAGATCACCGAGACCTGCCTCGTGCTGGACCCGGTCGTGGCCGAGCGCAGCCTTGATGTGATCCGCGGCTTTGGCGTCAACATCTCGCTTGATGACTTTGGCACCGGCTACGCTTCGATCGGCTTCCTGCGGCAGTTCCGGTTCGAAAAGCTCAAGCTGGATCGCAGCCTCGTCGTCCAGGCCGGCGAGGACGCCGGCAGCCGCGCGATGATGCTCTCCAGCATTGCCATGGCCCGCGCCATGAAGATGAGCGTCACCGCCGAGGGCGTTGAGACCACCGAGCAGGCCGACATGGTAAGGCTTGCCGGCGCCGACCAATTGCAGGGCTGGCTCTACTACAAAGCACTGCCCGAGACCGATATTGACGCGCTCTACGCAGCGCAAACCCGCGCGCAAGCGCACGAGACGCTGGCGGGCCAGGGGCCTGCGCACCAGGAATTGTCGGCGCGCCGCGCGGGTCGACCAGAGACCGAAACAGGGGAACAGGCCGCATGAGCGCCCTAGAGGAAATCGCTGTGGATCTCGCCGCCGAACGGGCCGCGGACGAGGCTGAGCGCGCAGCCGCGCGCAAACCCTACATCAGCAGCGCAGCCAGCCATTGGTTCGGCTGGTTCCGCCGGATGTCGATCGGGCGCAAGATCCAGTTCTTCTACATGAGCAACCTCGCCTTTGCGCTTGTCGCCGGGCTGTTCGTGATTGGAGGCTACATCCATTTGGGCGACCGGGCCGAGCAGATCGCGGCCGAGCACGATTACGCACTCGATGGTGAGCGTCTGGTGGCTGTCCTGAGCGAAGCGCAGCGCCACGCGGAGATGCTAGTCGCCACGGGAGAGACAATCCGCACAGACGCCGCGCTGGAACGCCTGGAAGTGGCCGAGGACAGAGTCGCCGAACTGCGCCAAAAAGTGGTGGGCGAAGACATGACCGCGCTCGATCGCCTCGGGCTGATCGATGGGGGCATAGCGGATTTCCGCCGCCAAGTGCGCGCGTTCGACCCTGACGGCAGCAACGCCTTGCGCCGCGCCAGCCAGGCCAGCGAGATCCAGGCCACCGGCAGCCTCACGCTCGAAGCCGCGCGCGAACTCGCCGAGCGGTTGAACACCAAGGCCAAGGCCATGTCCGATGCGGGCGCGGCTCTGATTTCCACCCTGCTTGTTGCGTGGATCGGCTTTGCGATGGTTCTCACGATGCTCACGCTGCTGGCGACGCGCTTCTTCGACCAGAATGTCGGAGGCCCGATCAAGGGCATGACGCGCGAAATGAAAAAGCTCGCCTCCGGCGATAACGACGTGCACATTTCCGGCCGCACCCGCGAGGACGAGATCGGCGACATGGCGCGCGCCATGCAGATCTTCCACCGCGCGGGCAAGCGGCTTGAACGCCTTGGCCGCGAGCGCGCTGAGAAAGCCAAGGCCGAGCTTGAACACTCCACCCGGCTGCAAGTGCAGCAGGAAGAGGCCCGGCTCGAACGCGAACGGATGCTGAGCGATGTTGCCAACCAATTCGAACGTACGGTTGGCGATGTGGTGAGCACGGTGGCCGAGGCCTCGACCCAGCTTCAGACCACTTCGCAGATGATGGCGCAAACGGCCGAGGAATCGAGCCGCCGCGCCGGCGAAGTCAGCGCCTCGATGGCGGATGCCAATTCGGGCGCAACTGCGGCCGCGGCCGCGAGCGACGAATTTGCAATGTCGATCGGCGAGATCAGCCGCCAGGCCGCGTCCTCCGCGGATCTGGCGCGCAAGGCCACCGATACCGCAACCAAAGCGGACGAGACCATCTCCGCGCTATCCGACAGCGCGCAGCAGGTGGGCCAGATCGTCGAACTGATCCAGACCATCGCGCACCGCACCAACCTTCTGGCGCTCAACGCCTCGATCGAGGCTGCACGCGGAGGCGAGGCGGGACGCGGCTTTGCGGTCGTCGCGAGCGAGGTCAAGGAACTCGCCATGCAAACGAGCCGCGCCACCGAGCAGGTCGCTGAACAAATCCGCACGATGCAGGACACGACCGGCGAAAGCGTCTCGGCGCTGCGCACAATCGCGGGGCAGGTGCAAGACCTGGAGACCACCGCCGTCTCGATCGCGAGCGCGGTCGATCAGCAATCGGTCGCCGGTCAGGATCTGGCGCGCAGCATCGACATGGCCGCGCGAGGCACAGAACAGGTGACCGGCCATATCTCCGATGTTCGCGATCTTTCGCTCTCCACCGGGTCGGCGGCCAGCCAGGTGCTCTCCAGCGCAACCAATCTGGAACAGCAGGCGGTGGTCCTGCGCACCCAGGTCAACGCGTTCCTGGCCAAGGTGCGCGTCTCCTAAACCGCGCGGGCGCAAACGCAGCGCACCCCCGAAACCCAGACCGAGCGGCCTTACGAAAGTCGATGTTAACGATTTTCTTTTAGGCAATCGTACATAAATCGGCGGTTTTCCGGGGGTTCCGTGATGAACATGATGAAGGTGCAAGAGGAGCGCGAGGATAATTCCGTGCCCGCCTTCGCGCTGGACGACGAAGCCGCGTATGAGGGCTCGCAAGGCTATGATGCAACCGGCAGCGCAGGCCACGAAACGTCTGAAAAGCCCGCCCTTTTTGATCGTTTTGCCTTTATCCGCAACAAAGGCATCGCCGCCAAGATCAACGCCGTTTTCGGAGCGGTGATTGCCCTGGGGCTGGGCATTGCCCTTGTCGTCGGGTTTGGCCTGACCGATCTGTATCAGCGCTATGGCTCCACCGTGGAGGTGCAACGCGCGTCCGTTGCTTCAAGCGAACTGCTCGGCACTCTGGGTGAGCTGCGCTACAACACGTCGCGCTATCTGTTTGAGCAGGAAAATTCGGTCCTCCAACGCCAGCGCACCGCCTACCGCCAGGCGGGCGAGCAAGTGGATTCGCTCGAGCGGATCGCAGCCGCGCATGCGCCGTCTCTGACCCCGCAGGTGGTCGCGCTGCGCCGCGATCTCAACGCTTATAACGCCACGTTCGAGGCCACCATGGCCGAGTTCGTCGCCGCCGGGCGAACCGCCAAGGCCGAAGGCCTCGCTTATGAGATTTCGGACCGGGGAGACAAGCTGTTCGAGGAAGCCAAGGTCTTTGCCAAGGACGCCTACACCGTATCCGAAACAATGCGCGATGCACGCGTCGATGTCGCTTTTTCGATGAGCCGCAACGTGGTGGGACTTCTCCTGATGGCCGGGCTCGTCCTGATTGGGGGCTTTATCTACCTCTCGCGCGATCTGGCCAGCAAAATTCGCGAGATCACGACGGGCATGACCCGCCTGGCTAACGGCGATCGCAAATTCGAGATCGAAGGCGATGATCGCAAGGACGAGATCGGCGAAATGCTGCGCGCGCTTGCGATGTTCAAGCGCGCCAACCGACAGCTGGAACTGTGGGCGCGCGAACGGGCCGAACACGCCGAGCAGGAGCTGCGCGCCCAGCAGGACCGCGCGCGCGAACGCGAAGACGCCGAAGCGCGCCGCGTGGCGCTGATCGCCGATGTCGCCAACAGCTTTGAGCGGACCGTGGGCGAAGTGGTGGGCAAGGTGACCTCGGCCTCAAGCGAGCTTCACAGCACCGCCACGCGCATGGCGGAAACCGCCGATCAGGCCGCCGGCCGCACCGAAGACCTCACCGAAAACATGACCGAGGCGAACGCCGGCGCCACGGCCGCCGCAGCGGCAAGCGATGAATTCGCGTTGTCGATCGGTGAGATCAGCCGCCAGGCCGCCTCATCGAGCGAACTGGCACGCCTTGCGACGGACGCCACCACTGAAGCGGACACGACGATCTCGGCGCTTTCGGCCTCCGCCGATGAGGTGGGGCACGTTGTCGAACTGATCCAGACCATCGCGCACCGCACCAACCTTCTGGCGCTCAACGCCTCGATCGAGGCTGCACGCGGAGG
>JBCBYM010000174.1:0-5155 GCA_039815865.1 Pseudomonadota bacterium
TTCGTTACATTCAGGCCTATGATGTGCAAGGCACACGGGTATCGCCCGGGGGTGCGGCGCTGGTCTCGGATGATCTGAGCCGAACGGCTTTGAATGTCGGGGTCCGTTTCGACTTCTGATCTTTTCGAAAGTACGGAATTTGCCCGGGCGTGAGACGCTTGGGCGTTCCACCCTGGCGATATCTCATATATTGAACGTTGCCTCCTGCTGAGATGGACAACCCTAAGGCTGAGCCGTCATTATTCTGAGATTCAAACCAGTGCGTGGGGCGCTTGTTAACTGGCCGTCCTGCGCGCGCAAAATTCAACATCATCATCGCCATCTTGGAGCACTTGGTGGTAGCGTCGCACGCAAGATGACCGATGCAACGCCCACGTTCTATTCCACGGTATCCAGCCACTTCATCGCGGATTGGCTGACAGCGCTGCGCCCGCTTTGTTCTGACGCGCAGTTTCTCTCATTTTTGGAGAGCGCTGACCTCGTCGCGGAGGCGGCCTCTGATCAAGGTCGAGTGACGCTCGACCAAATCGTGCGGCTGTATCAATTGGCTGCCGTTGAAACCGGCGATGAAATGATGGGCCTCTGGTCGCGTCCGATCCGGCCGCGCGCGCTGCAGCACCTGCTGACCTCAGTGCGAGAGGCCACATCGCTGTCCTCGGGGCTCTATCGCTTCTGCACATTTTGGAACCTGCTGCTGGATGATTACCAATTTGACTTGATGGACACAGATGATGCCTTGGTTCTTCGGCTGGCACCTTAGGGTCACGCGCAGCCTCAACGGTTTGGGCATATGCTGATCCTGAAACTGGCCCATGGGCTGATGTCATGGTTGGCCAGATACGAGGTGCCCGTTCAGGCCGTAGACTTTTGCTTTGACCGCCCGGTTTTTCACGAAGACTATGCTGTCATTTTTCCGGCGCCTGTGCACTTCGGCAGCCCAGTAACCTCTCTGACATTCAACCGCAGCGTTTTGACGCCCGTGCACACACGCAGCGCGACCGACCTTGGGCGCTTTTTGGAAAACGCACCGCGAGACTGGATTTTCACGCGCTCCAGCGAACACACCCAATCCTTGCGCGTGCGCAGTTACCTCAGTCAAAACGCGTGGGAGACGGCCAATCTGTCAGCGGCGGCGCGCGCCATGAACATGACCCCCCGGACCCTGATGCGCCGGCTCGAGGCAGACGGCACATCCTTTCAGGCGATCAAAGACGCGCTGCGCCGCGACATTGCCATCCGCAACCTGCAATCAGATCGTATGAGCATCGAAGCGATCGCTCAGGATCTCGGGTTTTCGTCCGCGGCCAATTTCCACAAAGCGTTCCAAAGATGGACGGGGCATACCCCCAGTGTGTACCGTCGGCGTCGGGCAGAAGTCCGGTGATTTTGTCACTTTTGGACAATATGCTGTCATCTGTTGAGATGGCGCGGCTTTGAGGGAGCCTTTAAACGGGCCTTCAAATACGAATTAAACTTACACATTGTCCTGTTCTCGCCTTGCAGCAAATCCTCTCTTTTTGGCGCGATGGGACAGTATGCTTCTGAAAAGGGACACCGCCATGTCAGATAAACTCGATGCCATTCTCTCCGCCGCACATGATCACGCCATGACGGTCATTGCGCCCAATGTCGATGCCTGGAACAGGGCGGGCACGTGGCCGCGTGAGGCCTCAGATGCCGCCGGGGCTGCAGGTCTGACCGGCCTTTACGCGCCAGAAGACTGGGGCGGGCAGGGGCTGTCGCTGGCCGAGGGCATTCAGGTCTACGAACAGCTGGGCCTGGGCGATGGCGCCTATGCCTTCGCGCTCTCCATGCACAATATCTGCACCTTTGCAGGCTGCGGCTATGGCACGGACGCGTTTAAGCAACAGTGGGCGCGCGATCTGACCTCGGGCCGCAAACTGGCCAACTTCGCGCTGACAGAGCCGCAGTCCGGCTCCGACCCGATGACCATGTACACCCGCGCCCAGATTAACGGGGATGGCACCTGGACGATCAATGGCGCCAAAGCCTGGGTCAGCCTCGCCAACGAAGCCGACGTCTATTTCACCGTTGTCAAAACCAGCGATGCGCCCGGCCACAAGGACATGGCGATGATCGCCATCCCCGCCGACGCGCCGGGCATCAGCTTCGGACCGCTCTACGAGACGCCCTCCTACAATTTCTTGCCTATGTCCGAGATGTATCTCGACAACGTGGTCGTGAGCGAAGACAACATCATCCTGCCCATCGGCCAGGGTTTCCAGGGCTCGCTCATGGCCATCGACATCGCTCGCGTTTCCATTGCATCTGGCTGCTGTGGTCTCATGCAATCGGCGCTCGACACCGCGCTGTCCTACTCCAAGAACCGCAAGATGTTCGGCGGCAAGAACATCGAGCTTGACGGCATTCAGTGGATGCTGGGCGAGGTGGCCACCGATCTTGAGGCCTCCAAACTGCTCTATCGCAAAGCGGCTGAGGCGCTGGGCACCCCCGAGGGCCCGCTCATGGCCGCCCACGCCAAACGTTTTGTCCCCGATGCAGCGGTAAAGGCGGCCAACACCTGCACGCAGGTTCTGGGCGGCATGGGCCTCTTGCAGCCCTACGGCATGGACCGCCTCTCGCGCCTGGCACAGATGCTGCGGATCGTGGACGGTACCACCGAGATCAGCCGCGTCGTGATCGGTCGCGCCCTGCAAAAACGCGCCGCTAATCTGCCGAACATCGCGGTGCCGAAGGGCTATGGTGAGACCGACGACGAAGCAGCGCCTCTGGTTGCTGAATAGATTAGCACCACGTCTATCGCATGGTTTGCGCATTTTTCAGATCCGCCTTTACGGGTGGGTCTGATCTTGTTTCTGGCACGTGCTCAGATGTTGATCATGCCCCCTCAATCCGCGTTCGGGCACGATTGTAACGTTTGGCACGGCGTTCTGGCCCAAGGACTCGATAGAGACGCGATACCGACACCCTTTCCCACCTTGCAAATGCCCCTCGCAAACCATAGGTTCCGCCCAATTCAGAGCGCCTCAAGCGCCCACCAATCAAGGACCCCGACATGGAAGCCATTGGCCAGTTTATTCCCCTCATTCTGATCTTCGCCATCATGTGGTTCCTGCTGATCCGGCCGCAGCAGAAAAAGCTCAAAGAACATCGCGCCATGGTCGAAGCTCTCCGTCGCGGCGATCAGGTTGTGACCCAGGGCGGGCTCATCGGTAAGGTCTCAAAGGTCAAGGATGACGACGAGATCGAGGTGGAAATTGCTAATGGCGTGAAGGTCCGCGTGGTGCGGTCCACCGTGGCGCAGGTCCTCTCCAAGACAGAACCCGCAGACGCTTGAACAAACCTATATAACCCTTTGAACGGGAAGAGTTAAATGCTTCAGATCTCCCTGTGGAAACGTGTCATGATCTGGGGCCTGGTTTTCTTTGGCCTGCTGCTGGCCTCTCCCAACGGGTTCTATACCACAGTCGAACAGCACAATGATGCCGTCCAGGCCATCGAGCTGGGGGAAGACACCGCCGAGAACCGCGCACTTGTTGAGCAATGGCCGGGCTGGATGCCCTCGAGCCTTGTCAATCTGGGGCTAGATTTGCGCGGCGGAGCGCATCTTTTGGCGGAAGTGCAGGTGGAGGATGTCTATGCCTCCCGCATTGAGGGCATGTGGCCTGAAATCCGCGATCTTTTGCGCGCAGAGCGCGCGCGCATCGGTCCGATCCGGCTGCAGCCCTCTGAGGACCCGGAACTGCGCGTTCGCCTGGTCCAAAACCCCGAAGAAGTGGCCTATGCGGCAACGCTGGTGCGCAGCCTCGCGCAGCCGGTGGCGAGCCTCACGGAAGTGGCCGCGACCGACATTGAGGTGACCACACAAGACTCTGATATCCTTGTGAGATTGAGTGAAGCGGAGCGGCGCGCGACAGATGAGCGAACGGTGCGCCAGTCGCTCGAAATTGTCCGCCGACGTATCGACGAAGTGGGCACGCGAGAGCCGACGATCCAACGCCAGGGCGCTGACCGTATCCTGATCCAAGTTCCCGGTATTGGCAGTGCCGCAGAGCTCAAAGCCATCATTGGCACCACCGCGCAACTGACATTCAATCCCGTGGTTGGTCGCACAACGGACCCTCAAGACCGTGTCGGCGCAGGGAACGAAATCCTGCCCTCCTTGGACGAACCGGGGGTGTTTTACCTCGTGGAGGCCGCGCCCGTCGTGACCGGTGAGGATCTTGTCGATGCCCAGCCCGATTTCGACCAGAACGGGCGGCCCGCGGTGTCCTTCCGGTTCAACCCGTCGGGCGCGCGTGCGTTCGGGGATTACACGCTGGAAAACATTGGTAATCCCTTTGCCATCGTTCTTGACGATGAGGTGGTGAGCGCGCCGGTTATTCAGGCCCACATCGCGGGCGGGTCAGGCATCATCACCGGGCAATTCACGATTGAAGACACCACCAATCTGGCTGTGCTCCTGCGCGCCGGTGCCTTGCCTGCCGAGCTTGAGTTTTTGGAAGAGCGCACCATTGGCCCGGAACTTGGCGCTGACAGCATTGCAGCAGGGCAGATTGCCTGTATCGTCGCCTTCGCTCTGGTGCTCGTCTACATGTTCCTAAGCTACGGGCTTTTTGGGATTTTCGCCAATATCGCACTCATTATCAATGTTGGACTAATCTTTGGGCTTCTGAGTGCCATCGGCGCGACGCTCACGTTGCCCGGTATTGCGGGTATCGTGCTGACGATCGGCATGGCGGTGGACGCCAACGTGCTGGTTTTTGAACGAATACGAGAGGAAATGCGATCCGCCAAGGGCGCATCCAGGGCGATCCAGCTGGGCTATGAAAAGGCGCTATCGGCCATTGTCGACGCCAACATCACAACCTTCATCACCGCGCTCATTCTCTTTGCCATGGGCAGCGGACCGGTGCGAGGATTTGCTATCACGCTTGGGCTCGGCATCATCACATCCGTCTTTACGGCGATTTTTGTCACGCGCCTCATGGTGGTCGTTTGGTTCGAACGACGCCGCCCCAAGACCGTGCTACAGGGCCGGGCCTTGCGGCTGGTGAAACAGCATACCAAGATCGACTTTTTCCGGCGCTGGAAATGGAGCCTTGGCGCGTCGGGCGTGTTGATCGTTGTTGCTGCGATCTCTTTTGCAATTCAGGGCCTGAACTTTGGCATC
>JBCBYM010000175.1:0-5154 GCA_039815865.1 Pseudomonadota bacterium
CCGCCTTGCGCGAAACCCTCGCCGAGGTCCACAATATCAACGCCACCCAAATCCTCTGCGGCGCCGGATCGCTCGATCTCATCGGCTGTATTGCGCGGGCCTATCTGGCCCCCGGTCTCGCCGCTCTCGCCCCCGCCCATGCCTATCCGTTCTTTGGCAGCGCCACCCGCATGATAGGTGCGCGCTTCGACATCGCGCCCGAGACCGATCTGCACGCCAATGTCGATGCCCTGCTCGCGGCAGTCCGCCCCGAAACCCGCATCGTCCTCCTCGCAAACCCCGGCAATCCCACCGGCACGCGCTTGCCGCGATCCGAAATCCTGCGTCTGCGCGATGGCCTCCGCGACGACATTCTCTTCGTCTTGGACGAAGCCTACGGCGAATTCGCCGATCACCTTTCCGAGCCGATGTTCGATCTCGTCGCGCGCGGTGACACGATTATTCTGCGCACGTTTTCAAAGGCCTACGGTCTTGCCGGAGTGCGGCTGGGTTGGGGCGTCTTCCCGGACGTCATCGCACAGAACGTGCGCAAACTGCTCAACCCCAATAACGTCACACAGGCGAGTCAGGCCGCCGCGCAGGCCGCCGCTGAAGATCAGGTCTGGATGTGCGAGACCTGCACACAGACCGCCAAACGCCGAGACGCCTTCGCTGGTCGCCTGCGTGCGTCAGGTTTCTCTCCGATCCCCAGCTTCACCAACTTCACCCTCATCCCCTTCGCCTCACCTGAGGCAGCGCAGAGCGCGGACGCCTTTCTGAAATCCCAAGGCGTGTTCCTGCGCCCGCAAGCCGGGGCCGGGCTGCCCCATTGTCTGCGCGCGACAATCGGTGTCGCGGCGGACATAGACATTGCCGCCTCTCTGCTGGAGACTTGGACAGCAAGGAGGGCCGCGTCATGAAAGACATCGCGCAAGACATCCGTGGTGGTGCGCGTTTTGGCGTGTTCGTGCCATTCACCAACACCAATCTGGAGCCCGACATGATGCTGATGCGCCCGCCCGGCGTTTCGCTCCATTTCGCGCGGTTGGGAGGCTATGACGCCGATGAGATCCCCGATGAAGATCAGATGGCGGGCCTGGGCGAGGCCGACATGGACGAGCCCCTGCGCCTCATCCAAGGCGTGAAGCCGGATGTCGTCTTCTACGGCTGCACCTCGGCCACGCTGACCCACGGCCCAGCGTTTGATCGGGATCTCTCCGCCAAGATCAGTGCGCAAAGCGGCGCGCAAACGGTCACCGCCGCAAGTGCCTTGGTCCACGCGATTAAAAGCCTCGGAGCGAGGAAAATCGCCTTCGCTTCGCCCTACGTGCCCATGATCAACGACCAGGCAATCGCATTCCTCAAAAGCGAAGGCATCGATGCTGTGAGCCGCGCGGATGTGGACGGCACGCTTGACAATGAAGGGCAGGGCGCGCTGACCCCCGATGACGTCGAAGCGCTCGCCCTGCGCGCCGACGCGGCGGACGCAGAGGCCGTTGTCCTCTCCTGCACCGACATGCGCTCTGTTGAGGTGATCGCGCGGCTTGAAGCCAAGCTTGGCAAACCGGTGGTGACCTCGAACCAGGCCATGGTGTTCCAAGCGGTGCAAATGCTCGGCCTGCCGTCCCCGGGTCAACAGTTCGGACGCCTCTTCGAAAGGGTCCACGCGTGAACCGGCATCTCAACCCTGTGGCCGCATCCAGCTGCGCCCAGTTCAAACGGATCGCCGATTTCGCGCTCGATCCCGCTCTTTCTATCCCCGACGATGCCCTACGCCACACGTCTACGCTGCTGATCGACACGCTCGGTGTCGCCGCCGGGGCCACGCGTCTTGAGGTCGGCCAGATCGCCCGCGACTATGCCGCCGACTTTTACCTCGCGACCCCCGGCAACACCGCGCCCATGCTCTTTGATGCCCGTGTTGTCAGCCAGCCCGGCGCCGCCTGGGCCCTGGCCACGCAGATCGATAATCTCGATGGCCATGACGGCTTGATGGAAACGAAGGGCCATATCGGCTGCGCGGTTGTCCCTGCGCTCTTTGCGCTGGCCGAGCGCTACCCCGAACTGTCCGGCCCGGACGCCCTGCGCGCCATGGCCATGTCCTATGAAATCGCCGCGCGCGCCGGGTTGGCGTTGCACGCCACTGTCACCGATTATCACACGTCGGGCGCTTGGAATGCCTTGGGCGTCGCCGCGCTGGCCTGCCGCCTCACCGGGTCCGATGTAGACACCCTGCGACACGCCCTCGGCATCGCGGAATACCACGGCCCCCGCAGCCAGATGATGCGCGAGATTGACAACCCGACGATGCTCCATGACGGCTCTGGCATGGGCGCGTTGGTGGGCATCACATCCGCTTTTCTCGCGCAGCGCGGCTTCACCGGCGCGCCGGCCATTACTGTTGAGGCGGCGGATGTGGCGCAGTTTTGGGACGATCTCGGTACCCGCTGGACCGTGGCCGACAATTACATCAAGCCCTATCCGATCTGCCGCTGGGCCCACGCTGCCATTGACGCCGTCAGACAGGTGATGGACGACCATGGCCTCACACATACAAACGTTGCTGCGCTCAAAATCCGCACCTTTGACGAGGCTGCCCGTCTGTTCGCCGGCATGCCCGCCAGCACCACAGAGGCGCAGTATTCCATGCATTACGCCGTGGCCACGATGCTGCGCTACCGCGAGCTCGCCCCGCGCCATATCGGAGGCGCAGCCTTAAGCGATCCTGAGGTTGCCGCCATCATCCCGCGTATCTCGGTTGAGGCGGCGGAGGTGCACAATGTCCGCTTCCCAGCAGGCCGGTGGTCCGATGTCGAGGTCACGCTGCATGACGGGCAGATCCTCGCCTCAGGCGACACGCCCGCCAGCGGCGGCCCGGGCGCATGGCGGCCGGATACGGATGTCGAGGCCAAGTTCATGTCCTTCTGCGACGGCGTGCTCAGCGAGGCGCGCGCCAAGGCGATCTGGGCGCTGCGCGATGGATTGCTGGGCGGCGCCAAGTTTTCTGACCTGACCAACCTCATAATAAATCCCGGTGACGCATGAGCAAAGACGCCCCCAAAGTCCTGATCCACAACGACAAGCCCGAGCGTTATGTGGCCGCCCTAAAAGACGCGGTTCCCGAGGCCGAGGTCATCACCCATGACAGTTATGAGGGGATGGAGGAGGTCCTGAAAGAGACGCAGCCTGATGCGATGTACTCTATCCGATTTGGCGGCACCTACGGGTTTCCAACCAAGGCGGTGTTGGGGCCATACGGTCCCGAATGGATTTCCGTCGGCGGCTCGGGCTGCGATCATCTGGACCATTGGGACACCAGCAGAACCACCGTGACCAATTCTGCGGGGGTGGCGTCCGAGATGATGTCAGAGTTTGCCTTTGGCTGTGCTCTGCATTTCACGCTCAACGTCCCGCAGTTCCAGGCCGACAAAGCCAACAAGACGTGGAAGTACCGATACATGGTCCCGCTACGCGGCAAGACCCTTCTTGTCGTGGGGTTGGGCCATACCGGGCAGGCCGTCGCAGCCAAAGGCAAAGCCTTCGGTATGACGGTGCTGGGCACCCGCGCGCGGCCCACTGAGATGGAGAATGTCGACGAAGTGCACCCGGCAACCGCGCTTCCTGATCTCTGGCCCCGCGCCGACATGATCGTGGTCAGCGTGCCGCTGCTCGACAGCACCAAGGGCCTCATCTCTGCCCCAGATTTTGCCGCGATGAAGGACAGCGCGATCCTCATCGACGTCTCCCGCGGCGGCGTGATCGTGGGTTATGATCTGCTCACGGCATTGCATACTGGTCAGATCGCAGGCGCGGGACTCGACGTCTTCGAGCTCGAGCCCCTGCCCGAAGACAGCCCCTTCTGGGACGCGCCCAACGCGATCATCTCCCCCCATTCCTCGGCCATTTTCAGCGGCTGGGGCATGGTGTCCTTTGAGATGTTCCTGGACAACCTGAAACGCTGGCAAGCGGGCGAGCCGCTGCAGAATGTGGTAAATCCGGCGCGCGGTTACTGAGGCTAAGTTCTCAGATTGCACTCCAGTGCGAGAAACGTCCGTCTTAGGCCCTTGGCAACCTAATTTGCGTCCTTCTTTTTCAAGTGTTCATGAAAGTAGGGCAGTAGCTCGCCATAGGTTTTAACAAAATCGTCGGTACCTTGATGATTTGAAGCACGGTAAGAAAAAAAGAGCTCATTGCGCAGGCTTATGATGCTGTCACGAGCTCGTGTTGTCGCAGCTGCGGCACAGGATTGAAACGAGCCGTAATACAGATAGCCGTTGAAGTCTGCGGCGAATTCTCTGATGCCTTCGCGGTCATCAATGTCAGGCAAATCCTTTAGATCCATCTCGCTCAGTTTATCGCTAATCTTTGCGCTCATAACACGAGTCCTAATGCATCTTGTCAATCGCCGCTTTGCCCCGCGCAGCTTACGTCTATTCCTCTTTAGATTTGCCAAAGTGTGGCGAGTCTTCTGGCGGCGCAAACCGCGCGGAATCAAGGGCGTAGCCCGCCGCGCGTTCGTCAGGCCGTCCCGTCGCACCGGAGGTGCGCCCCAATACTGGCGCGCCTATGGCGCGACGCCTGGCGAAATTCGTACAGCAGGGCTCCGCTCAAATATTCAGCGGGACCCATGGATAAAGCGCTGCTGCTTCAAGTCGGATCGCCATGCTACGGCCTGACGAACGCGCTCTGTTATGCTTCGCGGGATACCATCCGGGTTGGTTTCGCCAAATGCAGGCTTAAAGGTGATCCACCACCTGCAGATGCTGCGCCAATTGGTCGACCTCGCCCAGATACCGCAGCACAAGCCGCGGATCGCTGGCCGCCGCAATCACACCCGCAGGCATCTCTCCCGCCAGCACCGACTCAACCGCCAAAGACACCGGGATCGACACCAGCCGCGCCATTGCTGTCCCGTGTTCATCGCCCCAGGCATCCATAACAAACGTCTTGTGGTAGAATAGATCCTCACCCTGTTCCGCCTTCAGCGAGACGCAGAGCACGACGCGATCGGGCTCGCCTTCGTCATAGGCATTCTCGGCCCAAAACTGATCGGACATCTCTTTGAGGCGCGCATCCCCTGCCGCGCCCTCCAGCGTCTCCACCTCGGCAAATACATCTTTCCAGGCCTCCGCCCAACCATTGAGCCGCAGCGTGCCGCGGACGAACTCCTTCACC
>JBCBYM010000176.1:0-5071 GCA_039815865.1 Pseudomonadota bacterium
CGTCGCTCACGCCGCAGTACGACGCCAGCGAGGCGTGGAATGGCCTGGACGCGCTGTACCCGCACCTCGACCTGCTCGTACTCAACGAGTTGGAGGCGCGGTGTATCGCGTCCGCCGCCGGCGCGCTGCCGCCGCGCGCGCCCATCCCGCTGGATGTTGCGCTTCGGGTTCCCGCGTTCCCAGAAGGCGCGCCTTTGCCGACCGTGCTTGAGCATCGCGGCGATGCGAACCAGGCGGCAGCCGTGGTTGCATGGAAAAGCGGTGGCGGCATCGCCAGCATTCGCGAATCGCGACAAATCGAAATTCTGACCCAGATCTTCAACAATCGCTTGCTCGAGGCCCTGCGTGAGGAAGCGGGCGCAGCCTATTCGCCCCAGGTCTTTTCCAAGTGGCCAACCGACATTCCGGGAGGGGGGACCATCACCGCGATCGCGCAAATCGAGCCACAAATCCTACCGCTCTTCTTTGCCGAAGCGGACCGCATTTCCCGCGATCTGGCGAGCAATCCGCCCACGGCCGATGAAATCGAGCGCGTTACGGGCCCGCTCTCGCAGCTGATCCGACGGGCTTCGACGGGCAATATGTTCTGGCTCTACAATCTGGAGGGCGCCAGCTTTGATCCCCAACGCGTTGAGATGCTGCGTTACCTTCTGGGCGATTATTCGCGCACCGATCCGCGTATCATGCAGTTCCTGGCGGAGCGTTATTTTGCGCAAGGTTCACCGCTTCGACTAGCGGTTATTCCCGAAGGTCAGACCCTTGCCGAGGTCGCGCCGTTGGCGCCGCCCGCTCCCAAGAGCCAGGCCGGACCGATCGGGCCGATCCAGGGGCCGGGAGTGGCGGGTCGATAGGTAACAGGGGCCCAAGAACGCCGCGCTCGATCACACTGAGTGTGAAACATAATTGTCTTAAGGCCACTTGTGGCTTTACAAATCGAACCTGCCGCGTGTAGCGGCCCGTGCCACCTTGGACCGCGCCTGTGCGAACAGCCCGGCCCGTCGCTGAAACCACGTGTAAAGAACGAATTGAACCATGGCTCGCAACTGGACCCCGGATAGCTGGACGCGCTTTGAAGCAAAGCATCTGCCGCATTATGAAGACGCAGCCGAACTGGCGGAGGCCGAGGCGACGCTCGCGGCCTATCCTCCGCTCGTCTTTGCCGGCGAAGCGCGCGCGCTGAAGCGCGATCTTGCCGACGTTGCGGAAGGCCGGGCGTTCCTTCTCCAAGGCGGCGACTGCGCGGAAAGCTTTGCCGAGTTCCATCCCAACAACATTCGCGACACCTTCCGAGTGCTGTTGCAGATGGCGATCGTTATGACCTTCGCCAGCAAGCGTCCGGTCGTGAAGGTGGGGCGAATGGCGGGCCAGTTTGCCAAGCCGCGCTCCTCGCCGACCGAGACCAAGGGTGACCTCACTTTGCCGAGCTATCTCGGCGACAATATCAACGGCATCGACTTTGACCCAGCGCAGCGGCGCAATGATCCAGCCCGCATGGTGCGCGCTTACTCGCAAGCGGCGGCAACGCTCAACCTGCTGCGCGCCTTTGCCGGCGGGGGCTATGCGAACCTGCGGCAGGTGCACCAGTGGACGCTCGATTTCATGGGGCGCACGCCTTGGACCGAGAAGTTCTCCGAGACCGCGGACCGGATCGGCGAAGCGCTTGATTTCATGGAGGCGTGTGGGATTGATCCGGCCACCGTGCCGCAATTGCAGGGCACCAGTTTTTACACCAGCCATGAAGGGCTGCTCTTGCCTTACGAGCAGGCGATGACCCGTCAGGACTCGCTCACCGGCAATTGGTACGCCACCAGCGCGCATATGCTGTGGATCGGCGATCGCACTCGGTTTGAAGGCAGCGCGCATGTCGAGTTTGCCCGCGGTATCGGCAATCCACTGGGCATGAAGTGCGGCCCGAGCCTTGAACCGGACGCGCTGCTGCGCCTGCTCGATGATCTCAACCCCGCGCGCGAGCCGGGGCGGATCACGCTCATCAGCCGCTATGGCCATGACAAGGTTGAAGACGGGCTTCCCAAGCTGGTGCGCGCGGTCAAGCGCGAGGGGCACCCGGTGGTGTGGAGCTGCGATCCGATGCACGGCAACGTCATCAAGTCGGAGAGCGGCTACAAGACCCGTCCGTTTGATCGCATCCTTTCCGAAGTGAAGGGCTTCTTCGCGGTTCACCGCGCCGAAGGCACGCATCCGGGTGGTATCCACATCGAGATGACCGGCCAGGATGTGACCGAATGTGTCGGCGGAGCGGTGGCCATCACCGACGAGCGTCTTGGCGATCGCTATCACACCCACTGCGATCCGCGTCTTAACGCAGAACAGTCGCTTGAGCTGGCCTTCCTGCTCGCTGAAATGCTGAACGACGCCGCTTCTGAACGCCAGGCGGACGCCGCCTAATCAAGGGCCAAGGCAACAGCCTTTTGGCTCGCTTAGGTAGAGACCCATAGGGCGCGTTCCGGCACTGCGAGAGGCTTTGCCGATAGGGCTGCGCGTATGGCAATCCCTGTCGCGCTTGTCTCTTTTGGGGCTCAGACCGCCCATGCGTTCTCCTCCGTCAATGCCGGTGGGCAGGGCGCCCAGCGCATCGTGGAGACAGCCGGCCCTGCGATTGGCAGCGACATGCTGCTGCTTATCACAGCGGCCCTTGCCGTTGTGGCGATGGGTTCGCTGTGGAGCGTTGTCACCACGCGCCGCGAAACGCGCCAGCTTTCCCGGATCGCGCGGCGGCGCGCCCACAGCATGAACGAGCTGCTTCGCACCGTGCGCATGGCGGAGAGCATCGCGGATTTGGGCGTATGGCAGTACAATCCCTCCTCAGGGACCCAGCAATGGTCGGAAGGGATGCGCCAACTCTTCGGTGTCGATCACCAGGATGAGTTTGTGGCCGGCGATGCCGAGACGTTGCTGTTTGCCAACGACATCGACCTTGTCGGGGATGTCTCAAAGCGCGCGCTCGAACGCGCGCCTTTCACCTTGCGCTATGACATTCATGGCTATGACGGCATTCCCCGGTCGATCAGCGTGCAGGCCTGCAACCTGTTTGGAGAAGGGGGCGTGGTGGCCCGCGTGATCGCCGTCGTTCGCGATGTGACCGACGAAGTCAGCCGGGAACGTCGACTTGAACACTCGCGGCGGGAGGCCGTGCAAGAGGCCAAGCAAGCGCGCGAATTGGCCGAGACCGATCCGCTGACAGGGCTTGCCAATCGTCGCCGAGTGATGACCCAGCTTGATCACATGATCCTTGACGCGCGGCGCGGTTCATACCCGCTTGTCCTCATCGTGTTCGACATTGACCGCTTCAAGAAAGTCAACGACACCTACGGCCATGTTGAAGGCGACAAGGTCCTGCAAAACGTGGCGCGGGTCGCGATGGCGCAAGCGCGTGAAATGGATCTGGTTGGCCGAGTGGGCGGGGAGGAATTCGTCTGGATCGCCCCGCGCATGAACCAGTTGCAGGCCGAGCAAGCCGCCGAACGTCTTCGCCAGGCGGTCGCGCACGGCTGCGCTGTGGGTCCGGTGCCGGGTGTGACGATAAGCGCAGGGTTGGCGCAATTGCGGCCATGCGACACGTCGCTGCTCTTCTTCTCGCGCGCCGACGCGGCGCTTTATGCGGCGAAGGAAGGGGGGCGCAATCTGGTGAAGTTGGCGGCCTGAACTCCGTGGGCTCGACGCCTTGGCACGAGATAAAGCTCTGACACGCCTTTTCTTTGTCATTCTGATGCGCCATGCGTCCCGACGAGCCTGATTGACATGCCAAAGGGAGAGCGGGGCATGCCGCAAAGCGAAACGCAAACCCATCCCAGCGGCTCGGGTAGCCTGACGGCGCGTTTCGTCTCGACTCGCGCGCTGAGTGAAGCGCTTGTCCAACCTCTGAGTGAGGCGGACGCCACAATCCAGTCGATGGAGGACGCGTCGCCCTCAAAGTGGCACCTGGCGCACACGACCTGGTTCTGGGAAACGTTTCTGCTGCGCGATCACGCCCCCGGCTATGAGCGCTTTGACGCAGCCTATCCCTACCTGTTCAACTCGTATTACGAAGCCGAAGGCGCGCGCCACGCCCGTTCAGCGCGCGGCATGCTCTCGCGGCCCAGCCTCGTTGAAATCCTCGAGTGGAGAGCGCATGTCGATGCGGCGATGGCGTCGCTTCTGGAGGACCCCGCGCTTGCCGATCTCATCGCGCTGGGGATCGCGCACGAGCAACAGCACATTGAATTGCTGCTCACCGATATCAAACACGCGCTGTCGCACAACCCGCTTGGCCCCGCCATGTGGGAGGGTGAACCGCTAGCCGCCGTCGCGGCGCAAGAGCCGGGCTGGCATTCTTATCCGGGTGGCGTGGCGTTGATCGGCCTTGACACCTCTTCATGCCCGAGCGGCTTTGCTTTCGACAACGAAGGCCCGCGCCATCGCGTCTTGCTCGAACCGTTTGCGCTGTGCGATCGTTTGGTGACCAATGGCGAATGGGACGCGTTCATTGCCGATGGCGGCTATGAGACCGCGTCGCTGTGGCTGGCCGATGGCTGGGCGTGGGTGCAAAGCGAAGCGATCGCGGCTCCGCTCTACTGGCGCGAGGGTGAGCATTTCACTCACACCGGATGGCGCCCCCGCGATCCCAACGCGCCGGTCACGCACATCTCCCAGTTCGAAGCGGACGCCTATGCCAGCTGGGCCGGTGCGCGTTTGCCAACCGAGTTTGAGTGGGAAGCAATCGCCCGAGGGCAGGACGCCGAAGGGTCGTTGCCGGCCTTTGACCCCCGCGCAGGCCAGCAGTTGGATGGCGCGGCGCCCCCGGCTCCCAGGGGAGGACATCAGCTGTTCGGCGATGTCTGGCAGTTCACCGGGTCCGCTTATCTGCCTTACCCTCGCTTTCGCGCGGCGAAGGGCGCAGTGGGCGAATACAATGGCAAGTTCATGAGCGGTCAGAGCGTCCTCAAGGGCGCCAGCTGCGCCACCGTACGCGGGCATTCGCGCGCGTCTTATCGCAACTTCTTCTACCCGCATCAGCGCTGGCAGTTTACCGGCCTGCGCCTTGCCAAGGACCTGTAGGACAGGAATTTCCGCC
>JBCBYM010000177.1:0-5068 GCA_039815865.1 Pseudomonadota bacterium
CAGCGGGATCATCAGCGCTGGCGTCCCGTGCGGCACAAACAGGCCGAAAAAGCCGATGCCGTGCTTCCAGAAGCCTACGATCAGAACGATCGAGAAGCTCATCAACGCAAGAACTCCGGTAATCGTGAAGTGGCTGGTGAAGGTAAATGGGTGAAGGCCAACAAGGCCAAGCGGCAACAGCCCGAGCAGGTTGCCGAACAGGATGAACATGAAGAGGCTGAAAATATAGGGCACGTATTTACGCCCCTGCTTGCCGATATTGGCGGCCAGCATATCATCGATGAAGCCGGTCATCGTCTCGACCGCCATCTGCCAGCGACCGGGCACCAGTTCGCGCTTCATCCCGCCATAGACAAACACCCACAAGAGGACGACCGTCACGGCCATCCACAAAGCGGAATTGGTGAATGCGATATTGAACCCGGCAATTTCCCAGTTACCCGAACCGAATATCGGCTCGATCTGGAACTGCTTCATCGGATCGACTTTGCCTTCTTCGGCTGCCACGTCGTGTCGGTCCTTAGTACCTTGATTGCACCATACCCTTGGCGAGAAATCATTGCGCGCTTACGCTTGCCGGTCTTGATCCGGGGCGTCGCTTGAGTCCTCAGGGCGGGTGTTCGCCGCTAGAATTATGTTCCTGAAAGCCACGCCAATTCCTAGGAACAGGCAAGCCAACAGGCCCCATGGTGCGCTGCCGGTCAAAGCGTCAATCGCCCAACCAACCGCGCCACCCCCAAAAATCCCTCCCAGAAGATCAGCCAGCGCTCGGTTGCCGCTGCGATAATTCG
The DNA here is from genome assembly GCA_039815865.1 of Pseudomonadota bacterium. Classification (GTDB taxonomy): domain Bacteria; phylum Pseudomonadota; class Alphaproteobacteria; order Sphingomonadales; family Sphingomonadaceae; genus Erythrobacter. The sequence continues at coordinate 792 of JBCBYM010000177.1, forward strand.
CATCGACCCCCTGAACTTGGGGCTGGTTGCGCTTCTTTTCGCGCTCGGTCGCGGCCTGAAGCCGCTGGTCGAGCGCGTCGAGGCGCGCATCTTCAGCGATGGGTTCTCCTGCGGGTTTTTCCTCGTTCACACCTAGCGTCCTACAAGAAGCGTCAGGCACGCGCAAAGAGCTGCCCGCCAAGGGCAGGCGCGCCTTAGAAGGGGGCAAAACTCAAGTCAACCGTGCCACGCATGACGATTGTGCGTTGCGGCGTGCGCTCAGGTCAACTGGGATGCGAATGGGGCGATGCCAAAACCCTTGATCAAGGGCAGCGCGGGTCACGCTCGGGCGGCGCGGCGGTGCGGGTCTTCCAGCTGCGATCCGGAGCCTGGTACTTCTCTCCCGGAACGGTGCGAGCAATCGCCTGGCATCCTACGCTGAGGGCGTATTCCTCCACCGTCGCGTTGTTTTCCTGAGCCTTTTGTGCGTAGACCGCGCGGCGCTTGATATTGATGTCATCAACAATGCGCTGGAGTTCAGGGGTCGGTTGCGCGACAATGCCGAGATATCCATCGACCTGTTCGCCAATGTGTCCGGCGGCGCGCGCGGCGGCGTAGGCTGGGTCGCGCTTGGCTTGAAGGGGTCCTGCCAACATCAAGCCGAAAGCGGCGCCCATGGCGGCGGTGACAAAAAGTGTGCGCATAGTCTTCATCTCAAAATCCTTCTCCGCTCCGCTTGGCGAGCGCCCTGTCGGTCCATCAATAGATGTCCGAAAATTCCTCCACGGTCTCAGCGGCGTCTTCCGCGAGCCTGTAAATCACTTCCTGCCGGATGTTGATGTTGAGCTCGATCACGATCGGCTCGTCAGGTGCAGCGACATTGATGCAACCACTCATCGCACCAGCGCCAAGCATCATGGCCCCTGCCCTCATCCACCGCATCGCCCAAGCCCTCTCTGCAGCATAATTGCTGTTAGCAGCAAAGGTGGCATCAGGCCGCGGCCCGGTCAAACTGGTAGATGTCATGGCAGATCTTCGCTTTCTGATGGTTGAACACCGGGTTCATCGGGCCGCAGCGCTTCTTGAGGTGATGGGTCAGGCGTCTTGGGAGGAGAAGGCTCAGGGGGCTCTGACGATCGCAGAAGCAGCACTCCATCGCTGCTTAGCACGCCCTGATCGACCGGATCGGGCAAGGCCTCTGGATCCCAGAAGGTGCGGACCATGGTTGCCAGCTTGTAGAAGTTCTCCGAGCGCACATTGATGTTGAAGCGGATTGGCAGCTTGGACAGGCGGCGAGTGATGAAGTTCCGGCTCGCATCCTCTCCCTGGCTCACCCCATCAATTTCAAAGCGTGTGATAATTTCCCCCGCAAGGCTCCCATCCAGTTCAACGCTCATCGTGCGGTAATCAAGGCTGCGGAGCGACTGGAACGCAAAGTTGCTGATCATCCCCAGGTCTTCGTAGGTAAGCTCGCCAACGTAGGAGACATTGCCACCGGGGGCCTGGCTGCGCAGCGATCCCCCTTCGATCCGGCCATTGCCATTGGCGTCGAAAATCACGGGAACCGTGCCGCTGAACGAACCGCTTGCGCTCAGATTGGACATCTCCATCTGCGCCACAAACCGAGCCGCATCGAGATCGGTGATGTCGAACGTGTAGTTCTGTTCAGCGTCGGTCCCATAGCGAAGGATGGTGGGGCGCATGACAAGCTCTCCCCCCATGAACGGCCAGCGCGCGTCCTCAACGTCGATGATCTCGCCATTGGTCAGGGAAAACCGGACTTTCCCGTCGAACGCCTCGATGCCCGGATTGATCGATCCTATGGAGATGACTTGCGAAGGCTCGCTCGTCAGATTGAGCAAATCGTTGAAGCGGATCTCTCCACTCAGGCCTTGAACCGGGCCAAACGCAGCCGCGAGATCAAGCCGTTCGGTGCGAAACGCGCCGGAGCTTGTGATCGCATCGCCTGTCCAAGATATCTGCCCGTCGCCAACCACGCTCCCTTCCGTGAACGCGATAACCCCCTTGGCGAGATAGGTAAGGTCCTCAGGCGAAAGTGTGTCTCCGAATGTCACATCCGGAACATCGATAAGCGCGGAACCTTCAGCCGTTGAAAGGTCGTGCTGGATGGTCAGATTTGCGATAGGCGTGTCGGACTGAGGATGGCGTAGCGTGCCTTGCGCCGTGATATCGCTTCCAGAGATTGAAAGGCCGGCGTCCCTCGCTATGAGCGGTTCAAACCGCGCGGGTTCTTCGCTGCGCTCGGTGACCGTCAAGGCCGCCTGGGATACCAAGAGAGACCCATCGCTAAAGGACCAGCGCCCGGCCAGCTCGCTCACATCAAGAGGTACGGCATCAAGCCTGGCCGCGGCGTTTTCAAAGGTGCCGGCCAAACCCTCTTCGAACACGCCGCTCAGCGCCGCGCTGGTTAGATGCACCGCGTTGTCTGGTTCGCCGATCGTGGCTGAAAGGTCGGTTAAGTCAAAGCCGCCAGGATAATTCAGCTTCGCTTGCGCCGCATCAATGCGAATGGGACTGCCAGCCAGATCACCGCTGAGCGCGAACGCCTTCGCAGCAACATCAATGTCGAGCGACCCATTATAGCTTATCATGGCGCGCCGGCTTGCTGGACACACACGCACAGCCTGATCCTCGAGCGCAAGATCATAATAGGCCACCTCAGCAACGCGGATATCAGCGCAGCGCGACCCAAGTCTGAGGCCGCCGCTTTGGCTGTAGGCACCCTCGAGCGGGGCCTCGAGAGAAGCGACCTTGCCGCCCGGTATCGCGCCACTGGCAGCGATCTTCCCGGAAAAGAGCCACGGGCCGTTGGCATTTTGCCGAACCTGCAACCCGGGAATGGCCAGTCGGTCTTCGCCTTGGGCGTATTGCGCCATGCTCATGCGCAACGCGAACGCTCCATTCGCGTCCTGGTCCATCCGACCCGTGATCTCGGGCAGGCCTGCGCCTCCGGTTAAGAAATTGCCCGAAAGGCGCGCCTCGCCGCCAGCCGATGTCGTTCCCCAAGCCAGGCGCGAGATCGCCAGCACGGTTTCTCCGGCTCCACTGCGCAGGCGCGCTTCTGGGATCACAAGACTTTGCGCGTCACCTTCCAGCCTGTAGGTCACGTCAGCGCTTAACGAGGCGCCTCGGGTTGCCGCTTCGAGGTTGCGCTCAAATTTGGTGAGAAGGCTCGCCACCAGAGTGCCTTCACTCGCCTCGCGGGCCTGAGCAATCGCGCGATCGGCGTCGCTGGCAAGGTCAACCTCGCTGGCCCTGACCTGCGCGTCCCATGTGGTCTGCGAGAAACCCTGCGCGCTGCGCACCGTTCCGTCCGCGGTGATCGCGCTCAGCGTGGCAAGACCGGTTTCGATATCGGAGAAGGTCAGATCATGAGCCAGTACAAGCGCGTCTTCACTGATCGAGAGACGGACCAATCCCTTGCCACTTTGCACCAAATTGTCCTCAAAGCGCCAAGTGCCCGATACAAGATCGAGATCGCCAGAGGCCCTTGTGAACGCCGCATCCGCCGAAATATCCGCCGCAACATCCGCGCTGGCAAGCTCAGCGCCCGCGCACGTGGCTTCGCGGAGCCTTACCGGCCCTGTAAAGCGAGGCTCTCCGCCCAAGGTCGTCAGTTCGCCATACGCGGTCAGCGCGCTGGCCAGGCAATTCTCTACGCCAATGTCCGGCGCCACAAGCGCAAGACGGCCGGAAAAGCCGTCAGCAAGCGGTCCCTGCCCCTCTAGATGAAGGCCAACATCGCCGTAATCGGTCTCGAGCAGAGCGCCGCCATCGACAATGGCAACGTCGAACCCGGGCAGTCCGGAGGATGGCGCATCGCTTTGTGAAAAGAGCAACGGGTCAAGCGCGCCAAGGCTCACCTCACCACCGCGATAGGTTGCAAAGATCCGAGGGCTTTCCAGCCGAGCCGCGCCGATGCCCGGCGCCCCCAACCCGTAGGACACATCGACAATCACGCGCCGGATTGTTGCGTCCGGGCGCTGTGGATCGCCGATCACGACATTCTCGATAATCTGCCGCTTGAGGCCAATCTGGACGATCTCATAGTTCGCCTCCAGACCGATCTCAGCCAGATATTCGTCGATCAGATCCGTCGCGATGCGCTCTCGGGTCAACCAGACATAAGCCAGCGCCGCAGCCACAAGCGCAAGCAGCCCCAATCCCACGCCCCCAAGCCAGAGCTTAGCTGCACTGTAACGGCGCTGATCTGTGTCTGTCTCGGAAGACCCCATGGCGACCGCACACTTGCGCGCTTCGCTCACCAAAGGCAATGA
>JBCBYM010000178.1:0-5022 GCA_039815865.1 Pseudomonadota bacterium
GTTGCACTTGCATCCGGCGACCGGCTGATCGTGCCAAGCCGCAAGTGCTTTGATCCTGATCTGGTGCGGCCCACGCCGCTGACCGCCCCTGGTATTCGCGTCTTCATGTCAAACCTGACGCGCAGCGCCATGAACAACGCGGGCGCCGCCATCGGCCATCAGACCACGTCGCTGCCCTACGGCACCCGTTTCTTGCAGGGCCTGGTCGCAGCCAATTGCGTGGGTGGAAGCTACATGCAGTCCGATCGCCGCGCTGTCCTCATTTCGCGCAACCCGATGAACGGGCAGAGCATAGTCGTCGAGCGTGACATCGAGAAGCTGGTGCGAAACGCCAATCGTGACGCGCTCAATCCGTTTCTGATGCCGGGCGATGCGATCGCTTGCTACGATAGCCGCTGGACCAATTTCCGCGAGGCAGTTGGTCTGGTGACCGACGCGGTCAACACCGCGACCCCGGCCATTCTGCTGGACAACGCGCTTTGAACCACGCGCCCGCCATTGACGGCCGGCCGGCTTTCGGTCGCGCCCAGCCCGTGGCCGAACGACAACCGACGCGCGAGCGAGCGTCGGATCGCAGCGGCACAGGCGCGCACAAGCCATCGAGCGAGCGCCTGATGCTGCGCGCTTGGGCGATTATGCGCGATGGCTTGCCTTCGGTTGGGCGCTATCGTCGCTACATCGCCGCGATGGCGGGGCCTTTGGCCCTGATCTGGGCGCTGGCGCTGGGCTACATAGCCTTCGCGCCAGACCGGTATGACAGTCAAATGAGCCTCATCCTGCCCGGTACCGGCGTTGGGGCCAGCATGAACCTGGAATCGATCGGGCAGGCTTCGACCAACACTTCCTCGGCCTTTTCCTCGCCCTCGCTCAGCCCGACCGAGAATTACAAACGGCTGCTGATGTCGGACTTGGTGCTGCGCGAGGCGGCCGCGATCGCGGATGAAGACGAAAGCGCACTTCCCCAGCCATCGATCAAGCTGATCGATCAAACCAACCTTATCGAATTGCGCATGAGCGCTGGCACTCCTCAACAAGCAAAGACCCGCATGGAGGCCCTGCGCACCGCGTTCAACGCCCAGCTCGACAGCCTGCGCGAAGACGAGGCGCGCACCCGCGAGGACGCCGACGCCAAGCGGATCGCCGAGCTTGAAGGCAAGGTTGATGAAGCGCAGCAGGCGCTGCTCGATTTTCAGGGCGAGACAGGCCTTGTCTCGCTCGACCAGTTTGCCGGGCGCATCACCGCGCTCGATCAGCTCAAGGCTAATGAACGCGACCGCCGTGTGCGTTTGACCGAAACTGCGAGCGCCGCCGAGCGACTGTCAGCCACCTTGCAAATCTCTTTGCCCGAAGCGCGCCGCGCCATGCTGCTCAAGGCCGATCCGGAATTTCAGGAAGTGCTGCGCCGCTACGCCGCCGCGGTTGGCGCCCACAGCGAACGCAGCGGCACACTTGGCGAAGCGCATGGCGCCATTGAGGAATTGGCCGCCGAAAAGGCTTCGCTCAGAAATGACCTGGCGCGCAGGGGAGCCGAACTGACGGGCCTCTCGGGCGATCAGGTTATCGCCTTCGCTGAGCTCACATCGACCAATGCGCGTGAAGGCCTGTTCTCCAGTCTCTCCCAGCGCGATAGCGACGCCGTCGGCAACAGCGCCGCCCTTGCCGAACTGCAGCGCCAGATCGCAGCGCAGTCCGCTGACACGCAAGCCCAGGTTCAACAGGCCGCAAAGCTCGCCGACCTGCTGCGCGATCTGCGCGTGGCCGAAGCGGTGTTTTCGTCTGCGCTCGCGCGGCTCGACACCAACAAGTCGGACCCGTTTGCGTCCTACCCGCTGGTCCAAACGCTCGAGGCGCCTTCGCTTCCGCGCGAGAAGGCGGCCCCATCTCCCCTCCTTGTCATCGCAGGCGCTCTGGCGGCCTCGATATTCCTCACAACCGGATTTCTCCTCCTATGGCTGCGTCAGCCCATCATCCGCAAAATGCTGCCGAACGCCTGATCGCGGGCACCATTCAATGGACCTGGGGTCTGTGGCTGGTCGGTGGGCTCTATATTGCCGGACCTGTCCTTGGCTGTGCGCTGGCGGGCATGGCCTTGTGGTCGCTCTATGTGGGCAAGAAGGACGCACATCCGATCCCGGCTAGTGTGTGGCTGTGGATCGCGGGCATGGCTGCGATGCTTGTCATCCTGTGGATCGGGCACGCCAACTTTCAGCTCGGCATGGGCAAGACTATCAAGTCCTCCATTGGGTGGGCCAAAGGCTGGGCGCTGATCGCGGTGTTCCCACTCGCCGGAGCGGTGCTCTCGATCCGGCCCGAAGTGATCACCCGCGCGATTTGCAAGCTCGGCCTACAGACCCTGATCCTGCTTCCGATCTTTCTGGTGGCCCCGATGATCGGGCTGCCAGAGCGGCTTTGGGTCTCGCCATTGCAGATCCTGGGCGGCGCTGGCCCCGACTATTTCACCGCTCAGCTTTACACAATCGAGCCCGGCCTTGGCACACCGCGCTGGCAGTTCTTTGCGCCCTGGTCGCCGGCAGTGGGTATGATGGGGGTTGTCTACGTTCTAATCGCCGCGCGCGAGAAACATCTGGGCTGGAAGGCGATCGGTGTCGCGGGAGGATTGGCGCTTGCTATCTTCTCGCAATCGCGCCTCGCTTTGGTGGCACTGGCCGTGATTGCTCCCTTCGTCTGGGGTGCGGCACGTTTGGATCGGGGTTTTATGTGGCTGCTCGCCGCCCCGGTCGTGCTGGCGCTGGGCGTGTTTGGGCCCATGCTGCTTGAATTGGCCGACACAGCGATGAGCGAGTTTTCCGCCGCGCGGGCCGATTCCAGCCGCGTGCGCGCGGCGCTCGGCCGCATCGCGATCCATCGTTGGGAAACCGAGGCCTATTGGTTCGGCCATGGCATCGTCGAAAACGGCCCGCACCTTGTCGAATACATGCCGATTGGCAGCCATCACTCTTGGTATGGCCTGCTGTTCGTCAAGGGACTATTGGGAACGGCCGCGCTCGCCCTTCCGCTGCTCATCACGACCATGGTGCTGATCGCGCGCTCATTGCACAGCGAGGCCGCCCGCGCCGGGCTGAGTATGGTGCTGATGCTGGTGCTCTATTCCTTTGGAGAGAACCTTGAGATCCTGGCCTACCTGTATTGGCCCGCCCTGATCGTCATCGGCATAGCTTTGCGGCGCCCGCTAGAGGGCTGAACTTTCGCCAATTTGGCTATGACCCAGCCGAACGAGGGCCTGGATCTGCAACGGCAACTGCAAGTAAAAAAAGGCCGTCGATCCGCCGGGGTGCAACGGTTTGATCGACGGCCCGACGAATGGTCTGATCTGGGTGCTTTTCAATCAGGCCACAACTCCCCCCAATTGCGCGGCGCGTTCGCCCGCTTCGCGGCGATAGCGAGCGGTCTCGACCCGCTCGATCAGCTGGGTCCAGCGGCGCAGGATAGTTGTGTGCTGGCTTTTGACGCCCATGCGCGCGGCCATACCAAGGTGAGGTAGGTCCGCCTTGATCGCCCATCGCACGACCTGTGCAATCTCATAAGCGCCGCCCATCGGCGCAATCCGCCCGCCAACGCTCGCTTGCTCTGGCAAGCCATCAACATCCGCGACGATCACCGCGCGCGCGGCCATGCGCGCCTCGGTCGCGACCAGTCCAAAGGCTTCGAAGCGCGAAGGGATGATGACCGCATCGCAGGCTTCAAAATAAGGCGCGGGATCCGCGCAGGGCCCATGCACCTCGACATGCGGCAAGTCCGCCGTCAAAGCTTCAAGGTTCGCTCGATCCGGGCCATCGCCAAACAAGGTCAGCTCAACCTCGCTTGGATTGAAGGAGCGCATGGCGCGCACGAGCTCGCCGAAATTCTTGACCCCGGCGTACCGCCCATAAGCAAGCAGCTTGAGCGGCCGCTCGGCGCGCGGCTTGGCAACTGGGACGGTGAAGAGGTCGGTGCGGTCAGTCCAGGGATAGATGACACGCAGCTTTGCAAGCGCGATACCGACCTCGCTGAAGAGCCAATTGCGCTGCGCGTCGGAGACGCAAAGGATAGTGTCAAACAGACCTGCACAGATGCGCAGCAGCCTTCGAAACCGCCCCTTGGCGCGCACTTGGACCTGCTCAAAGGCACGGGTGTAGCTATGCTCGACATGGACGATCCGCGCCTTCGGATTGCGCGCGCGCAGGCTGATCAAGAAGGGCAGCCGCGCCCAGGAAAGCGCCGCGTGATCAACGATTAGATCCGCATCCAGCCGCGGGGCCAATTGCGCGTTTGGATGAACCGGCACCACGTGCGAGCGGGCCTTGCGCTTGATCATGGGCTCTTCGAACAGCGTGAGCGCGCGGGTGACGCCGCCCATGCCGAAATCGTCCATCAAGTGAGCGATCGTAATCATGCCGCTTCCTTCAGATACGGGCGCATGAGCGCGGTGAAACGATCCTGGCCCAGCATCTGGGCGACCAGGATGGCGATGGCGGTGGTGGTTGTCTTGCGCGGCTCTTCGACAAGGATGGCGGGCTCCAGACCAATTGCCTTTTTCAGAAGGTTCTTCGCCAGTTCGGCATTGCCCAACTGGACTGCGCGCCGCGCAAGATAGCGCAGCTGATAGGCGCGAGCTGTGTCGCCATGTGCGGTCACAAACTCAGGCGCATAGCCGCGCAATTTGCGCAGCATCTTGGTCCAGCTGAGATATTGTTTGACGACGTTGGCCGAAAGAGCGCCCGCCAGTATGCGGTAATCGGTCAGCAGACCTGCAATGCCGGCAAACGTCACATCGTGCTTCACCGCCAGACGGGTCCACATTTCGACATCCTCGGACTGGCGAAACTCCTCATCAAACCAGCATTTGCGGCCAACCTTGGTCGGGTGCATGAAAGCCGCCTTGTCGAGCTCGGACTTGCGCAGCACGGCCGCGCTGCCATTACCTACCGGGTTGCGGCAGATGATGTCGCGCGCTGTGACTTCGCCGATCGTGGGCTGCATCGAAACGCTCAGTGGCTCGCCCTTTGCATCGATCAGGCGCGA
>JBCBYM010000179.1:0-5020 GCA_039815865.1 Pseudomonadota bacterium
TGGAACGGTTGATCGACCCGGTCAGCTTGCGCAGGCTCTGGGACATCAGCCGCGCTTGAAGGCCGACATGGCTATCGCCCATCTCGCCTTCAATTTCGGCACGGGGGACAAGCGCCGCGACCGAGTCGACCACCAACACGTCAATCGCGTTCGAACGCACGAGAGTGTCGGTAATTTCAAGCGCCTGCTCGCCCGTGTCGGGCTGAGAGACGATCAGCTCATCAATATCAACACCCAGCTTCTTGGCGTAGACGGGGTCAAGCGCATGCTCGGCGTCGACAAAAGCCGCGGTGCCGCCCGCCTTTTGCGCCTGGGCGATGACATGCAGCGCGAGGGTCGTCTTGCCCGAGCTTTCCGGGCCGTACACCTCAATGACACGCCCCTTGGGAAGGCCGCCAATGCCAAGCGCGATGTCGAGGCCGAGCGATCCGGATGAAATGGCTTCAACCTCCATCGCCTCTTTCGAGCCCAGCTTCATCGCCGAGCCCTTACCAAACGCGCGATCAATCTGCGCTAACGCAGCGTCGAGAGCCTTTTGACGGTCCACTTCCTTACCCTTCTCTACCAACTTCAGCTGCGTAGCCATCGCATGACCTCCTTGCGTTTCCTAGGGCGGATTAAGGGGTTTTAACCGAGCTTATTCCGATGCCGTGCGAAAGCTTGTATCCCATTTGTTCTATTGGAACAAGAGGAGAACGAAAATTTGTTGGAAAGTTGGCTAATCGGCGTTGGAACTGCGCAGCTTCCATTCGAATTCTCGGGTGGAATTCGCCGGGATGCGCAGCGTGACGACATCAAATCCGTCTTTCACCTGTACCTTTCGGCGTGGGAAACGGACATCGAAATCGCCTGGCTCAGCAAGGTACAAGCGCAGCTCGATTTCATGGGAATTGGCGTTGGTGATCTGCGCGCTCATAGGTGTCCATGCGCTGTCGCGGTATTGGAACGCGCTATCGTTCTTGCGTGCGCATTTTGAGAAGACCTGCGCGCTCTCACTAAGGGCCAGTTCGACATCCTGCCCTCGCGCGTAGTCGCGCAGCCGTGTTTCACCCGCCAGTTGCAGCCCGCGTGACGTCGGCTCGAACACCGTCATCGCGCCCTGAGGAAGCGCAACGCCGAGGCCCTTCTTTTCCTCATTGCGCGTCACCAGCAATATTCCGGTCGAGCGAGGCACGTCCTCATCGCCGGTCCAGTAATAGGGATCGCACTCGGCCACATAGAGAAAGCGGCCCTTCACCTCTTCCTTGTTGAGAAAGGCAACCTGCTTCATGCCCTTGGCCGAGACATCGACCCGGTCGGGCACGCGGAACAGTTTAAGATCGCCAAGATCCTCCTCTTCGGCCGTGACGACGGCGACGGCGCTCGCCATGTCCATAACCGATTCGTTCCTTCGAGCACCCGTGACGACGATCCTCTCGTTCATCGCCACCGGCGCAGGGGGTGGAACAGCGAGCGGGATCCGATAGTCGCGCACCGGTGAACCGGTGGCGGTGCTCCCAAGCGGATAGCACGTCAGGCGCAGCGGGGGCGCTTCAGGGGGATCGGCCAGACCCTCAAAATCGCTTTCGATGTTGAGCGTGCCGGCGATCACCTGAAGCTTTGCGTTCTCAAAGCTCTGGCCGTTATCGTTGACGAGTGAGAGCCAGCTTAGCCAGCTCATCGTGAACTCCTTGCCCCGGACCTTTTCGCCCAGTGTCGCCACATAATTGGCCTGCCTGTCAAAGCCCCATGCCAAATAGGTTAGCGTTACTTCGTAGGTGCCGCCAGTTTCCGAACGGGTGTTCACCGAGTAGACGGGTTTGGCCGAGAGCCCTGCGGGGATGCGATCAAAGGTCAGCTTTTCAGGCAGGCCAGCGCAGCGCACCGCTTCAAAGCCCTGCCCCGTCTGGAGCACCAATCCGCCGTCAGCGCGGGTGCGCACGATAGCCTCTTCGCTTGCGGCTTCGCCTGTGGCCGGATTGCTGCGCGTGATCGTGACCCGGTTGCCCAAAGCTCCGTTCACCAGCGCGGCGGGGGAGAGGAGTTCGGCGTTGCGGTTCTTCTCTATCGTGCCGCCGGGAAGCCCGGTGACAATTGCGCTGACGCCCACCATTCCTTCGGCCACGCCGATGAAACGAATGGTCGATTCGCCTTGAGGCAAGGTCACGGTGCGTGTCTCGCTGATCATGGCGAAGCCTTGAGGGTTGCTGCGGCGCATATCCTCCTCAAGATCTCGCTCCGGATCGCGATAGATCGACACCGACAAATCGCTCGGCGCAGACGCCTCTACGACCGGCCTAGCAAGGGCCGGAGGCGCTGTGAGCAAGGCCAAAGCCAACCCAAGAGCTGCCAAGTTGCGCATGGTGAGCGCTCCCCTGCCCTTACCAGCGGGTTTCGTACGTCACACGGATCACCCGCTCGCCCTCAGCGGGCACGGGGATGGTGAATTTGCGCCTTGTGTAATCGAGTTGCTCGCCCGCGATTTCCCCGCTGATGACACGGTAGTCATAGCCCCACCAATAACGGCCAAGACCGGTCTGCGTCAGCTCGACATCAACCGGCTCATCCTTGGCGTTGGTGATCGTATAGCGCATTGTGGTGCGGTAGTAGTTGGTCCGCTTGTTCCATTCCGATTGGCCGCGACGCACCAGTTCGTCATTGGCGTCAAAGACCTGCCAGCGCGAGCCCTTCACCCATTCCTCGCGCGTGAACCGCTCGCGCGATTCCACTTCGGCCTGCGCGGTGATGTCGAACGCTTCGCCCGTCACCAGCGAAAGCTCGCTCCCCATCGGCGTGTGTCCGATCCGGTTCTCGCCGATGAATTGCGGCGTGCCCTGGCTGTCACGCTGGTAGAAGCGCACCGTGCCTGCGGGAAGAGCATCGCCCAGCCCTTGATCGCGCGAGGAGGAAAAAGCGATTGCGCTCGACACGTTGCGCGGGTTTTGATCGTTTTGCTGCCAGCCAACGCCGATCGAGTACACCTTGCGCGCCGGCACGCTTTGCACGTCGAGGAAGCTCACCTGCTTGGTCTGCGCGTTGGCAATCGTGGTGCGACCCTCAATCGGGTAGAGATAGAAATCACCCAGCCGCTCTCTGTCCGCGCTTTGCGTTCCCGCGCGCGTCATGGTGGGATTGCCAAAGCCCCTGCCCGAGCCATTGGGATTGCCCGCTACAAGCAGAGTGTCGGCCTGATGGAACGTGGTGCCCGAATTGTTGGTGAGCGTTACCCAGCCCTGCATGTCGATCGAGTTGTCGCTTTCGTTATACAGCGCGACGTAATCGGAACTCCAGCCAAGCCCGGCGGACAGATAACGCAAGGACACGGGGCGTGTGCCGGCGCGATCGCTGTCAATCCGGACCGACAGCGTCGGGCGCGCGCGCAGATTGGGCGGCACGCGATCAAAGATCACGCGCACCGGCAGGCCGTCATCGCGCAGCACCTCGATCCGGTCGCCGATCTGGATGACCACACCGCCCGCTGTGGAGAGCACCTTGGCGCGCTCCCGCGTTTCGACACCGGTCGCCGGATTGGTGCGCAGCAAGGTGACCGTCTGGCCAATCGCCTTTTCCATCATCTTGGTTGGCGTGAGCAGATCGTAATCAAAGTTCTGCTCGATGATCGTGGTGCCGGGCGCAGAGAAACTCAGCGTTTCGGGGCGAATGTTGGCCGAGACATCGGGCAGCTCGATACGGTTTTCGCCCCGCGCAATCTCAAGCTCGCGCACATCCTGAATGAGCGCCAGGTTGCGGTTATAGATCGTGACGGAGACATCGCCCTGCTCGCTTTCGCCCGGATCCGGAAGCGACTGCGCGGACGCTGCGGCGGCCAGAAGCGCCAGACTCGACACAGCGGCGGTCCGGACCGACGTCAAGTTTTGAATGCCAAACATGCGAAAACCCCTCCCAAAGCGTGAGCAACATACTCCAAATCCCCGCGTGTATCCAAAGTGAACAGACCCAGGTGCGTTTAATTCCGGTGGAAAATCACGGAGCGCTCGCCTTGGCCTGCTGCATCACCAGCGAGACCTTGTCGCCGATGGCGGACACGCTGAAGGGCTTGGCGATGAAGTGCAAGTCGGGAATGTCGATCTCTTTGCGCAATTGCTCTTCGGCGTAGCCGGACATGAAAAGGATCGGCATCTCGGGGCGCTGCTGACGGATGGCTCGCACCATGGCAGGACCATCCATGCCGGGCATGACAACATCGCTCACGACAAGGTCAAACTCCGTCCCTTGACCAATCGCGGCAAGGCCCTCTTCTCCGCCGGGGCACGCGGTCACTTGATAGCCCGCGCGGGTGAGCGCACGCTCAGCCACCGCACGCACCATATCCTCGTCTTCCACCAGCAGGATGCGCCCGCCCGCTGACCAGTCGGAGGAAACCGGCGCGGGCGCTTCCTTCTTGCGCGGCGCCTCGCCGCGATGGACCGGGAAGTAGATCGTAAACCGCGCGCCGGTTGGATTGCCTTTAGCGTCGACCACGTTGTCAGCAAAAATGAAACCGCCAGACTGCTTGACGATGCCATAGGCGGTCGAGAGGCCAAGGCCCGTTCCCTTTCCCAGCTCCTTGGTCGTGAAGAATGGCTCGAACAGTTTGGTAAGCGCATGAGGCGGGATGCCGCCGCCGGTATCCTGCACGATCAGCACAGTGTAGTCCGCCGCTGGCAGCACCTCGGACCCCAGCTGGATCACCTCCTTGGCCTGCAGGCTACGGGTAAGGAGGGATATCCGGCCGCTCGCCCCGCTGCTGCGCCCAGACTTTGAGTTGATCGCATCGCGCGCGTTGACCGCCAGGTTCATGATCACCTGCTCCAGCTGCTGCGGGTCAGCGCGCACAGGGCCCAGATTGCGATCATGCTGGACGTAGTAGCTGATCTTTTCACCCAGCAAGCGCTTGATCAGCGGGCCGACCTCGCTCACCACATCAGGCAGTTGGAGCACCTCTGGGCGCAAGGTCTGCTGGCGCGAGAAAGCGAGCAATTGCCGCGTCAGTGCGGCCGCTCGGTTGGAGTTCGCCTGGATCTGCTGGATGTCGTCATAA
>JBCBYM010000017.1:0-28454 GCA_039815865.1 Pseudomonadota bacterium
GGACAGCAAGTCGCGGTCGTTGCTCCCACCACTCTGCTCGCGCGGCAGCACTTTCAGAGCTTTTCCGAACGCTTTGCCGGCTTTCCCTTGAAGGTCGGGCGCCTCTCGCGGCTGGTCTCCACCAAGGAAGCGAACGAGACGCGAGACGGATTGGCGGACGGCACCGTGGACCTCGTGATCGGCACGCATGCCATTCTATCGAAGTCTACGACGTTTAAAAATCTGGGGCTTGTGATCGTCGATGAAGAGCAGCGCTTTGGTGTGACGCATAAGGAAAAGCTCAAACAACTGCGTTCTGATGTCCACATGCTTACCCTCACCGCAACGCCTATTCCGCGCACGCTGCAAATGGCGATGACGGGCCTGCGCGAGCTCTCCACCATGCAAACCCCTCCGGTCGATCGCCTCGCGGTGCGGACCTATGTGATGGAGTGGGACGATATGGTGATGCGCGAGGCGCTTTTGCGCGAGCACCATCGCGGCGGGCAGAGCTTTATCGTGGTGCCACGCATTGCGGACATGGAACCGCTCGAAGGATGGCTGCGCGAGAACGTTCCTGAGGTGAAGGCCGTCTCCGCCCACGGCCAGATGAGCCCAAGCGAAGTCGAAGAGCGCATGAGCGCGTTCTACGACAAGAAATACGACGTGCTCTTGTCCACCACCATCGTTGAGAGCGGGATCGATATTCCCAGTGCCAACACGATCATCATCCACCGCGCTGACCGCTTTGGCCTGGCCCAGCTCTACCAACTGCGCGGGCGAGTGGGTCGCGCGAAGATCCGCGCCTACGCCTATCTCACCACGCCCGCTGACACACAGCTTTCCGAGGTCGCTGAAAAGCGGCTCAAGGTGCTGGGCGATCTCGACAGTCTGGGCGCGGGGTTCCAGCTTGCCAGCCACGATCTCGATATCAGAGGCGCGGGCAACCTATTGGGCGATGAGCAATCGGGCCACATCCGCGAAGTTGGCTTTGAGCTCTACCAGTCCATGCTCGAAGACGCGATCATGGCCGCCAAGGCAGGCGAAATGGGACTGGAGCCCAGCCGCGACAAAGTCTCACCCCAGATCACCGTCGATGCACCGATCATGATCCCTGAGGATTACGTGCCCGATCTGGCTGTGCGCATGGCGCTCTACCGCCGCCTCAACCAGGCCCAGGACAAGGCCGAGATCGAAAGCCTGGCCGCTGAAATGATTGACCGGTTCGGCGATCTGCCCGCGCCTACGCAAAATCTCGTCAAGCTGATCGAGATCAAGCATCAGGCGATCGAAGCCAACATCGCCAAAATCGATGTCGGAGCGCGCGGCACGCTGGTGAGCTTTCACAAGGATGACTTCCGCGATCCTGCGGGTCTGCTGGCCTATGTCGACAAGCTGAAAGGCACCGCCAAGCTGCGACCGGACATGAAGCTCGTGATCAACCGCGCCTGGGGCCATCCGCAAAGCCGGTTGAACGGTCTCTTCCAGCTGACAAAGGGCCTCTCAGGAATTGTACGCAAGGCCGAAAAAGCGCAGAGCAAGCGGGCCGCCTAGCCACTGGGATTCCGTTTCAAGCGCGCACCAACCAAGGCGCACCTTTACAGCGCGCTTATCCCGCCGGGCGCTGGGTCCTATGACGCGCTGAACGCGCCAAAGGTCAGCCCGATGAGCGCCTGAGGCGAACCGGACCGCACGTAATCGGGGTTCTCGGTGTCCGCGCGGTGGATCAGCACCAGTTCAGCGCTCGGATAGACATAGATCATATGCGCGCCCAGCCCTGTGTGCATGAAGGCCGTAGTCTTGTTGTCCGATTGGATGACACGCCACATCAGGCCGTAGCAAAGCGAGCGCCCCCCGCCGATATCAGGATTGAGAACCGAGGCGCACTGGGTGGAGCGCTTGATCCAGGCCGGATCCACCAGCGTCTGCCCGTTCCACTGGCCACCTTGGACCAGCAATTGGCCAATCAGGGCCAGGTCGTGCGCTGACAGGCGAAAGTGGTAGGCGGGATGGCGCGAACGCTCAGGCTCTCGGCTGTAATATCCATCCAGCCCGGCCATGTCCTTAAGCGCCTGCGCTTCATCGGTGATCTCAAGATCGCCGATCACACCGGCGTAATCGATCATCCCCAAGGGTTTGGCGAGCTGGTCTTCAAACGCCTCGAAAATCCCCGTGCCCGTGCGTTGTTCGAACAAGGTGCCAAGGCTGTTGAATGACCAGTTGTTGTAATAGTATTGCTCGCCCGGCTCATGCGATCCGCGCGCCGGGCGCGCCTTGGTCATGGCCTCGGTTTCCGCCGCTGCCGGAAGATAAACGCCTGAGCGCGATTGCAGCAATTGTTCAACGCTCGCGCGGCCCTCGCTTTCGGTAAACGCCGCGTTCGGCTCTTCCAGACCCAGACCGCTCAGCGGCTCGTCCAGCGCAATCTGGCCTTCGGACAAGGCCTGCCCATACAGGATCGACAAGAGCGGCTTTCGCATCGAGTGGATCAGGTGCTTTTTGTGAATATCCCCATATTGAAAGGCGATCTTGCCTTTGTAGATCACAAGGAAAGAGGCAGACTTATGCTTCTCAAGATAGGCCCTGATACGCGCGGCCCCTTGCTCAGACACGCGGTTTTCGTCCGGGTTCCAGACCGCAAAGCGTGATGGCTCGGTTGGCGCCTCGCTCTTGCCCGCCGCGCCAGCGCTTAGGGTGAGCGCGCCCGCCAGCGCCAGGAATACAGACCAAAGCCGGTGTTTGAATGCCATTGCGATGCCCATAGCGCGCATGGCTTAGGTTCCGCAGCTTTGGGTGTCCAGCGCGAGGCGTGCATTGCCCCGCCCCCTTTTTTGCCGGCTCGACCGGCCGACCCTTTTGAACGGGGGCTTCCCCTTGCATCCCAATTTGGTATGATTTCGTAATACCAATGGGGTGATCGCGACGCTTTGGTTGCCCCCCCGCGCAAAGCTAGCACTGGGGATTAGCGATGAAACAAGCCTTCTTCGATCACCTACCGCCGCTTCACGTTGCGGCTATATGGACGGCTTTTGGCCTTGCTCCGGCGGCGGTGCTTGATGCCTGGTGGCTGATCCCGCTCGTCTCGTTTGGCGGGATGGCTTTTGTCCAAGTGATGGAGCTGCTCAACGAACGCCACGAGGGCTGGCGGATCAATGGCAAGGAGCTGGCAACCGACATCTTCTATATGCTTTTCATGATCTTTGTGATCAGCGCGCTGGTGGGCCTTTCGGTTGAAGGACCGCTTGGCCAAGCGAAAGAGGCATTGGGCATCACAACACCATGGCTAACGCAACTGCCGTTTCTGGTGCAGGTCGTGATGGTCATGCTGGTGTACGAATTCGGCCAATATTGGATGCCCCGCTTCATGCACAATAATGATGCGCTTTGGTCCACCCATGCGCCGCACCACCATGTGACGCAGTTGAACGCTCTTAAGGGCTTTATTGGCAACCCGATTGAGCTGTTCCTGATCAGCCTTAGCATTCTGGCCCTGCTCGACTTTGATGGGAATGCGATTTTTGCCGGGCTGTTCTCGCTTAACGCCATCGCGCTTTATGCGCATGCCAATATCAAATCGAACCCGCCGATCTGGTTCAGCTTTTTCTTCACCACGATCCGCCATCACTCGCTGCATCACACCGCCTTGAGCTATGAGGACACGCGCTGCAATTACGGCAACTCGGTGATTTTGTGGGACCGCGTGTTTGGCACGTTTAAGGAAGGCGAAAGCGAAGTGGTCGGCCAGGACGATCGCCGCCGTCTATCGATCAAGGAGCAGTGGCTGTTCCCGGTCACCTTTTTCCAGAACAAGCGTCGCGAAAAGCAGCTCGCTGAAGCGGAGTAAGCGCGCGCGGTGCGGCTAAGGGGCGCCAAGCGCCTCGCCTTGAGCCGGGGCTACGCCTCTAGCCATGACCACGCCCCCGCGCGGTGCGGGCCAGTTCGACGACGCTCTCGCTTGGCATCGGCATGGCGCGCAAAAAACCCTGCCAGTAGTGACAGCCCTCGGCCTGGATTGTGGCGCGCTGAATTTCGCTCTCGATCCCTTCGGCGTAAAGATCAAGCTCCAGCGCGTGGCCCAGCGCGATGATCGCGCGCAGCACAGCCAGCGCCTTGGCATCGCCGGGCACGTCGTCCACCATGATCTTGTCGAGCTTGAGCGCATCCAGCGGCAGTTCGCGCAAATAGCGAAAATTGCAAAAGCCGGCGCCAAAATCATCAAGCGCGGTGCGAAAGCCCAGCTTGCGCAGAGACTTCAGTGCGTTTGACGCCTGCTCGATATTGCGCAGCAACAGATCCTCGGTGATCTCCAGCATCAAGCGGCCGGGATTAATCGCGCTTGTTCCGATCAGCGCAGCAAAATCGGCTGCGAAACGCGGATCGCCCAGCTCTTCTGGTGTGATATTGAGCGAGAGAGAAAGCTCGGTTGGCCACAAGGCGGCGTCTTCCAGAGCGCGCGCCACCACGTGGCGCGAAAGCGGGGCAACGAGGGCGGCACGCTCGGCAATCGCAAACAGGTCCTTCGCGCCGATCAGGCCCAGCGTGGGATGCCGCCACCGCGCCAAGGCCTCGGCGCCTACCACCGCTCCATCGCGTGCGGAGAACTGCGGCTGGAACACGACTTCGATCTCGCGCCGGTCGAACGCGCGCAGCAGATCGCCTTCCAGCGCCGCGGGCTTCACGCCCGGCACTCGGCCAAGGTCTGCGACGCGCAGACTGGGTTCCATAGGAGCCTTACCCGATTCCATGACACTTCCTTTACGCCCACTTCTCTCCTAGCGCGCACATCAATTGCAATCCGGCCAAAATTGGAACATCAGGATAAGTAAGTAGCTTGGCCGGCGCTGAGCGGGGGAAAAGCGACCATGGCAACGTCACACACAGCCGATACGCGCGACACAGACGCGCCCATGGCGAGCGCTGAGGACAATCGCTCGTTCGAGCGGATCGCTATCCTCGCCTCGGAAACTCCGCGCGCGCAGGAAGCGCTTGCCAACCTGTCGAGCCAAGGCGATTGGGTCTCGCTGGAGGAGGCCGATGCCGTGGTCGTGCTGGGCGGCGATGGCTTCATGCTGCAAACGCTCCATACCATGCTGGACGCTGGACGCATTGTGCCCGCATACGGAATGAACCTTGGCACGGTGGGCTTTCTGATGAACCGCTATGACAAGCGCGCCGCGCTTCGAAAACGGCTCGCGCGCACCAAGAGCAAAGGTATCGCCCCCTTGCGTATGGAGGCAACGACGCAAAGCGGCGAAGAGCACAAGCTGTGGGCGATCAACGAAGTTTCCCTGCTGCGCGAAACTCGCCAGACCGCCAGGATCCAAGTGACCGTGGGCAGCCGTGTGCGTATCAAGCAGCTGGTGGGCGATGGCGTGCTGGTGGCAACGCCCGCGGGGTCAACCGCGTACAACCTGTCCGCCAACGGCCCGATCCTCCCGCTCGACAGCGAAATGCTGGCTCTAACGCCGATCAGCCCGTTCCGCCCGCGCCGCTGGAAGGGAGCCATCCTGCCGGACCGGATGAAGATCGGCCTCAAAGTGCTCGACCCGATCAAACGCCCGGTGGCAGCGGTGGCGGACCAGAAGGAATTGCGCGACATCGCCGAGGTCACGCTCACCATCGCGCACGACACCGAGCTTGAGCTGCTGTTTGATCCGGGCCAGTCGCTTGAAGAGCGCATCGTGGCCGAGCAGTTCATGACCGACTGATCGGACAGCCGACCAAGGGCAGGCCGTGTCCTTACACATGGTAAAAATCCGCTCACAAAGCTCTTGCCAAGCGCGGCCGCCAACCATATACGCGCGCGTCCGCACACGGGAGAGAAACCCCGTCCGTGCTGCTCCCCGATAGCTCAGCGGTAGAGTAGGTGACTGTTAATCACTTGGTCGTTGGTTCGAATCCAACTCGGGGAGCCATATTTTCCCAGTAAAACCAGAGGCTTGCATTTCTGGTGATTTGCCGGGGCCTCGAAATTCGACAAAGGTTTTGTCGAAATTCGACAAAATTCGATTTAAGGCGTCTCCAGGGCTGCAATGCGAGCCTCATAATCGAAAAGCTGCGATTCAAGATCATTGGGCACAGACGCGCTGACTGTTTCAATTTCGCTCTCGGCTTCCTGCACGCGCTTTTCCGCGCCAAAGCCGGTGGCTGCACGCGCCTGATCGTCAACACGCTGCTGCTGCGTGGCTGTGCGGCGTACACGCGGCACTAAGGCTCTCCATCCGTTTCGATCGACCGCATCGTTAATGGCTTGCGAGAGGGCGCGCAGCTTTTGATCAGCAAAATACGTGACAACGTCGCGTTTCTCGGCGTGGATAAGCCGCTTACTGGCGCCCAGAAAGTAAACGAACTTGCGCTGGCGCTTGACCCGTCGACGCGCGTTTCGCAGCATTTGGCTGTCCTGAGAGCGATCTCGTTGGTTGAAACCGAGAGCCTTGGGCAGAGCCGTGTTTACAGGCTGGCTCAACCTGAACTGGCCCTGTGGTTGATCGAAGGGATCGACATCATCGCCCACCGCCTTGGCCGAGCCAGCGCGCGGGATATCGATCAGGCTAAAAAGCTTTGGCAGCAGGAAGCCGCCGCGACGATCATCTGAGCGCTAACCCGATCACTCAGGTTGCGGTTTACGAGCCGAGACTCTGGATCTTCGCGTTCGCTGGCTCACTTGAACGTCGGGCATAACGCTCGACGAGATCATTCCACTCAACAATCATGCTGCCTCCAGTGCTGCGATGTTGGCTCTCCCAGGAAGAAAGCATCTCAAGGCAGGCGTGATCGATGTAATCGAGGTGTTCAACATGGATGTGCACTTCGGCGCCGCGCGGCGTGGCCTCCAGCGCGTTGCTGAGCTGCGGGATCGAGAAGAAGGTCGCAGAGCCCGTCATCCAGAAATCGACGCGGCCCGTCTCCTCATCATGCGTGGTGTCGATGGTGAGATGCGAGAACGTGTAGACCAGCTTTAGCGTCGCCAGCACAAAGCCGATGATGACGCCTGTCAAAAGGTCGATCGCAACCACGCCGATCAGCGTCGCAAAGTAGATCGCCAGCTCCTGCTTTCCAAACTCAGCAATCTTCCGGATCTGAGTGATGTTGACGAGCTTATAGCCGGTATAGACAAGAATACCCGCCAGGACCGAGGTCGGGATGGCGTTCAGGATGAACGGGAACGCGGCGACGGCCAGCAGCAGCCAGACGCCGTGCAAGATAGCCGACATGCGCGTGATGGCGCCCGCTTCGACATTGGCGGAGGAGCGCACGATCACACCGGTCATCGGCAGCGCGCCGACAGCTCCGCAGATCATGTTGCCGATGCCTTGTGCCCGCAATTCCTTATCGTAGTTCGTCCGCGCGCCCGTGTGCATCTTGTCGACCGCGGTGGCGCACAGCAGCGTCTCGGCGCTCGCCACGAAGGCAAAGACCAGACCAAGACCGATGATTGAAGGATCAAGAAAGCCACTGAGCGCTTCGCCGGTCGGGATATTGAGCGCAGCGGTCAGGTCCGAAGGCAGCTCCACCAGCGTGATGGGAAGCGAAAAGGCCAGCGCGAACACGGTCCCTGCGATCACGCCCAGCAGCGGGCCAGGCAAAAGCGTCAGCGCCTTAGGCTTGAACTTGTTCCACAGGACGGTGGTGAGAATGGTGACCAGCCCGGCAATCGCGGCGAGATGGTGTACCGAACCGTCCATCGGGAACACCTTGAAAACAGCATCCGGAATAGCCGCAAGGTTGAGAAGCCCCCCTGCTTGCGGGGAGTCGTCCAGCATGACGTGGAATTGCGAGGCAAATATCAGGACGCCAATCCCGGCCAGCATTCCGTGAATGACCGAAGGCGAGATCGCCCGGAACCATTGCCCGAATTTGAGCACGCCCGCGAGCAATTGCGTGGCGCCCGCAATCAGGCCCACGACGCCCAGCATAATCAGGCCGTGCTCATTGACCAGTTGGAACACCAGCACCGCCATGCCCGCCGCAGGGCCACTGACCTGCAGGGGAGAACCCGCCAGGAACCCAACCACCAAGCCGCCCACAATTCCGGTGATCAAGCCCAGAGCCGGCGGCGCACCCGACGCGATCGCAATGCCCATGCATAAAGGCAGTGCGACAAGGAACACGACAACCGATGCCATCACATCTCTGGCGCGGCTGGTTTGCGTGGGTGCGTCTATCTCGGACATTTGGTTCATATGGGGGCTCCGGGGGAGGTAGTCCAGCAATCGCAAGGGCCAGACGCTAATTGGTGTTAAGCGCCTGAGCCCTCATCCAAGGGACATGATATCGGGCAATCGGCACATTCAAGGGACCGTCAGATCAGTTAGGGTTGATAAGGCAAGGACGAATGGTGATGGACAATGCGCAGCGTGCCCTCATCGTCCTTTTGATAGCCCCAGCTTTTATCGACTTTGGTCACGCCGCCGTCCTTATCGGTGCACATCACCCAGCCCATCCACATGGCAACATCGCCAGCGATGAAAGTGGCTGAGGTTTCCGAGGCAACGTTGCGCCAGCCTTTGAGGCCAAATCCACCGTCGAGCGGATAATTTTCATCGTGCCCCACGAAATAGGCAAGCGCGCCTTCTTTGGTCGGACGGAACGTCTTTTCGCCGCTGGCGAGGGTCGGCTTAAACAGCACATCACCCATGTTGTAGCCATAAGCTGCGTCGAGGATTTCATTCGCAACAGCCCGAGCAGCCTCGATTCCATCGGCCTCATAGGCCTTCGAAATAGCAACAAGACCATCGCCCCAATTTATCCGGGCCTGGGCGAGTTCCTCGTTTGTTATTTGGCCGGTTTCGGCGGCCACTTCTTGGTTTGGCATGCTACGGTCCTTTCAATTGGAACAATCTCACTAGTCCTCGGTCCACAACTCACGCACGCGATCGATATGCGCGCCGTCTTCGAGTGGACTGGGGACGTCGAGAAACTCAAGCGCCTCGACAATCCACGCCGCGATGGCGGGCCTTGTGAGGCGGTAGAAGTGGTTGCGGCCCTCACGGCGCTCCTGAACGAGGCGGTGGGCCTTTAGCGATGCAAGATGCTGGGACACGCGTGTCGCAGGCAGATCAAGCGCATGAGCGATATTGCTTACGTCCTTTTCGTCGAGACGCAGCTCCTCGATCAGGCGCAGCCGGTCAGGATGCGCAATCAATTTGAGAAGCTCGGCAAGCTCTTTCGAAACGATCAATTGACTCGGCATACCCCTCCTTATCTGCGAATTTTTGCAAATATGAAGATGTAGAGGTATAAGAATTTCGTCTGATGTCAACCGACATCCACGTCTATCCAGGCTGACGATGTCGGTTCGATGTCGAATGGGCTGAGGTCGAAGGCTCACGATCCAAGCTGCGCGCCTGGTGCTGGAATCATCGAAGCACCAAAGCGAAGAAAAGACCCGAATTCACCGCTGACGTCTTGACCCGACTTGTTCGGAGAATGTTGGCTTTTTCGCTTTCGGCTCATAAGCTTGGACAGTCTGCTATCGAACACGTTCGAGGCATGAGCTAGCGCCCAGGACCGGAGATGGAAGCGGAGCGTCTGCCAAAACGGCTGACGACCATGAAAGCCGACACGATGCCGCAGAAGTCTGCTCTTATTGTTGACGGGCGACGGCCACCCGTTTCGTCACTGATGATGCTCTTCGAGAGAGCCGGAGAGTGCGGCGTTTTGCCGACGTTACGCCGAGCCATCGTCTGAAGGCCATAGATCGCGCGCTTGGATCTGATCCGGTCCGGCGCCAGCGCAACATCTGAGAATTTCGTTCGGAGTTCCTCTATCTTTGGCTAAGGTAAAGGCGCGCGCTGACGAGCGCGTTCAGGAGTTGCCACTTATGCCAGATACAACGCGCCTTACGAGGCTGGTGATTGCCTTCTTGATCGTCTGGACGCTCAGCACGATCGCGATGGCCTTGTATCTTGAAGGCAAGAGCCTGCTCGACCTCATGTACGCTGGCCTTCAACTCTTTGTTGTCTCGCTTCAAACTCCCAAAGTTGACGGAGTGGAGGTTGCCAAGGATTTGCCGATCCTTTTGCATTTCATGCGCTTCATCGCCCCGGCCTTTGCGGTTGCCGCGCTGGTCATGGGAATTGCCGGCGCGGCTTGGGACTATCTGGCAGCGGTGAAGGCGCGGCTGCTGGGCCGAGCCAATATCGTTATCATCGGTTACGGCGAAGCGGGCCGCGCCCTGGTGGAAAGTTTGCGCGACCGGGATCCGGATGCGCGCATCGTATGCCTCGATCGCAAGGTCACACAGGCCGATCAGAACTTGATCCGCAAATTTGGCGGCCGCTTGTTCGAAGCCGATGCGTTTGACCGGAAGGCTCGGACATCCTTCCTTGTCGGTATGGACCGCAAGGACAGCCCCGCGCACGAAGTGTACGTCGCCTGCGGCAGCGATGAGCAGACGCTCTCGGTGGTATCCGATATTGACGAGGCACGCGCCGAAGCCCGGGCCGCCAACCCCAAACACCCGATCAACCCCACTTTCTTCCACCTTGGCTCAGCGCGCTTTGCTGAAAAGTTGCGCAACACGCCCGGTCTGCGATCCGAACCGTTTGAACTGGGCCGCTATTCGATCGAGGACGTGATCGACCGGTTTTGCCTTCCCATGCTGGCACGAGCCTCGTTCCAGTCGAGGGTTCACATGGTCATCCATGGATGCGAGGAAAACGCGATCATGGCGCTGGAAGAAGCGCTGCTGACCGGCATCATGCCGGCCCCCACCTACCTGCCGCCGCGTGTTACGCTTGTCTGCGCCGAAGCCGACAAGGCGCAAGAGCGGTGGGAGGCCCGGCACTTTGGCGCTGCGGTTCAATTTGATGTCCGTTTCAAGGAGCTGCCAGCGGACGGCATGCCCGGCCCTTGCGCGGATGAGGCGCCCTACGCCGGAATTGAGGAAGAGCTTCCCGTCACCTTGCACCTCGTCGCCTTTGAGGATGACCGCGTGGCGCTGGCCTACTCGCTGTCACTAAGGGAAATGATGCGCCGCGAACACCGGCAAAGCGCGGCGATCGCAGCGCTTTCGGGCGCAGCCACTTCGCATATTACGGGTCTCGCGGAAGTCAGCAACATAACCCAGCTGCGCTTTGAGGTGTGCGGTAACAGTGTCGCGGCCGCGCGGCGCAGCTTTATCTGCACCACCGAGATCCAGAACCTCTCTGAAGCGATCCACGCCGGCTATCTTGCGCAGGTTCCAACTGCGGCGCAGTACAATGCGCTGCCCTATACGCTCAAGCTCTCGAACCGCCGCGCCGCTGTGCATATGCTGGTCAAGCTGCGTCTGATGGGGTTTGAGGAACTTGATCCCTTCAAATCGGGCTTCAACCTCTCCCCCGCTGCGCGCGAGGCGATAAGCGCTTTGCTTGGTAACGCAGATCAGATGGCGACAATCGAGACGCACGAACATCTGCGCTGGCGGTTTGACCGTTTGCTGGAGGGCTGGCGCAACGGACGGCGCGATGAAGATCGGATGCTGCGCGATCAGCTGGGCGAGGAGAAAGTCTCAGATCTGGCCCACACGCACGCGGAAACATCGCGAGGCGACCGGCTTAGCCAGGATGAGGCGAAGAAGGACAGCGCGCAAGTCGCAAGCCTTGATCGTTACCTCAATAGGCCGCCGGTCAAACACGCCAGAGGCACAGCGCGCCGGATTGTGACGAAGGCCTGGACCGGCGATCCACCGCGCTGGGTCGTCAACAGCAACACCCCCGAACTGATCTTTGATCACGCGCCGAGCGATTGGCGCGCTTGGGCTAAAGCGGATGGCGCAACGATTGAAGAAAACGACGAGCTGCGCGTTCAGATCCTGCTCCCCCCCGCGCCCCCTTTGCCCGACCTCGCTGCTGGTAAGGAGCGAGGGCCGCTGACCAAGGCCTATTGCGACTTTGCCAACCAGCTTGCCAAGAGCGGCCATCGGTTCCGTTTGGCGCGGCCTGATACGCTGATCTGGAACTGGCTCCCGCGTGAGCGCCTTGATGGCCAAGCGGTCAAGCGTGTCGAAGGCTCGCTGCTGCACGCGCTCACCATTGGGATCACGGGCAATCGCGATATTGGCGAACTGGTCAATCTGGATGCGGTGAAGCAGGATCTTATCGATCTGTTCAACCGTTTGAACGCACCGGGGCGCACCACGCTTCTGACGGGCGGCGCGCCGCACTTCGATGCGATTGCGCTGGAGGCGTTCCACGCTTCGAATGCGGGTAAGACCGGGGGGACAAGCGAGTTGCTCTACCCTTATGAAGTGGACGGTAAGCCCGCGTGGGATAATGCACCGGACGCGCTGATCGATGCCAAGCCGATCGCGCTGGCCACCTCAAAGCGCCTCGTGCCCCGCAATAACCTTGGCTACGACCAACGCGAGAAGCCCCACGTGAACCTTGCGAATTATATGCTCGACCGGTGCACATATCTGATCGCAATGAGCGATGGTGTGGATGAAGGCTCCGGCGGCGCTGTCGATACCGTCAAGCGGGCCGAAGCCCGACACATGCTGATATGGCACCGTATCGAGCGCCGCGAGGAAAAGGCCACGGAGGGGGACGAGGCGGCGTAGTGCGCGCTTAAGAAGCTAGACCCCAGCGAGCAGCCGCACCCCCACGACCACCACCAAAAGCGCCGTCAGCCAGCGAACCCATCGCACTGGCAACAGCCTTACGGCGAGGAAGCTGCCAACCTGCCCACCGATCGCCACCGCGATCATCAAGGGAAGCGCGGCGTCAATCACCGTTCCCAACACACCGGGACCTTGCTTAAAGACCTGACCTGCGAGGCCAAACAGCGAGTTGACAAGGATAAACAGGCTGGCGCAAGCCGCCACTTCGCGCGCGCCATTCCAGCGCGTGAGGTGGAGAAGCGGGGCAAGGAAGATACCCCCGCCAATTCCCACAAGACCCGCCAGAAAGCCCAGCGGTGCGGCCACGAGCGGCACGTAGCGCGCGGCACGCGTCGGCTCGCCCGCCATTCCTTCGCGAACCGGGATAAGCATCGTCAGCCCGGTGAGCATCAGGCTGGCGCCGAGCACTACGGTAAAAATCGCCTGATCCAGTGGGATCAACCCGCCGATCAGCGCTGCGGGCGCAGCCAGCGCGGTTAAGACAAGCGCACCGCGCCACGGTATGACGCCAGCCCGAGCAAAGCGGATCGTGGCGCCCGCCACCACCACGATGTTGCATGCGAGCGCCACCATCGGCAGCAGTCGGTAATCAAGCCCCGAGAGCGCCAGCAGCGCGGCGTAGGTGGACCCGCCGCCAAACCCCACGCTCGCGTAGAGCAGCGCGGTGACCAGAAAGGCAAACGCCAGCGCAAGCGGGACAGCCCCAATCATGCCCTAGGGGCAATCGCCAGCGGGTTAGACCGGCGCTGCAACCGGCGGAATCCCGACCGCACCATGGCAGTGCTTGTACTTCTTGCCAGAGCCGCACGGGCACAGCGCGTTGCGGCTGACATTAAGGTGCGCATAGGGGTTTTCGGTGATCGCCCCGCCCGTCCCCGCTTCAGCCATGGGCGCGCCCGCGAGCGATCCGAACAGGTCTGGGCGCTTCTCCGAACCATCGCCATCGCTCGAATTGTCGATACCCGTGAGCGGATCAATGTGGCCGGTCAGGAAGTCGGGCAGATCGGGAAGCGCCTGCGGTTCAGGCTGAGCGATGCGCAGTTCCGACTTGAAAAGGATCTTCGTCACCTCTTCGCGCAGCGTATCAAGCATGGTCTCGAACAGGCCGAAGGCTTCCTGCTTGTATTCGTTGATCGGCTGCTTTTGCGCGATGCCGCGCATCCAGATCACCTGACGCAAGGCATCAAGGGTGGCCAAGTGCTCTTTCCAGTGGAAGTCCAACTGGCGCAGCAGCGCGTCCTTTTCAACGACACGCCAGATCGAGGCGTCGTTCTTGGCGATCTTCTCTTCCATCATCTGATCGGTCTGCGTGCGCAGACGCTCTTCGATGATTTCGGGCTCAACCTGGTCTTCCTCAAGCCAGTCGTCGATCGGCGGGGTCAGGCCAAAGACCTCTTCGACCTTTTCCTTGAGCTGCGCGACTTTCCACTGCTCGGGATAGGATCCGGGCGGACAGGCGTCTGAAACAATCGTGTTGATCGTGTCGTGGCGCATATCGACAACGACATCGTCGACTGCCTCGGAATCCATGATTTCGGCACGCTGTTCGTAGATGACCTTGCGCTGGTCGTTCATGACATCGTCGTATTGCACGACCTGCTTGCGCGTGTCGTAATTGCGCGCTTCGACCTTCTTCTGCGCGGTCTCAATCGCCTTTGAGAGCCACTTGGAGCCGATCGCCTCGCCATCCTCGAGATTGGAGTTCATCATCTTGGCAAACAGCGTGTCCGGCCCGAAGATGCGCAACAGGTCGTCCTCAAGGCACAGGTAAAAGCGCGAGAGGCCCGGATCGCCCTGGCGGCCTGAGCGACCGCGCAGCTGGTTGTCGATCCGGCGGCTTTCATGGCGCTCCGTACCCAGCACGAACAGGCCGCCAGCCTCGATCACCTTGGCTTTCTCAGCGGCGACCTCTTCCTTGATTTTGGCGATGGCGGCGTCTTTCGCCGGGCCGTCGTCCATATTACCGGTTTCATCATTGATCCGGAAATCAAGGTTGCCGCCCAGCTGAATGTCGGTCCCGCGCCCCGCCATGTTCGTCGCAATTGTCACCGCGCCAAACCGCCCGGCCTGCGCCACGATCCGCGCCTCGCGCTCGTGCTGGCGGGCGTTGAGGATTTCGTGGCGGACCCCTTCCTTGTCGAGGAAGTTGGAGAGCAGTTCCGATTTCTCGATCGACACCGTGCCGACCAGAATGGGCTGGCCCTTCTCGTTGTGCTCCTTGATCGTCTTCGCGATCGCCTGGAACTTGTCGATCGTGTTCTTGTAGAACTCATCGTCCTCATCGATCCGCGCGACCGGCAGATTAGTCGGGATTTCGACGACGTTGACCTTGTAGATGTCCCAGAATTCCGCCGCTTCGGTGGCGGCTGTCCCCGTCATACCTGAAAGCTTGGGGTACATGCGGAAGTAGTTCTGGAAGGTGATCGAGGCCATGGTCTGGTTTTCCGGCTCGATCTTGACGCCTTCCTTGGCTTCGACCGCCTGGTGCAGACCGTTTGACCAACGCCGCCCGTCCATCATGCGGCCGGTAAACTCGTCGATGATGATCACCTTGTCGTCCTTGACGATGTAGTGATCATCGCGGCGGAACATGTGCACCGCGCGCAAGGCCTGATCCAGGTGATGGACGACCTGCGTGTTCTCGACATCATAGAGATTGTCGGTCTCCAGCAGGCCCTTCTTGATCAGGAGCTGCTCGGTTTCCTCAAGGCCGTCTTCGGTGAGCTGGATGTTCTTGGTCTTCTCATCCTTCTCGTACCAGTCCTCGGGGATCTCTTTCGCGACTTCATCGAGGGCGTGGTAAAGCTCGGACTTGTCCTCGGTCGGGCCGGAGATGATCAGCGGGGTCCGCGCCTCGTCGATCAGGATCGAATCCACCTCATCGACAATCGCAAAGCTGAAGGGGCGCTGCACCATCTGGTCGCGCTCGTGCTTCATGTTGTCGCGCAGATAATCAAAGCCGTATTCGTTGTTGGTGCCATAGGTAATGTCGGCGTTGTAGGCGTCGCGCTTGGTGTATTCGTCCTGATTGGGAAGGATCGTGCCGACCGTAAGGCCCAGCCAGTTGTAGAGCCGGCCCATGTCCTCTGCATCGCGCGCGGCGAGATAGTCATTCACCGTGATGACGTGGACGCCCTTGCCCTCGATCGCATTGAGATAGACCGCAAGCGTCGCCATCAGCGTCTTGCCCTCACCGGTGCGCATTTCAGCGATCTCGCCGCGATGAAGCACGATCCCGCCGATCAGCTGCACATCGAAGTGGCGCATGCCGAAGATGCGCACCGAGGCCTCACGCACCGTGGCGAAGGCTTCGGACAGGATTTCATCCAGGGTTGCCCCGTCATCGAGAAGCTGGCGGAACTTGTCGGTCTGGGCCTGCAGCTCGCTATCGGTCAGCGCTTGCATCTGCGGCTCAAGCGCGTTGATTTCGCTAACAATTTTACCGAGCGATTTCACATAGCGATCGTTGGAAGAGCCAAACACCGCTTTCATCAGGGTTTCGAACATGGGGATTGAGGATCCTGTATCTATCGAGGGCAAAGCCTTGGCGGGAAAGCCGGCGTGGCCGTGCAAATATGGGTATGGGAAACGCGTGGGTCGCTCAGGCTTGCAGCGCCCAAAAACGCGCCGCCTGGAGCGAGAAAACTAGGTGGTTAAGCGCTCTACTCCAGAGCGCGATCCGCTCCAACGACCAGAGATGGCGGAAGAATGCCCAAAAGACGCGGGCGCATCGCCTTCACCTCAGCTTCTTCGCACACGCGATTGCGCTTTTGAGGAGGGCGTTCACACTGACACGCCGCGCCGCCTTTGGCGTTCACGGCATCAGCAAGCGCTTGAACATCGTAAGACAGCTGGTCGAGACGCGACGCGTGCGCCGGCGCGTGAAGCGCGGCAAGGCCTGACAAAAGGGCCAGAACGGCGAGCAAACGACGGGTCATCGCGTTCCCAAATAAGCCCTTTGTCGCAATCCGTCCATAGTCTGGTCGCGGGTTTTCTCACCCTGTGCGCGTGTCGCCGGTTGCCGCCGCGCGCCTCGGCACTTAAGCGAGGGCGCGTTATGGATTTGACGCGCTCTCCCCTCGCTTTGCCCTTTCCCGATATGCCCGCGATCAGCGGTGTTACCCTGCGCGTTGCGCGGGCGCGCTACAAGGAATGGGATCGCTGCGACCTTACCTTAATCGAAATGGCCGAGGGCACAGCGATTGCTGGTGTCTTCACGCAAAGCGCCTGCGCGTCGAGCGAAGTGGAACTGGGCCGCGAACAGGTGAAGGCCGGACATGCCCGAGCCATCATCATCAACGCTGGCAACTCCAACGCCTTTACCGGTCACCGCGGGCGCGAAGCGGTGGAGCAGATCATGGCGCAGGTCGCGCAAGGCCTAGGCTGCGAACCGCGCGAGGTTCTGGTTTCCTCGACCGGGGTAATCGGCGTGCCCCTGCCCAAGGATCGCGCGCGCGATGGGGTTGCGGGCGCGCTGGGTGCTCCGCTGTGCGGATGGCAAGACGCCGCCCAAACAATCACTACGACCGATACCTTTCCCAAGGGCGCGCACGCCTCAGCGATGGTTGGCGGCACACGGGTGGAGCTGTGCGGGATCATCAAGGGCTCTGGCATGATCGCACCGGACATGGCGACGATGCTCGGCTACATCTTCACCGATGCCGCGGTTGCGCCTGCCTTCCTCCAGGACACTCTTGAACGCGCGAACGCAAACACGTTCAGCTGCATTACCGTGGATGGAGACACCTCAACCAGCGACACCGTTCTGGCTCTGGCCACGGGCCAGTCCGATGCGCCTCTGATCGAGAGCTGGGACAGCCCCGGCGCCGACGCCTTTGCCGCCGCTCTTGGCGATGTTTGCCGCCAACTGGCTCAGCTGGTGGTGCGCGATGGCGAAGGCGCGAGCAAGTTCATCCAGATCCGCGTGTCGGGCGCGGTGAGCAATCACAGCGCTCGCCGGGTCGGTCTTTCAATAGCCAACTCGCCGCTTGTGAAGACGGCGATTGCAGGCCAGGATGCCAATTGGGGCCGCGTCGTCATGGCGGTCGGCAAAGCGGGCGAACCGGCAGACCGAGACAGGCTCTCGATCGCCTTTGGCGGCGTCTGGGCGGCGCGCGACGGCGTTCCGGTCGAGGATTATGACGAAGCCCCCGTCGCCGAGCACCTCAAGGGCGATGAGATTGACCTCGCCGTGGAACTGGACATGGGAAGTGGCTCAGCCACCGTTTGGACCTGCGACCTCACCCACGGCTATATCGCCATCAACGCCGATTATCGGAGCTGACATGGCCGAACTTTCCGCCCTCGACGCTGAAATCCGCGATCTGCTGCGCTTCGCCGCGCAGCGATCAATGCTGCCGCGTTACAAAGCGCTGCGCGAGGATGAGATTGAAATGAAGGGCGTAGATGACCCCGTCACGATCGTCGATCGGGAAGTCGAGGCGTTCCTTAGCGATGCCCTCACCAAGCTTGCGCCC
The DNA here is from genome assembly GCA_039815865.1 of Pseudomonadota bacterium. Lineage (GTDB taxonomy): Bacteria > Pseudomonadota > Alphaproteobacteria > Sphingomonadales > Sphingomonadaceae > Erythrobacter. The sequence goes on from JBCBYM010000017.1 coordinate 18,061, forward strand.
GGCGTTGCGGTTGTGGGCGAAGAGGCCGCGGCCGCCGACGCGAGCGTACTCGACCGCCTCTCAAAAGCCTGCTGGATCATCGATCCGTTGGACGGAACCGCCAACTTCGCCAGCGGCGAAGGGCATTTCGGGATCATCGTCGCGCTCGCGGATGCAGGCGAGGCTGTGGCCGGTTGGATTTACGATCCGGTGCGCGACCGGCTGTGCCACGCAAGGCGCGGCGAAGGCGCGTTCATCGATGGAGAGGCCATCCGCGCCGAACCTTCAGGCAACGCTCCGCCCAATCTCGCGGCGATGAAGCGATTCATGCAAAGCAAGCAGCGCGCTCTTTTTGAGGCGGAGATTGAGCCGCACTACCAGATCATCGAGGCTCCGGGTGCGGCAGCGGAGCAATATCCGCTGACTGTCTTTGGCGGGCATGACCTGGCGATTTACGAGCGCACCCTTGCCTGGGATCACGCCGCTGGCTGCCTGTTTCTAAATGAGGCTGGAGGCGCCTGCCTGCGCCCCGATGGCTCGCCCTACCGGGTGGATGATGGTCGCAAGGGCATGATTGGCGCCGCTAACCAGACGCTCTTCGACGCGCTGGCCGAGCGGCTCAATGCGGTTGGGTATATGCCAGCCGATTGAGCCTCCGCACTTGGCGGAGGCTCAGTCGGTATCAAAGCTCGCCTTCGAGCCATTCCTTAAGCTGGCTCTTGGGAGCAGCGCCAACCTTGCGCGCCACCGCTTCGCCATTCTTGAAGAGCACCATCAGCGGGATCGACTGCACGCCGATTTCGCCGGGTGTCACAGTGCTTTCCATGATGTCCATCTTGGCGATGGTAACGGCTTCGCCGAGCTCTTCGCTGATCTCTTCCAGCGCCGGTGCGATCATCTTGCACGGGCCGCACCAATCCGCCCAGAAATCGACAAGAACGGGCTTGTCGCTGTCCAGAACGTCGGTCTTGAAGCTGTCATCGGTTACGTTGACGGTTGCCATGGCGGGTCTCCTTAGGTCTTCTCGCATGTTCGCGTTGGCTCCAATCTAGGCCAAACGCGCGCGTTCTCAATACGCGGCGGGGCTCGCATCCCCATAGCTTTCCTGCTCGGTGCCCAACTGATCCTTGTGCGGATTCAGAAGTTCGGGGGGAAGCGCGATCAATTGCGGCGTCTGGGTGTAGAGCACGCCCGCGCGGACGCTTCGGCCTGGATAGATGGCCTGGAGCGCTGCGACATAAGCGGCCATCTGACGCCGTGTGCTGGTGGGAACGGTCTCAACGAAGAGAGGCGGGCGGCGCGTCGTTTTGAAGTCCACCACCCAAATGGCCTCTTGCGTGACAAGCAGACGATCCACCGTTCCAGTGATCACCACGCCCTTGAGGGTGGCCGATAGCGGCACTTCGGCCATCGCATCTGGGCCAAAGAGTGGTTCAAACTCCGGGGACGCCAACACCTCAAGCGCCTGATCCAGCATCGCCGCGCGCGCCTCATGCGGGAGGTCGCTGGCTTGCCGGTCGAGCCAGGTCAGGGCGCTCTTTCGCCGAGCCTCAGGCGCGATGTCTGGCAAGCGCTCAAGCAGGCGGTGGATCAGTACCCCGCGTCGCACGTTCGCACGCCGGGTTGCCGGATCGCCTGAAAATTCAAGCGGTGGGTCTGCGCCCTGTTCCTCACCCGCCGCGCTGGGCGCCAGCGGCCGCGGTGGCCTGGGTTCTTGACCGATGGGTGCATTTGCCCAGGCTGGAAGCGCGGAGGCCTCGCCTTGAGACCGCGCCGGGTCAGCGGTCTGGGCCACAGGCTTTGCGCGCTGTCCGATCTCACGCCGGGCGCCCCAGATGGGATCGCTCAAGGCATCGGCGTCGAACAACGGCTCCACCCGCGCGTACCAGCTGTCTTCGTGCGGGCCGCCTTTAAGATCGCGTGGCCCCAGCGCGCCAGTGATAAAGAGCGCCTCTTCCGCGCGTGTCATAGCCACATAGAGGAGGCGCCAATGCTCGGCGAGGTCCTCTGCGTTCGCCTCTTCCTGCGCCGTGCGAACGGGCCCCGCCTGCTCTTTGGGTGAGAGCGATGGCAGGGGCACCGCCAACCCGTTCGCCGGGTTGCCAAGTGGCGCGTCGGGCATTTCCAGATCGCTTCCCTCGCCTGGCCGGCCTGTCGCATCGGCGAGGATCACAATAGGCGCCTGCAGCCCCTTTGACCCATGCACCGTCATCACTCGCACCTGACCGCCCGCTTCGTCCGGGTCCCGCTTCAGCTCGGCAGAACCTGCGTCAAACCACTCAATGAAGCCGGCAAGGCTGGGCGTGTTGGCGCTTTCATAGGCAAACGCGGCGTTGACAAGTTCATCCAGCGGATCGTTCGCCTCGCGCCCCAGCCGCGCGACCAGCCGCGCGCGCGCCTGCCAGGGCCCTGTCAGGAGCCAGGCGATCAACGCTTGCGGCGTTTCAAAATCCGCGCGGCGCAGCAGTTCGCGCAAGGTGGCCGCTGTGTCGGCCACAAACCGGTGCGCGTCGCGGCGCCGCAAATGGTGCCACAAGGGCATCTTGTCAGGCCGCGGTGCGTGTTCGAGCAGATTATCCTGCGACCACCCAACAAGCGGGGAGACCAACAAATTGGCGCACTCCAGATCGTCGAGCGGTTGAGCAGCGAAGCGCAGCGCGCTCATCACATCACGCACCGCCAAGGGCGCGGCAAGGCGCAGGCGATCGACGCCGGCCACCGGCACCCGGCGCTCATACAGCTTGGCGACAATCTGCGCAGCCAGCGCACCGCGCTTGCGCACCAGGATCATGATATCGCCCGGCTCGGCAAAGCGGCGCTCGCCCTTCTCAAGCGCAAACCGATCCGAGCCGCGCAGCCAGCTCACCGCTTGATCGGCAATCCTTTCGGCCAGCCGCGTGTCATGATGCGCCAGCCAATCGCGCTCTTCATCCTCCGCGCTTTCTTCATCGGCGCGCACGGGGCTCCACAGCGCCACCAGACCCGCGCGCGCATCGCCCTGGTGATCGGGCGGCGCTGCAGGAAGGCCAAAGGCCTCATGCCCCAGAAGACCAATCGCCGCGTTCACAAAGTCAAGCACCGGCTGCGCGGTTCGGTAAGAGCGCTCCAGATCAAGCGGCAGCCAATTGGGAACATTACGTTGATCGCGCAGGGCCAGCGCGTTCTCGCGCGCCTCGAGGACACGCTTGCGGATTTTGGTTCTGGCGCGCTCGTAGTTTTCGGGGCTCGTACCCTGAAACCCGAAGATCGCCTGCTTGTAATCGCCCACCGTGAAGATCGTGCGCAGCTTGTCACCGCTCGCGCCCTCGCCGGTGAAGAAGTCATCGATGAGCGCCTCGACAATATCCCATTGCGCTTCGTTTGTGTCCTGCGCTTCATCGATCAAGATGTGATCGAAGCGCCGGTCGAGCTTGTAGCGGATCCAATCGGCGGTCTCAGCCCGCGCCAGAAGCGCAGCGGCGCGCCGGATGAGATCGTCAAAATCCAGCAGACCTTCGCGTCTTTTGGCTTCGATCCATTTGAGTGCAAAGGCCCGGCCCAGCTCCAGCGCAGCGGTGAGCAGTTGCGCGGTGCCAAGAAGCGCGCGGCGTTCCTCCACCATCGCAACCGCGTCCGCGATAAGCTCTTGCGCTTCGGCGAAACCGGGGTGCTGCTCACGAGGCTTTTTCAGCGTCAGGCTGGGCGTGCCGTCTGCCTTTAGAACGGTCTTGCGAAAGCCGACATAGGATCCAGCCCGCGCGGTTTGACCGAGCGTGAGCCATTCGTTCAAGAAAGTGAGGCACTTGTCGGCTGTTTTTGTGCCCCAGTCTTCGAGCGGGCCGATCAGCGCACGGACACTGTCATCGGGGAAAGTGTCCGGGCTTAACCCCTCCAGTGCCCAAACCTCATCGGCATCCGCGGGCATATCCAGCATCTGGCGCACGCGCGTATCCACTGGGGATAGCCACGCGCCCGGGCCCTCCCACAGCTCTTCGCGAGCCGCGCAGCGCAACAGCCAATGGTGCAGGCTGCTCGGGTCCTTGCGCGTAACGAACAGCGCTGTTGCCTCCAGGATGCGTTCGTCCTGCGCCGCTTGCGCCTCGCTCAAGAGATCGCTCAACACTTCGCGGGCGAGCAACGCGCGCTGGCGATCATCCATGGGGCGTGACCCAGGCGCCAAATTGGCTTCCTCAGGGAAGCTTCCCAAAAGCCATTGCGAAAAGGCGTGGATCGTATCGATGCGAAGCCCGCCGCCGGGACAATCGAGGACGGTCGCAAACAGGGTGCGCGCGCGTGCGCGGGTTTCAGATGTCGGTTCGGCCCCCAGATGCTGAAGCTCTGTGTAGAGCCGGGTGTCCTCTAGCCGCACCCAGCGCGCCAGCACGGCGTTGATCCGGTTCGCCATCTCGGCCGCGCCCGCCTTGGTGAAGGTAAGGCACAGGATCTGCCCCGGCTCGAAATCGGGACGCAGCAAGAGCCGCAAGACCCGCGCTGACAACACCTGCGTCTTGCCGGTCCCCGCCGAAGCGGACAGCCAGACGTTATCCGCCGGCTCCACCGCCCGCGCCTGGTTAACGGAAAGAGGAAACACCCGCGCGCTCATGACGCGACGGTCCCGGATCGGTTTTCCGGTTCAAACACCCATTCCTCCAGCCGCATAAGCTGATCGTAATCCGTATAGCCGGGATAGTCGGGATTTTCCTTGGCGGTGAACGGGTCAGAGCCGTTGATGAAACGCGTGATCGCCTCAGTCAGCTTAGCCTCATGGAGAGGGAGGAATTCTTCCGGCTCCAAGCCGCTTCGTCCGCCTTCCTCTTTCATCGGAACGCTGATTTCGCCGAAGGTCTCACCCTTCTTGCGCAAAGACCAATATTCAAAGCGGCTTGCGTCGCCGCGCAGAAGCTGCGGCTCGCTCGCGGCTCGATCGGGGCGAAAGCCGCCATTGCGCGCGATCAGGCCAAGAACGCCCAACTGCAAGCGATAGCCCGCCGCAGTCTCCCTTTTCGACGGCGCGGCACCCGTCTTGTAATCGATAATCGCCAATGTCCCGTCGGACAGCTTATCAATCCGATCAGCGCGGCCATGCACCGTCACGCCCAGACACTGCATCGCGCCCCAGCTTTCCGTAAGCGCAACCCGGCGACCATCTTCGTGGGCCAGCTCAATCCACTGCTCAAACCGCGCCAAGGCCGCCATGATCCGTGGTCGCCACAAGCCCCACAAAAGCGGGTGCGGCTGACGCTTGGCCAAAGCCTCTTCGGCAAAGGGCACTAGCGGCAAGTTGGGTTGATCAAGACGGGCCTTGTGCCATGTATCGAGGATGTCGTGCACCAAGGTGCCACGCAGAGCCGGGTCGCTGAAAGGGTCTGCCGCCAGTGGATCGAGCCTATTAAGACCAAGGATCTTTTGCGCATAGAACTGGTACGGGTCGCCCAGAAGGCGATCCAATGCGGTGGCGCTGATCGAGACTCGGCGCAGATTTGGTGCAGGATCGGGCTGAGGCCGTGGATAGATGGTGGTCACACGCGGCGCGGCGCGATCGAGCTGGGGAAGCCAATCGGGCACACGCGCTTCGCGGTGCTTGCCAGCCTCTTCTTCACCCAGCAGCGCCTCAACCCGCAAAAGGAAGCGTGAAGGCCTGGTAGGCCCCTCCTGGTCTCTCATGGCCCGGCTTAGCACCACTTCAGGCGCGCCCATGGCTCCGGCCAGATCGTGCGCGGAAAGGCCTATGCGAAACTCGGTTCCCGGCACGCCAAGAGCGCGCAGGATAGCGGGTGCAAGCAGCGCATCGCTTGAGGGGGATTGCGGCCAAGTGCCTTCGTTGAGGCCCGCGCAGATCACCAGATCCGCGCGCGCCATGCGCGATTCGAGCAAGCCATAAACACTCACACGCGGGTGCCCGCCATAAGGCGGGCGCACGGCGATTTCATCCATCGCATCGCGCAGCGCACCAGCGAAATCCGAAAGCGCCAGCGCTGTCCCGCATTCGCCCGCGTGAAAGCGCATATCTTCAACCATACGCGAAAGAGCACGGCCATCTTCGCGCGCCCAAACAGCCTCACCTGCGAGCGCTTCAGCCGCCGCACTCACCGCATCGAGAGCATCGGCAAGCGCAACGTCATCCGGCAAGCCAAACAGGGGTGCGAGGATCGCCTCCACATCGTCCCACCACGCTTGGATTTCAGGATTTTGGGAGGCCTCGGCCACGCGGCGCAACGCCTCCAGCCCTGGGGCAAGAGCCGGCCCCCGCAGCCGCCGTTCAAAGACGCGTAGACGGGCAAGCCATTCGCGCCGTGCCTCAATGTCAGTGCTCGCGACCAGCGGATGGCTAAGCGCGGCCACCAGCGGGACAACCGGCGCGCCCTCGCCCGCGATCTGAGCGACAAGAGCAAACAGCCGTCCCGCTGGCGTTAGCGAGAGCGCCCGACCAGCCGAATCGTCCGCTTCAACACCCCAACGCTCCAGATGCTGAACCACCCTGCGCGCAAGCGAGCGATCCGCGCTGATCACCGCGGTGCGCTTGCCCGGCACCTCCAGCGCCTCGCGCACCAGCAAGGCAATCGCCTGCGCTTCTTCTTCGCTGGTCGCGCTGGTCAAGGTGCGCAGGCCTGGCAAACGGCGCCGATCCGCCTCAAGCGTGACCCAGCTCTGGCTGGCTTGCGGTGGTAGAAACAGAGAGCTGATCGCGCGGCTGCGCGCCGGTTCGGCCGCGCTCAGACCCTTGCGGTGCCAGGGGCGTACCTCTTCGCGCGCAAGGCTCATCCGCTCTAGCAAAAGCTTGAGATGATATTGCGGGTGTGTGAGCGCGTCGGAGTGTGCGAAGACCTCTCCACCCGGTTCAGGCGCTGCGCCCGCACGGCCCAGTTCATCCCAGGCCTCCTTATCCATAGCCAGGTCAAGGTCGGGCAGGATCACACCACCCTGGGGGAGATCGGCGATGACCCTCAAGAGGCGAGCAAGCGCGGGCGAAGCGCTGGTTACTCCCGCGGCAAGGATCGGCGTTTCAGGCGGGCTAGCGCGCCAATGTGTGCAGGCGCGATCGAACAGAAGATTGCGCCGCGTCGCCGCGTCCACTTCACCGCGTTCTCCCAGAAACGCTGCCCAGCGCGCCTGGACCCGCGCAAACAGCAGGATCGAGGCCTGCCAATGCCCCGACAAATCACCCAGCCTATCGAGCACAGCCGGGCTCATCAGATCATCGGGTGTCTTTTCCTCAACCAGCAAGCGGTCCGTTGCACTGGCAATTTCGCGAGCCAGACGCAGCCTCGCTGCGCCAGGCAAAGGCGGCTTGCCAAGCGCTTTCATCTCCACCTCGATAAGCCGCGCCAGTTCGAACCACCGACGGGTCGGCTCCACAGCGGGCGGCAGATCGCTGGCGCCCAGCGGATCAAGCAAAGCGCCCAGCGCCTCATCAAGATCAAGATCGCCAACTGTCACCATGCGCGGCATAAGCATGCCCGCTTGGCCTGTCTCACCGGTATAGCGCACAAAGGCTTCGGAAATGGTTCGCGCTGCGCGCGCGCTTGGCACCAGCAAAGTGAGGCGCGCTAGGCCCAGATCGCCAACTGAGTAGCGCGGGACAAGGCCTGCCACCAGCGCGTCGGCAAAGCCGCGATGCGCGGCGATGGAGTAGACCTTGGGCCCTTTTGTGCTCACGCCTCAGCCACGCTCAAGCGCTCGCTCCGTGGGCGCGATAGCCTGCGGCGTCCCCACCTCGAACCATTGACCGGTGAAGGAAAGGCCAAACAAGCGCCCTTCCTCAATCGCGCGGTTCCACAAGATGTTGGTCGAGAATTTGCCCGCTGGCGCATCGCGCAAGAGGCGCTGTGAGACAAGCTGGATACCGGTGTAGATAAAGGGCGCCACCCGGCCCGGTTTGCGCCGCGAAAGCTTGCCCACCGGATCCATGTAGAAGTCGCCCTGTCCTGCAAAATTGGCCGCGCGCGTGTGCGAGACGACCAGCAAGAGCGCGTCCATAACCTTGGGATCCCAGCGGCTCGACAAGTCGGCAAAAGCGTTGCGCGGACCGTCAAGCCAGATGTTGTCAGCGTTGAGGCAAAAGAACGGATCGGGCAGATGGTCTTGCGCTTTGATGAGCCCACCACCCGTTTCGAGCAGTTCCTCGCGCTCATCGGAAATAATCACCCGGGGTGAGCGGCGCTCTAGCACGTGGGCTTCCAGCGCGTCGGCAAGATAGTGCACATTGACAACCGCGCGCGCAACGCCCGCTTCATCCAGACGGTCCAGCGCGTGGTCAACCAAGGCTTTGCCAGCCACGCGCACGAGCGGCTTGGGCTGCGAGGCGGTGAGCGGACGCATCCTCTTGCCAAGGCCGGCCGACATCACCATCGCTGTGTCGCTTGCCAAAGGACGAGTGTCGCTCATGCTCTAGGGCCTTCCATTGGCTTTGCGCAGATTGTCCGGGATATTGGCGTCAAACCACGCAGCGACAGGAGCGAGCGCGGGATGCGCCAGATCGCGCTCCATCGCGGCCCATACGCGCGGGATCATGGCAAGGTAGCGCGGCTTCCCATCGCGCGCGTTGAGCCGCGAGAAAATGCCAACAATCTTGGCGTTGCGCTGCGCTCCGAGGCGGGCGTAGTCGGCGTCGAACTCTTCCAGCGCTTCAACACCCGCTTTGGCGCGATACCGCTCAAGCATCGCAGCCTCGAGAGAAGCCGAGACATCTCGGCGCGCATCTTGCAACAGGGACACCAGATCATAACCCGGATGGCCAACCAGCGCGTCCTGGAAATCGATCAAACCCTGCGGCGCTGACGGCGACTGGCCCAGCAGCATGATGTTTTCCGCATGGTAATCGCGCAGCACCGTGACCCTTGGCTTAGCGCTGTCGAGCAGCGGGGCGAGCGCCTCTTGCCAGGCGGCCATATAGCCCGCCGCATCCACATCAAGCGCGTGCGCGGGGCAATACCACTGCGTGAACAGTGCCACTTCGCGATCATAAGTGGGCATGTCGTAGTCTGGAAACGGCCCGGCGGGACGTTTGTGGAGGTCGACTAACGCGTCAATCGCGGCTTCGTAGGCGGGCATTTCGCCTTCGGGATGATCATCGATCCAGTCGCGCATCCGATCCTTGCCGAAGTCTTCAAGCAAGACCCAGCCCGCCCTAGGATCGCTCGCATAAATCAGGGGCGCGCGCATCGAATGGGCGTGGAGGTAATCGGCAACTTTCAGGAAAGGCTCAGGGTCCTCATGCGGCGGAGGAGCGTGCATCAGCATCGCGCCCTCTTCATTCCCAGCATCGTCCTGGCGACGCAAACGAAAATATCGCCGGAACGAGGCATCGCCAGGGATCGCATCGATCTCAGCGTCCCCCCACCCCGCTTTGCGCAGGAAATCATGCAAGCCATCGGGCAATTCACTCATGGGAGCCGCTTGTGCCAATCCGTGCCCCCACTCGCAATCGCAATCCGGCCTTCCTCCGCAGCTTCAAGCATGATTTCGAGACAGGCCGCCTCATCCGCAAAGCCTCCGGCCTTGTCGGGCCATTCCGCGATGAGCGCCGCGTCCTCGCGATAATCATCAAGGCCAATCTCGTCGAGCTCACTAGGATCATCGAGGCGATAGAAATCGGCGTGCACGACAGGAACGCGCAGTGCCTGGTCGTCATAGGTCTCAATGATCGTGAATGTGGGCGACGGAACCTCGTAACCGTACCCAAGCGCCGCGATTATGGCGCGCGCCAGCGTGGTCTTGCCGGCCCCCAATCCGCCCGAGAGCGCCACCACATCGCCAGCGCGAAGCCGGGCGGCGATCCGCTCACCATACGCCTCCATCGCAGCAAGATCGGGCAAGACCACCGTCTGGGCGCTCATGGCAGAACAATGATCGCGGTCGTACCCACGCCCTCTTCGCTGGTCAATTCGAGTGTCCCGCCGTGCGACTCGATAAGTTGTCGGGCGAGCGGGAGGCCAAGGCCGATGCGCGCCTCGCCACTCCCTTCTCCGCCCTTACTCACGCCGCCCAGCGCCTGAGCGAGCGTGTCCGCGCTCATCCCCGTGCCGTTGTCGGAAATGACGATTGCCGCACTCCATTCGTCCTCAGGGCCCGGCTTGGGGATCTCAATCAGGATCTGGCCATCTGTTGGCGTGCCCTTGATTGCGTTGTCGAGGAGATGGCCCAACGCCCGCGCCAACTGGCGCGGGTCGGCCATGGCAAAGCGGCCCTTTCTCCCTTTGAGGTCAAGGCCAAGACCTGCCTCGACAATCGCCGCCTCACGCTCGCGGACAAGGGTTGTGAGGAAAGGCAGAAGCTCGATTTTCTCCTTTGAGATCGGCATCAGCCCTGCTTCGCTCTGCGAAAGATCAAGGACATTCTCGACCTGCTCAGTAAGCTGCGCGACCGACGTCAGGATCGCCTGGACGTATTCGCGCGCATCGCTGTTCAAATCACCCGCAACTCCACCAGCGAGCATC
>JBCBYM010000180.1:0-5000 GCA_039815865.1 Pseudomonadota bacterium
CCCGAAGGCTGGGACACGTCGTTCTCCAAAAACTCACTCGCCAAAAACAAAAACGGCCCAATGCGCTTATTCGCATCAGGCCGACCAAGACACTTATAGGAAAACGCCTAGATCACCCTGCACCTGCTACGAGACGTACAATAATCATGATCTTAGGGCCTTTTCCTTTCCGCAGTCTCGGCAAGCTTATACGCAATAGAAGCGGGAAACCAAGGGTCTTGGCAAACGCCATCGCCGCCCGCTGTGAGGGGGTCGTTATGCGTCACATTGTAAGGCGTCAACCGTTAATCGAGCAATAATGCGTCAAAATATTCGGACAAATCGATATTATCGGATTCAATTGCCGACGTAATCCGCGGCCAGTCGGGCTCGGTCTGGCGCCGGAACCACGTGTATTGCCGCTTGGCATAATTGCGCGTTGCCTGAGCGCCGGCTTCAAGTGTTTCCTCGCGGGTTGCCTCTTCGCGCAGGAGAGCGGCGATTTCCGGAACGCCTATCGCGCGCATCACCGGCAGTTCGGGATCAAGATCGCGCGCCAGCAGCGCTTCGACCTCTTCGACGGCGCCGTTATCGAGCATCACCTCAAACCGCTGGTCGCAGCGTTCGTAGAGCCATTCGCGCGGCGGCAGCAACAGAAGCGGGAAAAGAGCGATCTCTTCAGCGATGCCGCCGGTCTTGGCCATCTGCCAATCGCCCAGGGTCACCCCGGTTGAGCGCTTGACTTCAAGCGCCCGGGCGATGCGCTGGCTGTCACCGGGCTCCAATTGGGTGGCGCGCTCGGGATCCTCGATCATGAGCGCTTCGTAAGCGATGTCGACCGGCATAGCGCGCACCACTTCGCGGATTTCCGGCTCGATCGCGGGAATGGGGGCGATGCCTTCAAGCAAGACCTTGATGTACATGCCCGTACCACCAACGAGGATCGGTACGTCGCCCGCCTCGTGGCACTTTGCTATCTCTTCGCGCGCCACCTCGGCCCAGCGCGCCGCCGAACACGCGCTCGCCCCGTCCCACGCTCCGAACAGGCGGTGCTCGATGCCCGCCATTTCCTCTTCGCTGGGACGCGCTGAAAGCACTGAGAGGTCCGAATAGACCTGCGCGCTGTCTGCGTTGATGATGACGCCCTTGCGGCCCGCTTCTTCAAGCCGTTTGGCCAGCGCCACCCCAACACCGCTCTTGCCGCTCGCGGTTGGCCCTGCAATGAGCGCCACAGGGCGCACCGGCGCGCCGTTTTTCGGAGAATCTTCAATGGCCATCGCCCGGCTCATAGCAGACGTTGCCCGGCTTGAAAGTCGGGTGCAGCAGGCGGATGCGGTGATCATCGGCTTTGGAATTGAGGTTATGGAGGGCGCGGGCGGCGTCAACGGCGTGGTGCAACTGAGCGGCCCGAGCGTTGAGGATCTGCACGAGAGCCTCGATGATCTTTTCCCCGATTTTGACTGGCTGTGCAGCGACGAGCCGGTTCGCGTTCCGCAATTGCTGGTCTCGGACATGGATTCGACCATGATCGGCCAGGAATGCATCGACGAACTCGCCGATTACGCCGGCATCAAGGATCAGATCGCGGCGATTACCGAACGCGCCATGCTGGGTGAGCTCGATTTCGAAGCCGCGCTGCGCGAGCGGGTAGGGCTGTTGGCGGGCCTTCCCGAAAGCGCGATTGACCGCTGCCTTGCCGAACGCATCCGACCCAATCCCGGTGCGCGCGAACTGGTTCAGGGCCTCAAGGCAAAGGGCGCGCGCGCGGTGCTGGTCACTGGCGGCTTTCACCACTTTGCTGACACAGTCGGTGAGCAGATCGGCTTTGACCGGGTTGTTGGCAATCGGCTCGAAGTTAAAGACGGTGTTCTGACCGGCAAGCTGGATGGTCCGGTCAGCGATGCGAGTACGAAAGCGCGTGTTCTGGCGGAAGAAGCGGCGGCCTTGGGTGAGGGTGCGGCAACGCTGGCGATTGGGGATGGGGCTAACGATATCCCTATGATCGAGGCGGCGACATACGGGATTGCCTATTGCGCAAAGCCCAAGGCGGAAGAGGCGGCGGATGGTCGCATCACAACCGGAAATTTGGCGAACATCCTGCCTCTCGTGAATGTGCCAATATCCTAAGGCTTTCCTTCGTGTCATCCGAGGGGGATCAAAAAAGGGATTTGAAATCGGACTGAATTAGGTTATTTACACTAGTGTAAGTAACACGCGCTAGGCTGCGCATCTGGTTCATCCGATTGAGGCTTCTTCTTACCATGGCCACCAAAGACTACACCACCATCACCGCGTCCGACGGGACAGTCCTGCGTCATCCGGATCGGCCGCAGCCGCGTTACTCGGCGATGCGCGCGTGGAAGAATTTCCGTCTGCTGATGAAGGACAAGGAAGACACCAGCCTCGTCTTCAAGATCTACGAATCGCTTCCTTCGAGCGATTTCATGCCGCGCGTTGAAAAGCTCGCCCTGTCCGAGCGCGGTGAGATGCTGCGCGCAAGCGAGCCGTATCTTCCTGAAATACTCGATGATCATGCGGCTTTGCGCCAGACGCCCAAGGGCAGCCTCGCGCACGCGTATTGCGACTTCATGGAGAACGAAGGCCTCACCGCCGCCGGTCTCGTGGCTGAGAGCGAAAGCCTTGGTCGCACCAAGTACTCCGATGTCGTGCAATGGTTTTCGGAGCGTTCGCGCGACACGCACGATCTTTTCCATGTTCTGACCGGCTACGGGCGCGATGCGCTGGGCGAACAATGCGTGCTGCTCTTTACCCATGGCCAAAGCCCCACTCACGGTCACTTGCTGATCGGCTATGCGGGATCGCTCAACATCAAGATGGGCATGCGCGCCAGCAAGGCGCCGGTCATGGGCGCGGTCAACCAAGCCAAGCGCACCGGTCGCGGCGCGCCGACATTACTGGAGCAACCGATCCGTGAGCTGTTGAAGCAGCCGCTTGATAAGGTTCGCGCCGCGCTCAACATTCCTGAGCCCACGCTCTACCGCGAATGCCACCGGGTCTGGCGTGAGGAGGGGATTGATCCCTACGATCTGCTCGCCAGCGAGAACACGACTGAAAAGGCGCTCGCTGCCTGATCGACGCCGTTCACAGCCAGCTTGTGATCTGGCTCAACGGTTTCTTTTTGAGGGCGTGCGCGGGCACACTCGCGTCGTCGCTGGGATGGCCCACGACGACGATCATCAGGGGTTTCTCCCATTCGGGTCGCTCGCACGCTTCGCGCAGGAAACCCATGGGCGAGGGCGTGTGGGTCAATGTGGCGAGGCCCGCTTCGTGCAGGCACGCGATCAGCATTCCGCACGCAATGCCAACGCTTTCGTTGACATAATAATTCTGCGTTGCGCCGTCCTCTTCGATACCGCCTTTGCGCTGCGCGAAGACGACGATGAGGTAAGGCGCGGTTTCCAGAAACGGCTTGTCCGCATCGGTGCCCAGATCGCTGAGCGCGTCGAGCCATTCTTCGCTTGCCTTGGGTTTGTCGCCGTCCTCTCCGTAGAAGCGCCGTTCTTCGGCTTCGGCCGCTTCGCGAATGGCGCGTTTCTTCTCGGCCGAGTGGACCACAGCAAAATGCCAGGGCTGGTGATTGGCGCCATTGGGAGCAGTGCCGGCAGCTTCGATCGCGGCCTCGATCGCTTCACGCGGGACGGGCGCGTCAGAGAAATAGCGGCAGGTGCGGCGCTCTTTCAGACGGTCGCGAAGGGCGCGCGCGCGGGCGATGCTTTCCGCATCAGGCAGGGCTTCGAGCGAATAAGGGACGGTGTCATGATCACGCATAATCCGGCGCTATCGGCCAGTCGTGACAGTTTGTGAAGACCGCGCTTCGCCGCCAAGGGGCACGCAGGGCCTATAGGCCGGTCGTCGCGTTTGGTGCAGCGATCCGTCTGATGTTCCATATCGCGATCAGAATGCCGCACATGGAAAGCGCGGCTGCCACCAGATAAGGCGCGCCGGGGAAATAGATCCCCTCCTGGTCTGCATAGGCGCCAAAGGTGGCGGTCATGATTAGCGGGCCGATAATGCTGGTGATGCTCATGGCGCTGGCGATCGCGCCTTGGAGCTCGCCCTGAGCGTCTTCGGCAACGCGAGCGCTCATCATCTGTTGAAGGGCTGGGAAGGTTAGACCGCCAAGCCCGCCAAACAGAATGCCGACAATCATCATCCAGCTCGAATGGGCAAAGGCAAAGAGGTAGAAGGCTGGGAAAGAGAGCGCAAAGCCCACAAGCGCGGTGCGTGCAGGGCCGATCCGAGCGATCATCGGGCCGGTCAGCAGGCCTTGCACAAAAGCGATGATGATCCCGAACAGAGCCACACTGAGGCCGATGTGAAGCTCACTCCAGCCAAAGACGAGCTGGGTGTGATAGGACCACACCGACATCTGCGATTGCCCGGCCAGCTGCATGAAGAAGACCACCGCGATAAAGCCGATCACGATCGGATTGCGGCTCATCTGGATTAGAGTTCCCAAAGGGTTGGCGCGCGTCAGGGTAAAGGCGCGGCGCCGTTCGCGTGGCAGCGTTTCTTCAAGAATGAAATAGCCGACAATGGCTCCGACAATGCCCAGTATCGCGGCGCCGAAAAAGGGCAGGCGCACGCCGTATTCACCGATTACCCCGCCAATCGCTGGACCAACGATAAAGCCGCTGCCGCCCGCTGCGCCCATGATACCAAAGAGTTTCCCGCGCTCCTCAGGGCTAGCCACATCGGCGATGCAGGAATTGGCAGCAGCCCAGCTGGCTCCCATGATACCTGAGATAATCCGCCCGACAAACAGCCAGACCAGATCAGGGGCAAGCGCCATGATGACATAGTCGATCCCAAGCGCAAAAAGGGTGATAAGCAGAACCGGACGACGCCCGAACCGGTCTGAAAGGCCGCCAATGATGGGCGCGAATAGAAACTGCATGAGCGCGTAAGCGAACAAGAGCCAGCCACCGATCTCTGCCGTGCGATCGAGCCCTTCGCCCGTGATCTCCTCTAGGAGGCCAGGCAGCACCGGGGCGATCAAA
>JBCBYM010000181.1:0-4984 GCA_039815865.1 Pseudomonadota bacterium
CAGAACCGTTTCGTCACGTGGCGCCCGGGGTCTTCATGGCCTCGGGCGTTTCGCGTTTCAGGGCGCTGCCGATGTAACCTTTCGCGGGTTACGCCGCGCCCACCTTGGCAAAGCACACGATACGAACCGAACGCGCGCCCGCATCGTTAAGCGCGCTGATGCACGCGGAGCTTGTTGCCCCGCTGGTGAAGACGTCATCGACAAGCAGAACATCGCGGCCCCGGATGCGCGCTTGTCTTGAACTGCGCGCGGCAATCGCTTCCCTCAGGGCCTCTTCGCGCGCCGCTTTGCCCAGTCCACCCAAACTCGGCGTTCGCTTTGTCCGGATGAGCGCGTCGACGCACAGCTCCCCCTTGCCACGCTTGGCCACCTCACGCGCAAGGAGCGCCGCCTGGTTGAACCCACGTTCCCACAGGCGCAAACGGTGAAGTGGCACCGGGACCAGAAGCGGCGCCTCCTTACCCGAAGCATCCGGAAGCAGCCCCGCCATCATCTGCCCCATCAATCCAGCCAGCGTGACCTTGGCTCCGTGCTTGAAGTTCAGCACCAATTGGCGCGAGGCGTAGTTGTAAATTGTCGGCGCGATGACCGCGGCGTGCCCGTTTTCACCCACCCCTGCTTCCGGCGGCGTTTCAAGCTCGCTCCAGCAATCGAAACACAAGCCCCCCGCATTGGCCACAGCCACACCGCACAAAGGGCAACGCGGCGGGTAGACTAAGTCGATGACAGGTCGCAATCCGGCTGCAATTTCCCTCGTAAGGCTCATGGATTGAGTGTCGCATGGCTTGCGCTGTGAAGGCAAGCACGCCAGAGCCTCGAGCCATCATGAACCCGAATGTCCCCCGCATCTTCAGCCCCTTGCGTCGCCAGCGTCGCGAGGCGCGCGCTTTGGTGCGGCGCAATCAGCCGGATGCCGCGCGGTTCATCGCGGAGGAAATGGCAGACGACACGCTCGAGCGGCTCGCCTTTGTCCGTCATACGCCAGAGCGCCCCTTGCTGATCGGCGCTGTACCCGATGCGCTGGCGGGCCGGTTAGGCACCGTGCCCTGTGTGATTGATCTTGAAGCGCCTTACCCCGAAGACGGCTTCGACTTTATCGGCGTGCTCGGCCAGCTTGACGCGGTCAACGATCTGCCCGGTGCTCTGATCCACATCCGCAACGCTTTGGCGCCGGGCGGTCTGGCGATCGTCAGCTTTCTTGGCGGGGCGAGTCTTTCACGCCTGCGCGCCGCGATGCTCGCCGCCGAGCCTGAGCGCCCCGCTGCTCGCGTCCACCCATTGGTCGATCCGCGCGCGGCGCCCGGCCTGTTGCAACGCGCGGGATGGAAGGACCCGGTGGTCGACACGCACACTTTGAACGTGCGCTATTCTTCGCTCGAGAGGCTGGTGCACGATCTGCGCGACCAGGGCCTTGGCAGCGCGCTCTCGGACCAACCACCCCCGCTCAGCCGCCTCGCTTTTGACCGCGCGCGCAGCGCTTTCCTCGAACACGCCGAGAGCGATGGGAAGGTTACCGAGACCTTCGAGATTATCACCTTGACCGGGCGACGCTCGCTTGCCGGTACTTAGTCCAGCGCCGCTTGCGCGGCCGCAAGCCGGGCAATGGGAACGCGGTAGGGCGAGGCGCTGACGTAATCGAGGCCCACATTCTCGCAGAACTCGATAGAGGCCGGGTCGCCGCCATGCTCACCGCATATGCCGAGCTTGATGTCGGGCCGGGTCGTGCGCCCACTTTCCGCCGCCATCTCAACCAGCTGCCCTACCCCATCGATATCAATGGTGACGAAGGGATCGCGCGGGAAGATGCCCTTGTCGACGTACGGCGCGAGGAACTTGGCCGAATCATCCCGGCTCACGCCCAGCGTCGTCTGTGTGAGGTCGTTCGTGCCAAAGCTGAAGAACTCGCCCTCTTCCGCAATCTCGCCCGCCATCAGCGCGGCGCGTGGCAGTTCAATCATGGTGCCGACCAGGTAAGCGACGGTGACGTCTTGTTCGGCAAAGACTTCCTCTGCCACCCGGTTGACCAGAGCGCGCAGGATAGCCAGCTCCTTTTGGGTCGCCACTAGTGGTATCATGATCTCAGGCAGAGGCGCTTCGCCGCTTTCCTTCTGCACTGCGCAAGCGGCCTCGAAGATCGCGCGCGCCTGCATCTCGTAGATCTCCGGGAAGGTGATACCCAGACGGCAGCCGCGATGGCCCAGCATTGGGTTGAACTCGTGCAACTCACCCGCACGGCGTTTGAGGTGATCGACACCCAGCCCCGTCGCATCCGACAGCTCAGCAAACTCCGCATCGCCGTGCGGCAGGAATTCATGCAGCGGCGGATCGAGCAGGCGGATCGTGCAGGGAAGCCCCGCCATCACTTCGAAGATCGCGGTGAAGTCGCTGCGCTGTTCGGGCAGCAGCTGGTCGAGCGCCTTGCGCCGCCCCACCTCATCTTCGGCGAGGATCATCTGGCGCACCGCGCTGATGCGCGAGGCGTCGAAGAACATGTGCTCGGTGCGGCAAAGGCCAATGCCCTCGGCCCCGAACTGGCGCGCCATATTGCAGTCCGCTGGTGTCTCGGCGTTGGTGCGCACGCGCATCCGGCGGTTCTCATCGGCCCACTCCATCAGCGTGCCAAAGTCGCCCGCAAGCTCCGGCTCCACCGTGGGCACGATGCCGAGCATCACCTGACCCTTCGCGCCGTCGAGCGTGATCTCATCGCCTTCCTTAAGCTCCTGCGAGCCGATCCGAAGCGTGCGAGTCGCGCGATCGATCGACACCGCGCTCGCGCCCGAGACGCAAGGACGCCCCATGCCGCGCGCAACAACGGCGGCGTGGCTGGTCATCCCGCCGCGCGCGGTCAGGATGCCCTGGGCTGCGTGCATGCCGTGGATATCCTCCGGGCTTGTCTCCACCCGCACCAGGATCACCTTCTCGCCGCGTCCCGCCCATTGCTCGGCTGTGTCCGCGTCAAGCACGATCTTGCCCGCCGCCGCACCCGGCGACGCCGGCAGCCCGGCGGTGAGCACATTACGCGGCGCTTCGGGATCGAGCGTGGGGTGCAGCAGCTGATCGAGCGCCATCGGATCGATGCGCTTCACCGCTTCGGGCTTGGTGATAAGCCCCTCGTCCACCATATCGACCGCCATTTTGAGCGCCGCCTTCGCTGTGCGCTTGCCCGAGCGGGTCTGCAGCATCCACAGCTTGCCGCGCTCCACCGTAAATTCGATGTCCTGCATGTCGCGGTAGTGCTTTTCAAGCAGGTCGAAGACGCGGGCGAGCTCGCCATACGCATCAGGAAGCGATTCTTCCATCGAAAGCGGCTTTGCGCCCGCCTCTTCGCGCGCGGTCTTGGTGAGGTATTGCGGCGTGCGGATACCGGCGACGACGTCCTCACCCTGCGCGTTGATGAGGTATTCGCCAAAGTAGACCCTCGTGCCGGTGGCCGGATCGCGAGTGAACGCGACGCCGGTGGCGCTTGTCTCGCCCATATTGCCGAACACCATCGCCTGTACGTTGACCGCGGTGCCCCAGTCGGCCGGGATATCGTTCAAGCGGCGATAGACCTTTGCCCGGTCCGAATCCCAGCTGTCGAACACCGCTGCGATGGCGCCCCAGAGCTGCTCGGTCACATCCTGCGGGAACGGCTTGCCTTGCTCATCGGCCACAATGGCCTTGAACTCGGCGACCAACGCGCGCCAATCGTCAGCCGAGAGCTCAGTGTCGGCGTAGAAACCGTTGTCTTCCTTGACGATCTCCAGCGCTTCTTCAAACAGGCCGTGATCGATCCCAAGCACCACGTCCGAATACATCTGCACAAAGCGGCGATAGCTGTCCCAGGCAAAGCGCTCATCGCCGCTGGTCGACGCCAGGCCCTCAACCGTCTCATCGTTGAGACCGAGGTTGAGGACGGTGTCCATCATCCCCGGCATCGAAACCCGCGCGCCTGAACGCACCGAGACCAGCAACGGATCAGCGGCGTTGCCAAAGGTCTTGCCCACTGCGCTCTCAATATGCGCGAGCGCAGCCATCACTTCGGCGCGCAGATCTTCGCGAAACGCGCCCGATTCGCCGAGGCCATCCTGAAGGTAGCGCACGCATTCTTCGGTCGTGATCGTAAAGCCTGGAGGCACCGGCAGCCCAATGCTCGCCATCTCGGCCAGGTTAGAGCCCTTGCCTCCGGTGACGGTCTTGTCCTTCTGGCGGGGGTCACTGTGCGGCGCAGAGCCGCCAAAGGGATAGACCGTATTCACGCGTTTCTTACCTTCTTCTATCGCCGTGTAGGAGACACAGGTTACACTGTATAAAGGCGGAAAGAGATCACCCCTCGATCCGGCTGAAATCGGCAACCCGGTGGACCGCATTGCGGAAACGCGCAAGCAGCGCAAGACGCGCGGCGCGCTTGTCCTCCTCAGGGGCGTTAACGACCACATTGTCAAAGAACCGGTCCACAGCGCTACGCAAGCCCGCGAGGGCAGCCATCGCGTCTTCGAAGCGTTCGTACTTCACGCAATCCGTAGCTTTGGGATCGGCGAGTGCGAGCGCGTCGGAGAGTTCCTTTTCGGCATCTTCGGGCGCGTAGGAAAGCGGTTTTTCGACATCATCGCTCCACTCTTCCTTCTTGAGGATGTTGGCCGCGCGCTTGTACCCTGCGAGCAAGTTGGCGCCATCATCGGTCTCAAGAAACGCTGAGAGCGCTCGCGAGCGCGCTTCAATACGATCAATGCGCATATCCGTCGCGCCTTCCCAATCGCGCGAAGCATTAATGTAGTCGTGGCGCACCCCTTCATCGCGCAGCTGCACGGCGAGGCGGTCCACCAGAAAATCCGCCAGTTTACTAGCCAGATCAGCGCGCGGCTGCCCGTCCCAAGCATGAACAACAGTATCAATCGAAAGTCTAAGCCCATTGGCCTGCACAAGTCGCAGATAGCCCAGCGCAGCGCGGCGCAGCGCAAACGGGTCCTTTGATCCTGTTGGCAGGATATCGATTTTAAAGAAG
>JBCBYM010000182.1:0-4937 GCA_039815865.1 Pseudomonadota bacterium
CGCGGTCCAATTTGCTGGTTCCTTCACGGCGGGCGGCAAAGTTGAGCGGAAATTCCCGGACCCGCATCGGCGCATCCGAGGTCGCCAGCACGTCGAGCAGGATCTTGAAGCCAATCCCGGAAAGCCGCGGCACCAGCGCGCGCGCGGTCGCGGTGGGGAGCATGAAATAGCCGCTCATCGGATCGGACAGCTCGACGCCCGTAATCCGCCGGGCAATCGCGTTGGCAAAGCCGGAGAGCTTCTCACGCTCGGGATTGGCCCAATCCTCAGTGCTCGCGCCCTCCGCAAAGCGGCTGGCAACGCCAATATCCGCCTCGCCCGATTGGAGCGCTTCGAGCATTTTGGGCAGCAGCGCGGGATCGTGCTGGTGATCGGCGTCCATCACCGCGACATAGGGCGCGGCTGTCGCGCAAAACCCTTCAATCGCCGCGCTCGCCAAGCCCCGGCGGCCAATCCGCTGGATCACGCGCACGCGGGTATCGGTCAGCGCCAGCGCGCGGCCTTCGTCCGCGGTGCCATCCTTGCTGTCGTCATCGACGATGAGGACTTCCCAGCCCGCCTCGCCGATCATTGGCCCAAGCGCGCTCTCAATCCGCTCCACCAGCGGGCCAAGATTGCCGCGTTCGTTGAGCGTGGGCAGGATGATCGCAAGGGACAGCGACATGGGAGTGTCAGAGCCGCTCGCGCACCGCCGCGCCGATGGCCTCGCAGCCCATATCGCCGCCAAGATCGCCGCCGCGCACGCCGTCGGCCAGAGCCTTGGAAACCGCCGCTTCGATGCGCATGGCCTCCGCCTCCATTCCAAAGGAATGCCGCAGCATCATCGCCGCGGACAGGATCGTCGCCATCGGGTTCGCTTTGCCCTGCCCTGCAATATCAGGCGCCGAGCCGTGGATCGGTTCATACAGGCCAAACGTCCCGAAATCCGTCTGGCGGCTACCGAGCGAGGCGCTGGGCAACAGCCCGATCGATCCCACCGCCGCGCTGGCGAGATCGGAGAGGATGTCTCCAAACAGATTGCCCGTCACCATCACCCGGAACTGAGCGGGGTTGGAGATGATCTGCATCGCGGCGTTGTCGACATACATGTGCGAGAGCGCGACGTCTTGGTAACCGCTGGCGACCTCAATCATGGCCTCGCGCCAGACCTGGCTAGCTTCAAGCACATTGGCCTTGTCGACGCTGGTCAGGCCCACGCCGGCTTGGCGCGCGGCGCGAAAGGCAACCTCAGCAATGCGGCGCACTTCGGCTTCGTTGTAGGACATCATGTCCCACCCTTCGCGCCCGCCATGGGCGCTCTCGCGAATGCCTTTGTCGCCGAAATACACATCGCCGTTGAGTTCGCGCACGATCAGCAAATCAAGGCTGCGGGCGATGTCGGGCAGCAGCGGGGAGAGGTGTTCGAGCCCCGCAAACACCCTTGCAGGGCGCAAATTGGCGAACAGTTCGAGCTCTTTACGCAGGCCCAGGATCGCCTGTTCGGGGCGCAAGTGCCGCTCAAGCGCGTCGCATGTCGGATCGCCCACCGCTCCAAACAGCACCGCGTCCGCCGCGCGCGCCGCCTCAAGCGTTGCAGGGGGAAGCGGGTGGCCGTGGTTTTTGTAAGCGGCGCCGCCGACATCAGCATGGGTCAACGTCAGGCCGGGCAGACCGAGCGCTTCGAGCATGAGCACAGCCTCAGCCGTCACCTCAGGGCCAATCCCATCGCCCGCCAAAACCGCAATCTTCACGCTTACACCCTTATCCTATCATCTTGGCCAGCCGCTCGCCCAGATTTACGCGCGCGGCCATAACATCGCCGCGCGCATCGGCAAGCAGATAGCGCGCAAGGGGCCCATGCATCTGGCGGAAGGCTTCGAATTGCTGCTCGAACGCGGCGTCCCGGTCGGGCTTCTCACCCCCATAGCCAAGCTCGCGCAGCAGCATCGCCTCATACAGGTTCATCGCCGCCAGCCAGCCTCGCGCCGAAGGGGCGTTGCAAATGGCATCGAGCAGCGCCTCAAGCGCGGGGTAGAGGCCGGGATAGGGGTTACGCTCTGGCAGAACGGTGGCGGTGAGCGCGCAGGCCCACCCAATCGCGGCTGCGGGAAGCGGTTCGGTGAGCCACGGCCCACGGCTGGTCACAAGCTCCAGGCGGGCAAAGGGCAATTGGCTGGCGGAGCGCGCGCGCAGCTCCAGATCGACGATATTGCCCGGGATCAGGACGGGACGCAGCTGGCGCCCTCGCCCGCCGGCGACGAACCCGGCCACAAGGCCGTGCTCCTGCGTGAGAAGGCGCGCAATCGCGGCGGTTTCGGCGTGCGGCCGGCTGGCGATGAGGATAGCGGGCGCGCGCAGGTTCATGCCCAGCGCTCTTCCACCGGTTACTGGCCCGAGAGCTTGGCTTCCAGCTCGGCAACCTTGGCTTCGAGTGCGTCGGCCTGCTCGCGCGCTTTTTGCGCCATGGCCTTGACGGTGTCGAACTCTTCGCGGCTGACGAAATCCATTCCGCCCATCGCCTCACGCATGCGTTCGCGCGCGCTTTCGCGGGCCTCTCGCGTCATGCCGGCCATGGTGCCAGCGGCGCTGTTGGCGAGTTTGACGAAGTCGGCGATGATCGGGTTTTCGCTTTGCATGAGGCGCTATTTGGTCCTCGCAAGACGGCTTGTCCAGAGGCTTTTGGCCCGCGTGCGGGAGGGAGGAGGGCGAGCCGCTAGAGCTTCACCTCAACCGCCGCGCCGCTTTGCGTGACAGCGCCGCCATCCGGGTTCTCAGTCATGAACTGGTAGTTGAGCGCGCTCGCAAAGCACAGCCACCCGAAATAAGGCACCAGCAGATAGGCCGCGACCGGGCGCACGCGAAAGAACGTCCACAAGACCGGCAGCAAGGTGGCCAACGCAAGGCCAAGCACGATCTGCCCACCCAACATGTTCTGCAGGCCGAAAAAGACCGCGGTCCAGGCGGTGGTGATAGCAAAATGGAGCGCAAACAGCGCAACCGCGAGGCCGCGCCGATAGGCGCCCAAGGCGCTCATCACGGTGGCGAGCGCAAAGCCGACCATGACAAACAGGATCGACCAGACAATTCCGAAGGCGGCCGGCGGCGGGAAGATGGCGGGCTTGTTGAGGTTCTGGAACCAGAACGTATTGGGGCTGCCCAATTGCCCGCCCAGAAACCCGATCAAGAGGATCAAAGGCACGCAAAACAGCGACCAGCGCAAAAAGCTGGCGCGCAACTGGGCTTTGGATGCCAGAAAGTTCATTGCTTCTCCGTCCCCGAACCAGGCGCATTCTTCGCCACATTTGGCGGACTGCGTGATGGAATCATCGTTAACCGCGCTGCGTGTGCATCCGATACACGAGCCTTGGGCCAAGGCCAATCGCGAGCCGCCAAGGCGCGACAAACCAGCCCAGATTGAGACACTTGCGCCCGTTTTGCGCGCCTTGGAGACAACGCACTCCAGCGCGCGCGCACCACGCACAGCCGCGTTTTGGGTAAAGAATGCGAATAGGAATAGCGCTCAGCCATCAATGTGCTAGCGTTGCCACAATCTTGCCGCGATTCGGGGACTCGTTGGCAAGGATAATGACTTAAGCGCCCCATCAATGTTTAGGGCCCAATAAGGGGAACACTCACATGAAAAAGACCAACTTTGCTTCGATGCTCGCCGTTGCTGGCGGTCTCGCTGTCACCACCGCTGCTTGCTCGGCTCCCGCTGAAGAAGCCGCCACCGAGCCTGATGCCACCTCGGTTGAAGCTCCTGTCTGCGAAGCGACCGAGTGCGAAGCCACTGAGTGCGAAGCGACCGAATGCGAAGCCACTGAGTGCGAAGCAACCGAATGCGAAGCCACTGAGTGCGAAGCCACTGAGTGCGAAGCTGCTCCCGAGTAATCGGCACCGCAGCCACGCCGCTTTGAGCGTGTAACAAGAGGGCTGGCGGCAACGAACAGGTTGCTGCTGGCCCTTTTTGATTCCGGTCAATCGCTTGATCGTGACGCCGTAATAGAGTTCGATCCAAAACCAGACGTGCCATCGAAGATGAAAGCTATGACGCAAGAAGACGCCGCTCTCACCGTGATCGAAACCATCACCGCCATGGCGGCTGAACAAAAGCCGCTCATGCTGCGCGTGATCCCGGAAGACGGCGCGACCTATTGGACGCATTACCCCAAGGCCGACGCGCGCTCAGCCAGTTGCAAAGCGCGCTGGTATTACCACGTCCACGCCGAGGGAAACCGCGACGAGGATGAGCACGGCCACTTCCACCTCTTCCTCCACCGCACGCAATTGCCCGAGGGGTTGGAGCCCAAGGTCTGGCCGCCTCAGGGTGAGGACGCGAAGGCGCATGTGACGCATCTGATTGGCCTGTCGATCAACACGCTGGGCATTCCGCGCGCCTGGTTTGCGACCAATCGCTACATCACCAACGAGTTTCTCTACCCCGCCGATGTGATGATTGAGCATCTGCCCGCCTTCAACGTCGACGACACCAAGGAAGACGACCTCGTCAACCGCTTCGTCACCGCCATGGTCGCGCTCTACCGCGAGGAAATCGCCGATCTGCTGCGCGAACGCGACGCGCGCCACGCCGAACTGGTGGCGGAGCATGGCGAGGCGGCCTATGAAAAGGCGAGCGGGGTTGATGTGCTGGCGCAAATTCCGATTGATCTGGACGCCAAGATCAGCGCGCTGGAGCTTGAGGATGCCTAAGCGCGCACCGCGCTTACCAGAAACTCGACATTGCCCTTGGGGCCGGTGATCGGGCTTTCGACAACGCCTTCAACGTGCCAGCCAAGCCCCTCTAACCATGCGCGAACCTCGCCGCACACCCGGGCATGAAGCGCGGGGTCGCGCACCACGCCGCCTTTGCCGACCTCTTCGCGAGCGACCTCGAATTGCGGCTTGATCAGCGCCACCAGGCGGCATTGCGGCGCGGCCAGCGCAAGCGGCACGTCGAG
>JBCBYM010000183.1:0-4849 GCA_039815865.1 Pseudomonadota bacterium
GGCGCGCTCCCCGTAGTCTCTTTTGTGGGGCCAGATCCAGGATCGAGCCACCTTCACGCAGCGCGCATCACTCCGCCGGCTGAGCGGCGGGGCGATGATCGTGATAATCCTGGTGGTCTTCGATCACCGGAAGGGTTTCGAACTGGTGGAACGGCGGCGGGCTGGACAGCGTCCACTCCAGCGTCGTTGCGCCTTCACCCCAGGGATTGTTGCCCGGCTTGCGACCCGCAAACAGCGCGTAACCGATGTTCACGAAGAACGGGATGAGCGAGAGAGCCGTGATCCAATAGCCCAGCGTGCTGATCTCGTGCCAGAAGGTGAAAGCCTCGGCGTAGTCGGGATAGCGACGCGGCATACCTTGCATGCCCAGGAAGTGCTGCGGGAAGAACACGACGTTCACACCGATGAAGAACAGCCAGAAGTGGATGTGGCTGAGCAATTCGGAGTGCATCCGGCCGCTCATCTTCGGGAACCAGTAATAGAAGCCCGCGAACATCGAGAACACAGCGCCCATCGAAAGCACATAGTGGAAATGCGCGACCACGTAATAGGTGTCGTGCAGGTTGTCATCGATGCCGCCATTGGCGAGCACCACACCCGTCACACCGCCCACGGTGAACAGGAAGATGAAACCCAGTGACCAGACCATCGGCGACTTGAACTCAAGGCTGCCGCCCCACATCGTCGCAATCCAGCTGAAGATCTTCACGCCGGTCGGAACGGCGATGACCATGGTCGCGGCGGTGAAGTACATCTTCGTGTTCACGTCGAGGCCGACCGTGTACATGTGGTGCGCCCACACGATGAAGCCGACAACGCCGATCGCAACCATGGCGTAGGCCATGCCGAGATAGCCGAAGACAGGCTTGCGGCTGAAGGTCGCCACGATCTGGCTGATCATGCCAAAGCCCGGCAGGATCATGATGTAGACCTCGGGGTGGCCAAAGAACCAGAACAGGTGCTGGTAGAGAACAGGGTCGCCGCCACCGGCGGGATCAAAGAAGGTCGTGCCAAAGTTGCGGTCCGTCAGCAGCATAGTGATCGCAGCGGCCAAAACCGGCAGGGCGAGCAGCAGCAGGAAGGCCGTGACCAGAACCGACCACACAAACAGCGGCATTTTGTGCAGGGTCATACCTGGCGCGCGCATGTTGAAAATGGTGGTGATGAAGTTGGTCGCGCCCAGGATCGAGCCAGCTCCTGCCAAGTGGAGCGAGAAGATCGCAAAGTCCACCGCAGGCCCAACCGAGCCCGTCGTCGAAAGCGGCGCGTAGACCGTCCAGCCAACACCAGCACCAAGGCCGCCTCCCCCGGGGACAAACATTGAGAACAACAGGCTGAAGAAACCAACAACCGTCAGCCAGAACGAAACATTGTTCATACGAGGGAAGGCCATGTCCGGCGCGCCGATCATGAGCGGCACAAACCAGTTACCAAAGCCACCGATCATGGCCGGCATCACCATAAAGAACACCATGATCAGGCCATGGGCCGTGATAAAGACGTTCCACATGTGGCCGATTGCGGCGAGATCTTCAGGCGAGGAGCCCGCAAACCAGTGCAGGTACTGAATATCGGGCGCGGCGAGCTCAGCGCGCATGATGCCTGAAATGGCACCGCCCACAATCCCTGCAACGATCGCGAAGATCAGGTACAGCGTGCCGATGTCCTTGTGGTTCGTTGACATGAACCAACGGGCAAAGAAGCCCGGCTTGTGATCGGCGTGATCTTCGTGGTGTGCCTCGAAACCTTCAGCAGTGGTGGCCATGGTTCAGTTTCTCTCAGCTTCGCAATTGATACGGTAAATTCGAATTCGGTTCGGTTCAGTCGGCCAGAGCCACTTGCTCTGGCTCTTCCTCAGCGCTGCCTTCGGTATCAGCAACCTCAGCCCCAGGGACTTCGCCGCCCTGCTCCAGCACCCAGGCCTCAAACTCTTCCATCGGCAGCGCTTCGACCGCAATCGGCATGTAGCCATGCAGAGTGCCGCACAGCTCAGAACACTGGCCATAATAGACGCCCGGCTCTTCGATCGTCAGCAGCTTTTCATTAAGCCGTCCAGGCACCGCGTCCTGCTTGAACCAGAGTGAGGGCACCGCAAAAGCGTGGATCACATCGGCACCCGTCGTCTGAATGCGCAGCGGCACCCCAACGGGGACAACCATCCGGTTATCGACCGCAAGCTGATAAGGCTCTCCGTCAGCCAGAGCGTCGGCTTTTTTCTTCATGTTTGAAATGACTTCAAAGCCGCCATGGTCGGGATATTCGTACCCCCAATACCACTGGTAGCCGATCGCCTTAATCGTGACGGCCTCTTCCGGCGGCGTCTCGTACTGGCGCGCCAGAAGCGTGATCGACGGGATCGCAATAACAACAAGGATCAGAACCGGAAGGATCGTCCAAACCACTTCGATCGCGGTGTTGTGCGTTGTCTTAGAGGGCACCGGGTTTGCGCGCCGGCTGAAGCGCAAAATGACGTAAAGCAGCAGGCCAAGCACGAACAGGCTGATAAAAGTAATGACCGGCATCAGCAGGTAATCGTGCATCCCAAGGGCATAGGCACCGGTTTCGGTGTATTGGTCCTGGAACGTCAGCGACTTCATCATCGCGTTCGGCTCATCCGACAGAGGGTTGGATGGTTGCCCCTTGCCCACGGTCGGCGCCATCGGTGTGTAAGCGCTCTCGGGTGCAGCCTCAACCGCTTCAGCGCCGGCCTCGGTGGACGGCGCCTCGTCTTGCGCCATTGCAGCGGGAGCAACGAGCGCCGCCACAGCCGCGAGAATTGCGATGATGGTGACCTTCATCTGGCCGATCTTATGACCCATGTTCATGTGCCCAAAATTTGTAAGTCTTGATCCCATGCCGCTCAGAAACCGGTTCCCTGTAGCAGGGATGCTTCCAAACGGCGTTGCATCGGCACTAAAGCCAATGTTGTCGCTCTATTAGCCGCGCTTGCCGATACCCTCAAGCGCTTCTAGGGAGAAAAATATGCAAGGCGCCATGTTGCACGCGCAAGCCAACGCCTTTTCCCACGGCTTTTTCGGATCGTTTTCCCATGTCAGTGTCTCACTCCAAGCCCTTGACCACACAAGATGTGCTCGCGGAATTCCGCGCCAGTGGTGCCTTATTGGAAGGCCATTTCAAGCTCTCTTCCGGGCGCCATAGTGGACATTACCTGCAATGCGCCCGGGTGCTGATGCATCCGGCGCGAGCGGGACGGCTAGCGCAGGCCGTTGTAGCCGGCATTCCCAAGGAAATCCTTGAGCGGATCGACACCGTTGTCAGCCCGGCTATGGGCGGCATCATCATCGGCCATGAAGTTGCCCGCGTCCTTGACAAGGACGCTCTGTTTCTGGAGCGGCCCGAAGGGGTCTTTCACCTGCGCCGCGGTTTCGCGCTTGAGCCTGGGGCCAAAGTGCTGATGGTCGAAGATGTCGTAACCACGGGCCTTTCCAGCCGGGAGGCGATTGCCGCGGCTGCTCGGGAAGGCGGCGAAGTGATCGCTGAATGCGCGCTAATCGATCGCTCCCTGGGATCAGTCGACTTGGGCGTGCCGTTCTATCCGCTTGCCGCCTTCGATTTCCCCACATACGCAGAAGAAGACATCCCCGCTGAACTGGCTGCCGTAGCTGTCACAAAGCCTGGAAGTCGAAAGGAATAGGCCCCCATCATGCGGACACTGCGCGCGAATCTCATTGCTCTTGGCCTTGGTTGCACAAGCGCGCTGGCTTTGGCGCAAGAGACAGCGCCGGTCTCGATGAGAGTGGAAAGCGCAAAGGCCTTCAAAGGCACCATTTCAAAACCTCTCGATGGCCGAAACATGAACGCCCGCGCCAAAGCGGGCGAAGCCATCGTCGCGGCTACGCTGGCCGCCGGCTTCCAGGGTGAGGTTATGATCGACATGGGCGGCCTGCTGCTCGTCAATGCGGTCAGCGCCGATCTTGATGCGCAAGGGTATGGGGAGCTCGACGGCAAGCCGGTGTTATGGCCCTACGCCTCGGTCACCAAGCAAGTGCTCGCGGCTCGGATTACTGAAGAGCTTGATGCCAACGGCTATTCGCTCGACACGCCGATTTCGGAATTTGTGCCTCAGATTGAAGGGGATGCGCAAGTCCCGACTATTCGCCAGCTGCTTCAGCACCGCAGCGGCCTGCGCAATCCCAACGATACCGACAGGGGCGCCAACACATGGCCCGCTTTCTACAATTCGCCGGGCGAGCACGGCCTTGATTGGTGTCTGAAAGAGCGTTCCGCCCCGCCCGAAAAAGGGTGGAGCTATAACAATTGCGACTACATCGTGCTGGGCGCTGCGTTTGATGAGCTGAGCTTTGAGACGGCCGACTTTATGCTCACCACCGGCTATTTCGGCGGCAAGCCGGAAACCGGTCCCTCCACCCCTGTGATGCTGACCGAACAGAATATCGGCGGCTATTACGCCATGGCGGCGCCCGAAAACACCGCAATCCCGTCCTACGGCGCCTCCGGCGCGTTGGGGGGAACGTTGATGGATCTGATCGTGTTCAACTGGAACATGATGAAAGGCTACGAAGCCGATATGGCCTCGGACGGCGCGCGCGCCGAATTCTGGACGGGCAACCCCGCGCTCAGCACGATGGCGCTGGGCCAATGGGTGTTCGACGTCCAACACGAAGCCTGCGAAACGCCGATCACGGTTGTTCAGCGCAAAGGCGGCATCGGCAAGTACAATCTGGAAAGCGTGATGCTGCCCAAGCTTGGCCGGTCAATGGTGTTTGCGACGACTATGGAAGGGCTCGAAGTCGGAGAGATATGGGCCAAGCAGGGCTTGATTTACGATCTCGTCGGAATCCTCGCCTGTGGAGACACGCCATGACCC
>JBCBYM010000184.1:0-4837 GCA_039815865.1 Pseudomonadota bacterium
ATCCACATCGATATCGATCGCAGCTCGATCAACAAGACGGTTCCGGTGGACTTGGGCCTTGTCGGCGATTGCGCGGCGGTGCTCGGCCAGCTGATCGCCGCTTGGGGAGAGCGCAAACCCCAGCATTTGGGTGAGTGGAAAGCGCGGATTGCCGGTTGGCGCGCGCGCGAATGCCTCGCCTATCCCGAAAAATCGGCAAAGCATCCCGAGATGATCATGCCCCAAAAGGCGATCGAGCGGCTGCACGCGCTGACGAAGCACAAAGAACCCATCGTCTCGACAGAGGTCGGCCAGCACCAGATGTGGGCCGCGCAATATTACGGGTTTGAGAGCCCCAACAAATGGCTCACCAGCGGCGGGCTTGGCACGATGGGTTATGGCATGCCGGCCGCCATCGGCGCGCAGCTTGGCTGCCCCGATGCGCTGGTGATCGACATTGCGGGCGAAGCCTCAATCCAGATGAACATCCAGGAGCTTGGCACCGCTTCGCAATACCGCCTGCCGATCAAGGTGTTCATCCTGAACAACGAATATATGGGCATGGTCCGCCAGTGGCAGGAACTGACCTATGAGAGCCGCTATTCCAACTCCTACTCCGACAGCCTGCCCGATTTCGTCGCTCTAGCTGAGGCGTATGGCTGGAAGGGCATCCGAATCGAGAACGAAGGCGATCTGGACGCCGGGATCATCCGCATGATGGAGCACGATGGACCCGTCATGGTCGATTGCTGCGTCGCGCAAGACGCCAATTGCCTGCCGATGATCCCGTCCGGCGCCGCGCACACCGACATGCTGCTTTACGGCGACCGGGTCGACGGCACGATGGACGACGAAGCCAAGGCGCTGGTCTAGGGGCACACTCACCATGAAAATCGCCAAAGCCGAAAGCGAACGGCACGTCCTCGCCGTCACCGTCGATAACGAGCCGGGTATCCTCGCCAAGATCACTGGGCTGTTCACCGCGCGTGGCTATAATATCGACAGTCTGACCGTCGCGGATATCTCACAGGACAACGCGGTCAGCCGGATCACCATCGTCACCAACGGTCCGCCCGAAGTGATCGACCAGATCGAAGCACAGCTGGAACGGCTGGTGCCGGTGCACAAGGTCCTCGACCTCACCGCTGCGGGCCCGCATGTGGAGCGGGAACTCGCGCTCATCAAAGTCGCTGGCAAAGGCGAAGCGCGCGTCGAAGCTCTTCGCGTGGCGGAAATCTTCCGCGCCAATGTGGTCGACACCACGACCGAGAGCTTCGTTTTCGAGCTCACCGGCGCGCCGGACAAGATTGACAGTTTCATCACTTTGATGCGCGATCTGGGCCTCGTCAGCGTCGGACGCTCCGGCGTCGTTGGTATGATGCGCGGCCTCAAGAGCGCCTGAACACTCTTTCTCAAACACTCAGTTTCACACGATACCCAAGGGAACACCCATGAAAGTCTATTACGACGCCGACGCTGATCTTGGCCTCATCAAATCGAAGAATATCGCCATTCTCGGATACGGCTCGCAAGGCCATGCGCACGCGCAGAACCTGCGCGACAGCGGCGTCGCCGAGGTGGCGATTGCGCTGCGCGAAGGATCGTCCAGCGCCAAGAAAGCCGAGGATGCCGGGTTCAAGGTGCTCTCCAACACCGACGCGGCCAAGTGGGCTGATATCCTGATGATCCTTGCGCCCGATGAGCATCAGGCAAGCATCTGGGAGAACGATCTGGCGGGCAACATGAAGCCGGGCGCAGCGCTTGCCTTCGCGCATGGTCTCAACGTCCATTTCGGCCTGATCGAACCGCCTGCCGACATCGACGTCATCATGATAGCGCCCAAGGGTCCGGGCCACACGGTGCGCTCCGAATATCAGCGCGGCGGCGGCGTGCCCTGCCTGATCGCCATTCACCAGGACGCAAGCGGCGCGGCGCACGAGGTCGCCCTCGCCTATGCCAGCGGTGTTGGGGGTGGTCGCTCAGGCATCATCGAGACCAACTTCAAGGAAGAGTGCGAGACCGATCTGTTCGGTGAACAGGCCGTGCTGTGCGGCGGGATCACGCATCTTATTCAAGCGGGCTTCGAAACGCTGACCGAGGCGGGATACGCGCCCGAAATGGCCTATTTCGAGTGCCTCCACGAGACCAAGCTGATCGTCGACCTGCTCTATGAAGGCGGCATTGCAAATATGCGCTACTCGATCTCGAACACCGCCGAATATGGCGACATCACCACCGGCCCGCGCATCATAACGCAAGAGACCAAGGCTGAGATGAAGCGCGTGCTCGAAGACATTCAGGCCGGGCGCTTTGTGAAGAACTTCGTGCTCGACAACCGCGCTGGCCAGCCTGAGCTGAAAGCTGCGCGCAAAGCCGCCGAAGCGCATCCGATCGAGAAGACAGGCGCCGAGCTTCGCGCCATGATGCCGTGGATCGGTGCGAACAAGCTGGTCGACAAGGCGAAGAACTAAGGGCAGATGCGGGGGGCATCATGACGTCCCGCAACACTCAAATCCTGTTTGGCTTGATAGCGGTGGCCTGGGTGGTGATCATCATCCGCGCCTATCTCAACGTGAAGACCGCTGACGATTTCGTCATCACGGTCACTCAAAGCGAGGTTGAGAGCTTTGCCCGCCAGCAATTGAACGCGCTTCAAGAACAAAGCTTTGCGCAGGATATCGAGCTGTGTGGGATCATCTTTGAGCGCAGCGATGGAACACTGGGCGCCTCGCCGCCGCGCCCGGGCGATGAGGCAAGCTGCGGCATCAAGTACTTTGATGAGCCCGGCATGCGCCCGGTCGCCAGCTTTCACACGCACGCCGCTCAAAATGACAGCTATGACAGCGAAGTGCCCTCGCTGCTCGATATGGAAAGTGATTACGCGAGCGGTATGGACGGCTATGTTGCAACGCCGGGCGGACGGTTCTGGAGGGTTGATGCACAGGGCCCTACGGCCATCCGGATTTGCGGTCCTGGCTGCCTTGCGCAGGACCCTGCCTATCGCCCTTGCTCGGCTTTTGAGCCGCTCTTGCGCTACAGCTACGCCGATATGGCCGCGCGCCAGAACGGAAGCTTCACCGGATGTTGACGCGCGCGCGGCCGTAGCTCTTCAATCAAGAAACAGCCCGCAAGCGCCGTTTTGGTTAGGCGATTGCGGGCTGCTCTTTGCACGCAGGAGAGGGCATCCCTGCGCGCGTCCTCCTCTTCGTTGGTGCGTCCTGCCGCTGAGCGGCTTGGTTGAAAAAGGTGTGACCGAGGATCAACTAGGAGGAACGTTCTCCCCGGCCACACCAGGACGCGCACCGTCAGGCAGTCGGTGCGCAAACCGCTGCGTCGCAAGGACTGGCCGAGCACGCCGCAGCTGAACAGGGATCCGCCGCGCAAGCGTCCGCAGCGCAAGCGCTGGCCGAACAAGCGCTGGCTGAGCACGCCGCCGCAGAGCACGCCGCCGCAGAGCATGCCGCCGCTGAACAAGCGGCCGGAGTGCAGGCTGCCGCAGCGCAAGCCACAGCGCCGCACTCCGCAGCGCCGCAGGCTGAGCACGCCGCCGCGTCACAAGCCGAAGCAGCGCAGGCCGAAGCAGCGCAGGCCGCCGCGTCACAGGCCGAACCGGTGCAGACCGCCGCTTTGCACGCGGCAGGGCGACACTGGCCCGCAGCCGCAACCGGAGCGGCCACGCTTGTCACGGCAAGGCCGCCGGCAACCATCATCAAGCGGGCAAGGGAAACGGGTTTCGTCATTGGGGTATCCTTCGAAATTCAGGGGAATGAAGTGGCTTGCAGTCAGCCGAAGACTGCGCCGGTGGGGATGTCGATCCAGGCGACATTGGCCTTGGTGATGAAGCCGGAGATGTCCTTGAACCAACGGTTCTGAACCGCCTTGTTGAAGTTCAAATAGAGCTTGCCGTCGACGATCTTGTAAACCTTGGGATCGCCCGGTGCGAGCCGGCCATTGGCGCCAAGCGCCCAGGCGCAGTGTCCGCCATATTGCGGGGCATAGGCCTCAGGGTCAGCCTTGAACGCATCCGCGTTGGCTAGGCTCGCAAAGTGCCATTGCGCTCCGTTGTACTCGACGCTGAAGCGCGCATCGCCTTTGACGGGCACACCATCGCCTTGGAAGTAGCTGACGCTGTCATAGCCGCTGAGCGCGAGGCTTTCGCCTTCAACGCCGACATAAACGCCGCCATCGGCGTGAGCCGGGGCCGCAATAGCCAAAGGGGCCGCAAAAGCTGCTGCTGCCAACAAAAGAGTACGAAAAGTCATAAGGGTATCCTCCTGGGGAAAGGGAACACAAAAAATGCGTGCAGCGACCACTGGGCAGGCTTGAGGGACGGGGGTGTCAGGGGAGGAGCCAGCAGGGGAACCGGCTAATTTTCCATCAAACACCGCTCAGCAGCCGCGCACATCTGGTGTTCGCGCCGAAACGCCAATTGGTGACAGGTCTCTCAAATAAAGTGCGGGTTTGTTGCGCGAGGCCCGCCTCGGGGTCGACTTGAATTGCGCAATCGGCCACAGGGCAGCGCATCATGCGCCTTTCCGATTGCCACAATATCGACGATTTTCGCACGCTTGCGAAAAAGCGCCTGCCCTTCCCGGTGTTCGACTACATCGATGGCGCGGCTGACGATGAGCTGACCAAAGCGCGCAACACCCAAGCCTATGAGCGCGTGGACCTTGTGCCCGATGTGCTGGCCGGGGTTGAGGAGATCGACACAAGCTGCACAATCCTTGGCCGCAAAAGCGCGTTGCCACTGATGCTCTCGCCCACGGCCGTCCAGCGGGCGTTTCACTGGCAAGGCGAAACCGCGGTGGCCAAGGCGGCGGAGACGTTCGGCCTTTGGTTTGGCATCTCAAGCCTC
>JBCBYM010000185.1:0-4830 GCA_039815865.1 Pseudomonadota bacterium
CGCAACGCGGCTCCCGCTTCGACGCCGGCCAAGCCGCGTTCGCAAGGTATCACCCAACGCTTCCGCCGATTTGTCCGGCTTCTGACGCAACAGCGCATCGGGCCCTTCGTCTTCCAGGGCATCAGCGCGGGCCACTTCCTCAGCCGCCGCTTCCTCCAGAATGCGGCGCGCGAGGCGCTTTTGCTGGCTGTGGATGACCGGACTGGCGGCATCGAGCGTGTCTTCATTGGCCGGAGCACGGCTGGACGGATGCGCGCCAAAGGGCACGATGTCAGCGCTGGCCAGCGGATCGATGATCGGATGCGGACCGCCCGGATTATCGTCTTCCTCGCCCTCGTCGTCACCGTATGCGGCGAACAACGCGGGGTCGGTTGCGACAGCATCGGCCTTGGCTTTGCCGCCCGGTTTGGATGAAAGCAGAGGGATAGCCTCGGCGCTCAGCGCGGCCGCGCTCACTTCCGCGTGATCGGCCGTCTCGCCATCGGCGCCGTCCGCACCCATGTCGTTCCAGCCCAGATCTTCAAGCTGTTCCTCGGCGACCGCCGCAATCTCGGAGAGGTTTTCGGGCAGCGGCGTCAGTTGCGGGCGCATAGCCGGCTTTGCGCCGCCCTTGCGAGCGAGCAATGTTGGCCCAAGCGAGGCGAAGCTGGCTTCGGACATCATAGCGCAGCCGCCCTTTACTGGGCCACCCGGCGGCCGAAGCCACCAGCAGGACGATGCACACCGCCAGCGTTTGCCGCCTGACCCTTGGGCGCGGCGAAGACGGTGCGGCGGAAATTCTTTTCGAGCCGGTCGGAAATGTACTTCCACAGCGCGGTCATCTCGGCCGCCGAACGGCTTTCCGGGTCGACTTCCATGACGGTGCGACCATCGATCATCGAGGCGGCAAAATCGGTGCGGTGGTGAAGCGTGATCGGAGCAACGGTGCCATGCTGCGAGAGCGCGACGGCGGCTTCCGAGGTGATCTTGGCTTTGGGTGTCGCGGCGTTGACCACGAACACCAGCGGCTTGCCCGCGCGCTCGCACAGATCAACGGTCGCCCCCACGGCGCGCAGGTCATGCGGGCTGGGACGCGTGGGAACCACGATAAGCTCGGCCACGCTGATCACCGACTGGATGGCCATGGTGATAGCGGGCGGCGTGTCAATCACGGCCAGCTTGAAACCTTGTTGACGAAGAACCTGCAGGTCATTGGCGAGGCGCGAAACGGTGGTTTGCGCAAAGGCGGGGTATTCCGCTTCGCGCTCATTCCACCAGTCGGCCAGCGATCCCTGGGGGTCAATATCGATCAGCACGACCGGGCCAGCGCCCGCGCGCTGAGCCTGGACGGCGAGGTGTCCGGACAGGGTCGTTTTGCCCGATCCGCCTTTTTGCGATGCCAAAGCGAGTACACGCAACGCCTTAGTCCCCCTGGGTTAGCCCAAATGCGCCGCCTGATTGCGGCTGGATGCAAAGGGGGATCGCAGACTACCCCTAATTTTGGGTTAACGCTGACCCAGCCTTGCGTGACTGGGGCGCGGACGGGTGCGCCTTGCCGTCCACGAAAATGCTAGCCTTTGGCGCGGCCTATGGGGTGGGCAGGGGCGCGTCTCAACGATTTGCTAACCTTTTGTTCACTATGATGCGAAGGATTGAAGCAATAACCTTTGCCTCGCTAAGGGTCTTTGGCCGCATGCGGCGCGGATCACACAGCGGACGAAAGGGCCGACCAAAAGGCTGACCAAAAGGCTGACCAAAAGGCTGGCCACAAGGAAAGCCCAAACAAGGAGCGTGAAACCCATGGCTTACCGTATGCACACTGTTGGACTGGCCGCTCTGGCCGCGTTGGTGGCCTCACCGCTCGCCGCAGACGTCAAGCGCGGTGTCGACGCCTGGAGCGCCGGAGACTACAACACCGCGGTCAACGAATGGCGCCTGCCTGCGCAAAACGGCAACGCCGACGCGCTCTTTAATATGGCGCAGGCCTATCGCCTGGGGCGCGGGGTCGAGGCGGATATCACCCGCGCGCGCCAGCTCTACGCCGAGGCCGCGCAAAAAGGGCATGTGAAAGCCGCTGACAATTACGGTCTGCTGTTGTTCCAACAGGGCGAGCAAGGCGAGGCCATGCCGCTGATCCGATCGGCGGCCGAGCGCGGCGATCCGCGCGCGCAATATGTGCTGGGCCTGGCGCACTTTAACGCCGACTACGCCGAGAAAGACTGGGTGCGCGCTTACGCTCTGCTCACGCTGGCGCAGAGCTCGGGCCTGCCGCAGGCGGGCGGGGCGCTGGCGCAGATGGATCAGTATATTCCGATGGAGCAGCGCCAGAAAGCGCAACTGATCGCGCGCGATATCGAAGTGGAAGCGGGCAAGCGCCGTGCAGCGGAACTCGCCGCGGTCGAGCTGGCCAACGCGAACACGACGCCGGCGCCGGCACCGGCGCCAGTACAGGCTCCAGTACAGGCGCCAGTACAGGCGGCAACGCCCGCTGCGCGTCCGGCGCCCGTTCAGGTGGCTCAGGCCCCGCAGCCGGTTGCCCCCACGCCCGTTCGCGTACCCGCCAGCGCGCGCACCGCTCCGGTTGCCATGACCGGAGGGTGGAGCGTGCAACTGGGCGCTTTTGGCGTTCCCGGCAACGCGGATCGCTTGTGGAACAAGCTTGCGGGCAATCCGGCGCTGTCCGGCACCCGCAAGACCCTGGTTCCAGGCGGCGGTGTGACCCGGCTTCGCGCCGTGGGATACGCCAGCCGCGCCGAAGCCGCGCGCGCTTGCGACCGTCTCAAAGCCCAGGGCCAGGCCTGCATGGTGGCCAAGCCCTCGGCGGGAACCTTCGCCAAACGATAAGCGCAAACAGGGCGTTTTTTCCCTGATACAATCGCTTCCCCTCAGCGCCGGGCCTGCTAGGCTCGCGGACGCAAGGGGGATTTTACATGAACGACACCAGCGACGCGGTGGGCCTCGGCTCGCCGACGGATGAGGAAACCGGCGCGATCGCCGCAGGCGCGCCTGTGCGCGAAGCCAACCGCATAGCCAGCCTCGATTTCATTCGCGGACTTGCGGTGATGGGCATTCTGGGCGCCAATATCGTCGCGTTCGGACAACCGATGATGGCGTATTTCTCGCCGTCGCTCTTCCTCGTCGATCCCGGTGATCCGGGCGGTTGGCAGTGGATCACCCAGTTCATCGTCATCGACGGCAAGATGCGGGGGCTCTTCACGATCCTGTTTGGCGCGGGGATGTATCTGTTCATGGAGCGCGCCTGGGGGCGCGGGTCCTCGCGCTGGTTGCAGGCCTGGCGTTTGCTCGTGCTGCTGGGCTTTGGACTTACCCACTTCTACCTGATCTGGTTCGGCGACATTCTGGCCGGCTACGCGCTAATCGGTTTCCTCGCGCTGGGCTTCCTGCGCTTTGAAGCGGGCACTCAGGTGCGGCTGGGCCTGTTTGGCTATGTTCTGGGCAGCATCCTGCTCGCCGCGATGCTGAGCTTTCCCTACCTTATCGCCGAGACCTCGTTTGGCGAGGGTGAGGCCATGGCCGAGCCGCGCGCGGACATGCTGAGCGGGCTTGAGGTTCAGAAAGCCGATGACGCGCGCTACGCGCAGCTCAAACAAGAGGGCGATTACGCAGGACTGATCGCCGCGCGCTTTGCCAAGCAATGGTACTTGCCCTTCGTGAACCCGATCTTCTTCGTCTTTGAGACCTTGCCGCTGATGGTGATCGGTATGGGTCTCTACCGGGTCGGCTTCTTCAGCGGGGCCCTCGATGCGGGCAAGATGAAGCTATGGGGCTGGATCGGCGTGATCGCTGGCGGCGCAGGCCATCTGGCTCTGGGCCTGTTCGTCCAGACCGCCGGGTTCAATTACTACGCGGCGAATGCGGCTTTTGTCGGTTGGAGCATGATTCCGCGCCTGTTCATGATCCTTGGTCTGGCGGCGTTGTTGGTGGAGCTTTCCAAGAGCGCGACCGGATGGCTGGGTGAGCGTATCTCGGCCGCCGGGCGCGCCGCGTTCACCAATTATCTGGGCACCTCGGTCTTGATGATGGTCGTCTTTCAGGGCTGGGGGCTGGGCCTTTTCGGCGAGTTGAACCGACCGATGCTTTACGGCGTGACGGCGCTGACCTGGGTGATCATGCTCGCCTGGTCGAAGCCGTGGCTGGATCGCTATCGCTATGGCCCGCTTGAATGGCTGTGGCGTTGCCTGACCTATCGCAAGGTCTTCGCGCTTCGCAAATAGGGCGCACGGCGCGCGCCGGGGGGAGGTGTGTCTGAGCCCAACCGGCGCTGCGCGTGGCAAAAAAGCGCAAACGGGCTTGCAATTAAGAATAGTTCGCATAAGTTGCTTCGTGCAAACGCTTCGCAGGAAAGATTCGTCGCCTTATGTATATTTGCATCTGCAACGCAATCCGAGAAACGGACCTCCGCGAGGCCGCGATTGGCCATGCGGGCGATGCAGAAGCCACCTATGCGACGCTCGGCAAGCGCCCCAATTGCGGGCAGTGCCTTGATAAGGCGAGCAAAATTATCGAGCAGGAACGCAACGGCGCTTCTTGCGACAATTTCGCAGTATAAACCCGCATCGCGCTATTGCGAGCGGATCGCAAGCGCCTGTTTTTAAACAAAAATTCTGGAACTGACCCCTTGTCGGACGGTTGTTTGACCGCCTATTATGGCGATTAACGGCGCACGGCTTTGATCGTGCGCAATGGGATTTTGCGAAAACAGGAGCATCCAGCCATGAAGGGCGATCCGAAAGTCTTAGAGTTCCTCAACAAGGCGCTCACCAACGAACTCACCGCTATCAACCAGTACTGGTTGCACTACCGCGTCCTCGACGATTGGGGCGTGACCAA
>JBCBYM010000186.1:0-4763 GCA_039815865.1 Pseudomonadota bacterium
CTACGCCGGATCGCGCCTGATCGATGCAAAGGGCGAGCCACTGAGCGTTTCGATGCAGCCCACGATCGGCGTAGCTCACGCCGATATGCGGGTTGGCGCGCAGGTGGATGAAGTGCAGCATCAGCTTGTCGCGGTGCCAGATATCATCGCTGTCAAGCAGCGCCACAAACTCGCCCAGAGCGTGCGCGATACCGCTATTGCGCGCGCCGGCCAGACCGCGATTGACCTGATGGACAAGACGAATGCGCGGATCGTTGAATTCGCGAACGACATCGATCGATCGGTCGCTGCCGCCATCGTCTACGCAGATCAGCTCAAAATCCTCAAAGGTCTGGTTGAGCACGGATTGCACGGCTTCGCCGACAAACGCCTCGACATTGTAGATGGGCATCACGACGGAAATCATGGGAGTGGTCATTTCAAGCGTCCTTTTCCAAAAGGGGGAGAGGTCAGGCGAAGACGGCGCGGCGCAGCGAGGCGGGCATCACACCGCCAGCGATCACGCCGCCAAGAGTGAGGATCGAGCGCGCGCCGCCGGCCATGAAACCGGCGCGATCCGCTTCAAGACCGCGTCGGGCGAAAGAACGAGCCACTTCGATCCCCGCGCCCGAGCGCAAGGCTCGGCGGGTGAGGTAGCGGCAATAGGTCGCCTCGGCGTGCGCCAGATCGCGTTCGCTGAGCCAATTGCAAGCAAACGAGCGCCAGCCTTCGAGCATGGCTTCAAAATCGCACGAAAGGCCGCCTTCGCTCAGGCGATAGCGCACCAGAGGCGCCTCGATCCCGCGCAAGGTGCCGCCTTCGGATAAAAGCAGCGCCAGGATTTCATGGTCCTCAGCGTAGCGCATCTGGACCGAGAACCCGCCTAAGTCTTGGAAGACCTCGCGATCGATCACGAAGTTGGAGGCGGTGCACACGGGGTTCTCGGTCACCACATCGGCGATATCGAGATAGCCTTGCGGGACCCGTGAAGCCGTGCGGCCGGCGGCCATGGCGCCCTCTTCGTCCGCGCAAAACTCGACTTGGGCAAAGCTCGCATCGAGCAGGGGGTCGGCGTCGTGCAACGCCTTGTGACGCGCCAGTTTCTCGGGCGACCATTGGTCATCGGCGTCCAGGAATGCCAGTAGCCGTCCCTTGGCTAGCTCGGCGCCAAAATTGCGCGCAGAGGAGACGCCTTCGTTGGATTGCGAAACCACGCGAACCCGCGGGTCTTCAGCCGCCATGCCCAACGCCACGCGAACGGTGTCATCGCTTGAACCATCGTCGACGACGACGACTTCGAAGTCTTCGAAAGTCTGGCCCAGAACACTCTCGATGGTCGAGCGCAATGTGTTCGTCGCGTTGTAAGCCGGTATGATGACAGAGAAAGTCGGTGCGTTCATTAGAGCTCTCCTTGAGCGCGAGGGAATTGGGGGAGCGAGCGCACCAGGTGCGGGATCGCAGCAGGAAGGAGGATAAGGGCCAGCCCTGCGCCAAATCCGGCGCAGGCAGCGGCGAGCGAGACCTGGCAGCCAAGGCAAAGGCCAAGAAGCCCCATGGCGGTGGCCAGCGCCATAAGCCGTGTTTCGGCCGCGGGATCGCCCAAAGCGCGCTGGCGCGCACCAATCAACGATCCAGCGAACAGCGGCAGAGCCGCGCAGGCCAGCAGAGCTAGATACGGCACTGCCGCGATCCACTTCTCGCCAAAGACGATCGGAACATAGAACGGCGCGAGGAGCGCTTGGGCGGCGACAAGCGGGGCGAAGATCGCAAACCCGCCCTTGAAAGCCCGGCCAAACTCGCGCTCAAACTCGGGACCTGAAAGCTTGGATAAATGCGGGAAGAGTACCAGGTTGCACGCGGCGACCAGCGATTGCGTGATCCCAAGCCCCGCGTTGAAGGCGAAGTAGTAAAGGCCCAGCGCCTCGGTCCCCAGGAACGCACCGACAAGCAACTTGTCCGCGTTAAGACGCGCGGCGCCCAGCAGTTCGGAGATCAGAATAGCGGGGCCAAAGTGGCGGAAATGGGAGAGGGAAGCGGGATTGACCGCACGGTCTGGCGACCAGGAATAGGTGCGACGGGCGAGCACCAGCCAGACCGGCGCGGTCAAAACTTTAGGAAGAACAATGGCCCAGGCGCTCGGCCAGATCAGCACCAACGCCAGCGTCAGCGCGCTGTCAGCGATATTCTGCGCGGCGGCGACGCTGGCGGTGGCAGCCATGCGCTGCGCTCGCATAGCGAGGAAGAACTGTACGAGGCCGGCGGGCATGAAAAGGTAGACCAGCGAGAGCACAGCCAGCATCGCGGCAACGTCATCTTCGCCGGCCACGCGCCAAAGTGTGACCGCCACCGCCAATTGCAGCCCGGCGACCGCTAGGCACACTATCCAGAAGAGGCGGGCCGCCGCGGTGCAAACGCTCGCCAGCTCGTCCGATCGCGCCACAATGATTCGCTGGCCGATGCCCACATTCGTGAAAACACGAACAAGCTCGAACACGCTGAGCGCCAAGGCCGCGACACCGAGCATGGTGGGCGAAATCTGCCGCGCAACCACCAGGATGCTGGCCAAGCGCACGATACGTGTCGCCGCTTCGGCCGAGCCATAGGCAAGCATGCCACGGGCAAAGGCCGGCCAGCGCTCAGGCGTTATCAAAAGGCTAAAGACGTTGCTCATGCTTTCCTCGTTGCGCGTGTCGGGAAAGCGGTTTCAACATCCGTGCCAATCGTAAGAATGGCGCAATTGCGTGGGTTTTGCGGCGGCGGCGG
This sequence comes from Pseudomonadota bacterium, assembly GCA_039815865.1. Lineage (GTDB taxonomy): Bacteria > Pseudomonadota > Alphaproteobacteria > Sphingomonadales > Sphingomonadaceae > Erythrobacter. Next base: position 2,743 of record JBCBYM010000186.1, read on the forward strand.
CTTCCAGTTCGCAAATCAGGTGTCGTTCTTTGCAAATTGCGAGAATCGGCTGCCGCAATACGCGAAACCCATCGGTCGGCGCTCAGCGCTGGCTCTCGCGAACTCCTAATTATTTTTATAAAACAGAGCTTTCGAGAATTGGCACACGGATTGCGAAGGACAGGACACCAACCGTTTTGGAGTCCGTGTGATGAAACCTGCAACCGATCTGAATTTCCGCACCATCGCTGAAGCCGAGCTTGGAGCTCATCTCGAAGCCAATCGCGATTGGCCGAGCGTCAAGCTGTTTGGCCATCGCGTGGTCCGCGCCGAGCGCTTGGATATGGCGCGTCACATCGTGGCTCGCGTCAGCGGCACGCAGCGCTCAACGATCAACTTCGTCAACGCGCATTGCATCAATGTCGAAAAGCGTGATCCGGACTATCGCGCGGCTCTGCGGGAAAGCGACCTTCTGCTGCCCGATGGCATCGGGATCGAGATCGCAGCGAGCCTGACCGGCCAGGAGCTGGGCGACAACCTCAACGGCACCGATCTCTTCCCCGAACTGTGCCGCGAAGCGCAGGAGGAAGGCGTGGGCATCTTCCTGCTGGGCGGCGAACCCGGCGTGGCCAACGCCGCCGCTCAATGGGCCTCGGACAAATACCCCGCTTTGCGGATCGCTGGCACGCAAAACGGATTTTTCGCGCCGCAAGACGAAGACGCAGTCATTGAGCGGATCAACGCCGCAGTCGCCGGGATCGTCCTTGTCGGGATGGGGGTGCCGCATCAGGAAAAATGGATCGCGCGTAATCGTCACCGCATCAACGCGCCGGTTGTGATCGGCGTTGGTGGCCTGTTCGATTACTATTCGGGCCGCATCCCACGCGCGCCCGCAGCGGTGCGTGCGATCAAGAGCGAATGGATGTGGCGCCTTGCCATGGAGCCGCGGCGCATGGCCAAACGCTATCTCTGGGGCAACCTTGAGTTTCTCGCGCACGCCGCGGTTGAGGCGGCTCATCAAAGGGGTATGATCGCGAATGCCAATGCGGTCGGCAAACGCGCGCTTGACCTCGTGGCGGGCTCGCTGGCCGTGCTGGCGCTGCTGCCGATCATTATCGCAACCGCGCTTGCCATTCGCCTCGAAGACAAGGGGCCGGTTCTCTTCCGCCAGATCCGTGTCGGCGAAGACGGGACGCCATTCAGCATGATCAAGTTCCGTTCGATGTACACCGACGCCGAGGAGCGCCGAGCCGTGCTCTTGGCCCAGTCGGACCGCGAAGGAACGAGCTTCAAGATGAAGCAGGACCCGCGCATCACGCGCACCGGCCGCTTTATCCGGCGGTTCTCGATCGATGAACTGCCCCAGCTCTTTAACGTTATCGGTGGCAGCATGTCGCTGGTTGGCCCGCGGCCTGCCTTGCCATGCGAAGTGGCCACCTATCGCAGCGCGCAATGGGACCGACTGAAAGGCAAGCCGGGCATTACATGCACCTGGCAGGTCCGTGGCCGCGCTGAAATCCCGTTTGAGCGTCAGGCCATCATGGACCGCGCCTATCTCAAGCGCACCAATCTGTGGGTCGACCTCAAGCTCTTGCTGTGCACGCCGGGAGCGGTGCTGGCCGGACGCGGCGCGTATTGATCCCAATCAGTCGCTGTGCACCAAGGCGCGGTAGAGATCGTCAAAGGCTAGCAGGCTGGAGGCGATCTCTCTGCGCAAGGCAGCGCTGGTGAAGGTGGGATCCTCCGCGAGTTTCTCACGGTAGCGGCTGAGCTCTTCGACAACCCCGATCGCGCCCACATTAAGCGCCACCCCTTTGAGGCTGTGCGCAGCCTTTGACAAAGCCTCTTCATCATCGCCCTTTGCGTATCTGAGCACCTCTTCGCCGTAATCGCTGATGTCTTTCTTGGCCGCTTCGCGCATGCGATCGCGATAGGCTTCGGGCAGATCAAAAAAAGCGCGCTGGAACAGCTCATGATCAAACCGCGCGTTCAAGGGTTCGACCGCCTCGCGCCCGATCATCGCGGTGCGGATCGCGGTTTCT
>JBCBYM010000187.1:0-4757 GCA_039815865.1 Pseudomonadota bacterium
TACAACGTGGCCATCAGTTTACTTTGCGTGATGTGGGAGCGGTCCTGGCAAAGGTTCCGGTGAAGGCAAGCTCGCGGTGACAGATCCTTAGTTCTGCGCTGAAGGCAAAAACGCGCCAGACGATTCTCATTACTTCCAAACATGTGACAGCCGTGGGTGAAGCTGCCCGGCGATGCTCAGAGAAAATAAAATCTCCATGCTACTGTCACCTGGCTGTTTCATTCCCACCAAATCATTCGAATGAATTTCAAAATGGGGGAATCACCATGAAACTTCGTTCTGTACTAGCAAGCGCTGTGCTGGCGATTGCCACCGCATTTGGGGCCAACGCAGACACCTGGCGGCTTGCCGTCACGGATGTCGAAGGGATGGAGCGGCTGCAGCTCGAGTGGGGGCCGTTCAAGGAGGCGCTCGAGGCGGCCACCGGTGATACGTTTGAGTTCTTTGCCGTGAACTCGCGCACCGCTGCGGCCGAAGCGCTGCGCGGCGAGACGGTTGATTTCGTCGTATCCGGCCCCGCCGAATACGTCGTCATCAACAAGCTGACCAACGCTACGCCGATCGTCGGCCTTGGCCGTCCTGATTATCACTGTGCCATCGTCGTGCGGGCCGACAGCGGCATCAACACCGTGCAGGACCTCAAGGGCAAAAAGATCGCCTTTGGCGACATCGGTTCGACCTCGAACATGTTGTGCCCGATGCAGGTGCTGGCCGACTACGGTATCGATCCGGTGAACGACGTCGACAAAATCCACACCAGCCGCAACATCGCCCACGAGGCGCTCAAGGCCGGTGACGTTGACGCGCTGGGCTCGAACGCGGGCAGCTGGCTGCGCGTGCGCAACGGCGAGACCGATCTGCCATACGGCTTTTTCAAGATGATCGCCCGTTCGGGTGACCTGCCCAACGATATGATCATGGTGGGCGCGCATGTCCCGGCGGACGCCGCCGAGAAGGTGCAAAAAGCCATCATCGACAACAAGGCGTCCATCATTGCGGGCATCACCGCGCATGAGGAAAACGACAAATATGTCGGCATGGACCTCGTTGAGATCGAGGACAGCGCCTATGACTATGTGCGCGCGATGTATTCGAACGCGGGCTATCCACAGTTCGACAGCTTTATCGGTGACTGATCTTACCACAACACGGCAGGCGCCCGCGCCTGCTGCGACCGGGGCGGTGATCACCGCCCCGGTTTTGCCTGTGGACATGCGGGTCACCGGGCTGGCCAAGAGCTTTGGCGACACGCCGATCTTTGCCGACGTGTCCTTTGGCCTGTCGCGTGGCGAGGCGGTCGCGATTGTCGGCGCCAATGGCACGGGCAAATCGACATTGCTGCGGTGCCTGATGGGGCTGATCCCGGCGGACACGGGGGACATCGATGTGCTGGGCACGGATGTCGTGCGCGCCAACACCGCGGGCTTGCGCAGCATGCGCGCGCAGATGGGCCTTGTGTCGCAAAAACACAACCTCGTGCCGCGCCTTTCCGTGCTGTCGAACGTCGTGCATGGGCTCTTGGGGCAACATCCCGGCGTCCGACACTGGAGCCAGAGCTTTGCTCCCGCCGCCTCGCGCAATGCGGCGATGCAAGCGCTTGAAAAGGTGGGCCTGGCCCATCTGGCCAACCGCCGAGCCGACCGACTGTCCGGAGGGCAGTCACAACGGGTGGCGATCGCGCGCGCGCTGGTTGGCCAGCCCAAGATCCTGATTGCCGATGAGCCGACAGCCTCGCTGGATCCGGCAGCGGGAGAAGACGTGATGGACGTGTTCTTTGCCCTCGCCCGGCAGGAGGGTGTCACGGTCGTTTTCATTTCGCACAATGTCACGCACGCCCTGCAATACGGGGATCGCGTTCTGGGCCTTGCCGGTGGACGGATGCAGCTGGATGCGCGCGCCAGCGCCCTGAGTGCGGCGCAACTGCGAGGGCTTTATGACTGATACCGCCGCACCCGCTCCGGCCCCCGCCCGTTATGATCGCCCGACGGCACTGGCCTTTCTGGGCTATGCGGCGGCGGTTGTCATCATCCTTTGGTCTTTCGCCGGGGCTGGGTTCTCGGTCGACAAGATGCTGTCGGCCCCACCGCGTTTTGCCGACTTTGTCGACCGCGCCTTTCCACCGAACCTCGAGCCGCGGGTGCTGGAACGGCTGGGGTGGAAGATGCTGGAGACGCTGCAGATCGCGCTGGCCGGGGCCGTGATCGGCGTGATCGTGTCGATCCCCGTAGCGCTTTTTGCGGCGCGTGGTCTGATCGTCGGCCCTTGGGTGAACCAGATCGTACGGACCATCCTTGGCTTTATCCGTGCCGTGCCGGATATCGCCTGGGCGCTGGTCTTTGTCGTGGCCGTTGGCCTTGGCCCCTTTGCGGGCATGCTGGCCATTGCCATCGACACGATCGGCTTTTGCGGCCGCTTCTTTGCCGACGACATGGAAGGCACGGACAAGGGCCCGTCCGAGAGCCTGTCCGCCACGGGCGCGCGCAAGCTGGACGTTGTGGCCTGCGCGACGATCCCGGCCGCGATGCCCGCGTTCATTTCCACCTCGCTTTATGCGCTGGAAAAGGCTGTGCGATCCTCGACCATCCTGGGTCTGGTGGGCGCAGGCGGGATCGGGATCGAGCTCAAGGTGGGGTTTGACCTGTTTGACTACCCCACTGCGATGACCGTGATCCTGATGATCGCCGTCGTCGTGATCGCCATCGAACAACTCAGCGGCTGGGCCCGCACCAAGATCATCGGAGAGCAGCGTTGAACGTCATCACCAAAACCGACACCGCGGATGAGCATTGGAGCAAGATCTGGGACGAGATCGAAGAGGGGTCGAAATGGCTAACGCCGGAACGGGACGTCAAACGCTGGGCTGAGGGATTAGCAGCGGGCGCTGCCATCCTCGACCTTGGGGCCGGTGTAGGGCGGCACGCGCTGTCGCTGCAAGCAGCTGGTTTCGATCTGACCGCGCTTGATGCTGCCCCCGAGGGTCTGGCCGAGATCGACAAGGCGGGCACCGGCGTGAAGACAACGCTTGGCCGGATGGATGACCTGCCGTTCGTGGACGGCGCGTTTGACCACGTGCTCAGCTGGAACGTGATCTATCATGGTGATGAAACGGTGCTGCTCAACACGATCAGCGAAGTGCGCAGGGTCTTGAAGCCCGGCGGGACGTTCATGCTGACGATGCTGTCCAAACGCCGCCTCTGGATCGACCGCGAAAAGCTCAACGGGCCACGCGAGATTTCCCGCAACACCTGGGTGTTCGATGAAGACGGATCAGACAAGCGTCACCCCCACTATTATTGTGGCGCAGTGGAGATGCTGGCCTTGTTCCAAGGGTTTGAGGTGATGTGGATGGAGGACCGCGAGCATGAAAAGCCCGGGTCCTGGCACTGGCACCTCATCCTGGAGCGTCAGGCATGATCCAAACCTTTGTGGGCGCAGAGGTTTATCTGCCTGATCAGATCACCGAAACGACGGTGACGATGGAAGACGGCACTATTGTCGAGATCGGTGGCCCCGTTCAGGGCGCTCAAATCGACGCCCGCGGCATGATCCTCGCGCCTGCACTGATTGACGTGCATGGCGACGCGTTTGAGCGGCAGGTCATGCCACGCCCAGGCGTGTTCTTTCCGATGGAAACTGCCGTTTTGGAAACCGATCGGCAGCTTGCCGCGAACGGGATCGCGACGACCTATCACTCTATCACGTTAAGCTATGAGCCCGGTCTGCGCAGTGTCGAGCGCGGGCGCGCCATGATGCAGGCCATCCTGACCCTGGCACCGCGCTTGATGGTGGAAAACAGGTTCCAACTTCGTTGGGAAACATTCGCCTTTGAGGCATTGGACACCCTCGACTGGGCGATGGACGCGCCTCTTACACCGTCTCTTGCGTTCAACGATCACCTCTCGATGGCGATGCGCAGCGCCGATACTGCGATACAGGAACGCCCGTTTGAGCATAGTCCAGAGTTCAAGACGATGGACCTGAGCGACGCCGCCCTGTTCGAAAAACGCTATCGTAAGCATACGGAAAGGTCGGGCTTGGACTACGACGACCACAAGGCGTTGGTGCACAAGGTCTGGAACCGGCGGGCGGACGTTGTGGATACGCTTCAAAGCGTGGCGGCAAAGGCCCGCGCCAAGGGGATACCGATGCTGAGCCACGATGACACCCAAGGCGAAACGCGCCGGTTTTATAACGCCATCGGCGCATCCACGTCCGAGTTCCCGATGACGATGGGCCCGGTCGAGCAAGCCCGCTTGAGCGGCGATATGATTGTCTTCGGATCGCCCAATGCGGTACGCGGCGGCAGCCATATCGGTTCGCTTGGGGCCGGTGACATGGTTGAAGCGGGCCTGTGTGATGCCCTGGCCTCTGACTATTACTACCCAGCCATGCTGGCCGCGGTGGACCGTTTGGATCGGGAAAAACGGGCGGATCGGTCAACACTGTGGTCGCTTGTGTCAAACGGTCCGGCGCGGGCAATGGGATTGGATGACCGGGGTGAAATCGCTGTCGGCAAACGGGCTGACCTTGTGCTGGTAGATTGGCCCAAGGGGCAAACCCCCGCGATCCAAGGGACCTGGGTGGCGGGCCGCGCAGCCTATCGCGCGATACCGCTGGCTGCATGATAGCGAACGGGCACAAGTCAACCGGCTTTGGCCTCGGGATCAGGCAGATCCTGGGGATGTTAAGTTTCTCAAAACCAAGAAGGGCACCGACCTATGACACCGCTAAAGATCGGCGCTTGCCTGGCACCACAT
>JBCBYM010000188.1:0-4745 GCA_039815865.1 Pseudomonadota bacterium
CAGGTCGGGTCCGAATTGTCGGGCACGCCCTGGGCGCAGGCATGGGATCTTGACCCTACGCTCGATTCCACCACCAACAACTCGGGTGGCGGACGGGGGGGCTACACCTATTCGCGCGCTGGCGACGCTTTGACGACCCCGCCCGGGTCAAACGGCTGGGGCAATGACCGCCGCAGAGAGCTCGGTGGAATTGGGGGCCGCCCGATGAACTTCAATGGCACCGGACGGCTCTTCTTCGGCGGCGGCGGTGGGGCCGGTGATGGCAACAACAACGCCGCCGGAGCGGGCGGCAATGGCGGAGGCCTTGTCTTTATCTCGGCAGGCAGCATCACTGGCGGCGGGCAAGTTCGTGCTGATGGCCGTGATGGTGAGGACACTTCCCCCAATCACAATGACGGGCCGGGCGGCGGTGGTGCTGGCGGTACGATCGTTCTGCAGTCAGCCGGGCTGATCAGCGCCTCGCTTTATGCAGATGGAGGCGATGGCGGCAATCAGCTCATCATTAATAACGAGAATGAAGGGCCGGGCGGCGGCGGCAGTGGCGGCGTGATTGCCACGTCGGGCGGTGCAAGTGCGACCTTTGCGCAAGGGGGTGTCAATGGCACCACAACTTCATCATCGCTCACAGAGTTCCCACCCAATGGCGCAACTCAGGGCGCTACTGGACAACCCTCTCTCAGCGCACCTAGCCTTGAGGCTACACCATTTTGCAGAGCCCCCGACGCGCCCGTAGAGATTTCGAAAAGCAGCCAGGTCACGAATACGAGTGGACTTGAGCGCTTTCGTATCCCGGGTTCAGACCAGACCTACACTATCACTTTCAGCAATCCCGGCGCGCAAATTGATGCAAACTCGATCGTGATAACCGATTTTGTGCCGTCGCAAGTCGAGGTTTGGACCGGCGCGTTTGATACCTCGGTTTCCTCCCCAATCGCATTTGTCGATGGTAGCGGAGCGGCGGCCACGGGTTTGGTCTGCTGCTCTGGCGCAGTCATCACCTATTCCAACAGCGAAACGGGGAACGACTTTAGCTATGCCCCCACTGGTGACTATGATCCTGACGTGCGCAGGGTTCGGATACAACCGGTCGGAACGGTCCCAGAGGGCTATGACACGCCCAAAACCTTTGAGCTGTTTCTGCGAATGCGGATCAAGCAATAACGCCAAGCAAGCCCACAGCAGGCCATGATATGACCCGGTCTATCAAACTCGCCTTTTAGGAGGGAGAGATGATACAAGCGCGCGTTTCACCGTGCAAGACATCTGCTCGTGGGGCTTCCATGGAAGCGTAAGACGCACTGCCGAAGGCGAACCTGCGCTTTTCCCGAACCGAGTCGGATAACCCGTAAGTCAGCTTTCACCCCCAGAGTCGGTCGTTAAACGTTGGCTCGAAGTGGGCCGTTTGGCGACAGTCCGGTTGCAGGCGCCGATATCTCAAGAGCCGCCGTTCCGCTCACGACCCAGTTTGGCATTTGAACAGAAAACCGGCGTTAAAGGGAAGGTGATTTTAGGATTGTAGTGCTGCATGCTCTATTGAACACTGTCAGGCGGATGGGACTGTGGACGCAATTGAGCGGAATTGGCGAAGAATGCTGACTTGCGAGCGCACGCTTCTCCCGACGGTCCGGGGGCGAGGGCAATGACGTTGCCACAAGCCTTTGAGGTCCAAGCCGGCGGGGCTTTTGACCGTGCGCTTGGCTTTTTCTCGCGCCAATCCGCGCGCTACGGGCTGGCCCTGCTGCTGCTAGCGCTCGCTGCAATCGCGTCGCACTCAGTCCTCGTTTACTCGCTATCCGAGTTGGACGAGGATTCCCTCGTCATCAACACCAGCGGACGCCAGCGCATGCTCAGTGAGCAGACGTTTCGGCTTGCGGGAGAGTTGGTCGCGTCTGAAGACCCCAGCGACACACAAGCGCTCAAGGAGCAGCTGGGCGCTTCGCTGTCTCTGATGCGCGAAAGCCATGAGCGGCTGGCGGGAGATGTCCAGAACTCGGACAAAGCCTCACGGTGGGATCTGGATTTACAATCCGCCTATTTCGAAGGCGCCTCGCCGCTCGACGCGAGACTACGCGCGTACTTCACCGCGCTCAGCACACTTCTTGAGACGCCGGCGGAGGCTCTGAGTTCGCAAGTGACTGGCTATCGATACATCGCGCAAGCCCACCGCGATGGGCTTTTACGCGATCTCGATCAGGTGGTGCAGATATATGAAGGCAAAGCGCAAGCCAACCTCGAAGCGTCCGAGAGGCTGCACGTCATCCTGATGCTCGCCACGCTGGCGCTGCTCTTGTTCATGGCCTTGTTTGTTTTTCGGCCGCTTATCCGGCGACAGGTCCAAGCCAATGACGAACTCCTTAAGGCGCGCGACGAAGCGCGGGCCGAACTCGCCGCTCGAACCAGTATCCTCGCCGCGGTTTCGCATGAAATCCGGACCCCGCTTGGCGGTGTGCTAGGCATTATCGACCAACTCAAGCACGAGCGATCACCAGTGGAGCGTGAGCGCGCACTGCTCCTTATCGAAGATTCGTGCGAGGTCTTACTCGACACGCTCGATGCAATCCTCAGGCAATCGCGGCTTGGGGAAGGCGCTGAGGATTTCTCCGAAAACCTCTTTAGCCCTCGAGCCGTGGCGCACCGCGTGGCAGAGCTGTTTCGCCCTGTTGCCCGTCGTAAGGCGCTGCGGATCGAAGTGAACTCGGCGACGGATCGCAAAGCGCGCGGCGATGACGGGCGTATTCAGCAGATTCTGGCCAATCTGGTCTCGAACTCGGTGAAGTTCACCCAGTCGGGCGCGATCACGATCTACGTTCAGGAACCGGGTTCTGGTACGAAGGAGTGGGCCTTTGTCGTGGCCGACACCGGCGCTGGCATAGACAAGAAGCGGGTAGAGAGCTTGTTCGAACCCTTCGGGCACAGCTCGGATGACACGCTTGGACGAGCCAAGGGGGCCGGTCTTGGTCTTTCCATCACAAGCGATCTGGTGGAGGCGATGGGTGGGCGCATCGAAGTTGAGAGCGAACTTGGCAAAGGCAGTTCGTTCACTGTGCTGATCCCGCTGGGTGAGCCGCTCGAAGATGCCGAGGATCCAAATGACGAGACGCACAATGGCTATGTCGCCTTGCTGATCGATCGGGCCTCAGACCAGGTCCAGGCTGAAGCGGTAGCGGCGCATTGCGGATACGCCGTGCATGATCTGGGGACGTCAAGCGATCCGGATTTGCCTAAAGACTGCGATCTCACGCTCATCACCGATGCAAACCTTCTGGCTGAAGTCGAAGAAGATTTGGTCATCGCCAGCCAGCGCATTATTGTTCTTGGTGACAACCCAGCAGGCCAATCAGATGCGGCGAAAGGGAAGACAGTCTTTGTCTCGCACACCCAGCTGGCGCGATCGCTGAGTGAAATTCTGAAGGGACAAGCCTCGTGACACCGCTGGAGGATCTTCCGCTCGATGAACAGGTGCGTATCCTGAAAGCGCGCTTTGACCGGGCAGAACGAGCTCTGAGTGAAACCGAAACCGCGCTTGAAGGTCGGATGCGCGAGCTCGATACCGCCAATAAAGAGCTGAGCCGGCGCGAAAGCGAGCTGGCAGAGCGCTTGGACATTGAGAGCCGGCAATTGCTGACGGCGCTTTCCACCACTGAAATGGCGACGATCTATGGTGAGAGAGGCAAGGCCTTCACCGCTTCTGAAGGGTCAGCCAACCTGCTGGGTCTGCCGGAGGGTGAAGTGGGTTCGCTGGATAAGCTGGTCGCTTCAATCCATCCGCTTGATCGCACGCGCATCATGCGCGCTGGCATGGACTTTTTCCGAACGCTCACACCGGGCATCGACTACACTTTCGAGCACCGCATCATTCGCTTTGACACCGGCGACGTGCGCTGGCTGAGCTGGGTGCTCCGGCGCGAGAAGGGAGGGGGTGAGCGGCCATCCAGCGTCTACGGCACGGTTCGCGATATCACTGAAAGCCGCGCCAATGAGCGGGCCGTGAAAGCTCTGCAATTGCGCGCTCAGCGAAGGGTCCTTGAACTGGACCGATTGAGCGCGCAGTTGACCGAGGAGCAGCGCAAAACCGCTGGAGCTCTGGCGGTCCGCAACGAGTTTCTGAGCGAAATGGCGCATGAAATTCGAACGCCATTGAACTCGCTCAACGGGGGTCTTGAGCTGCTCGGCGATACGCTCGGGCCCTCATCCAAGGATCTCGCAGTGGTGCAACAGGCCGCCGACCAGTTGATGGGTCTCGCATCGCGGCTGATCGAGCAAGCCGGTGGTGAGCAAGCGCCATTGGAAGTTGGGCATGCTTTGCAAACCGGGACTTCTGGCGAGGTCGACGCGGCCGACGGCAAGCCCAAGATCCTGGTCGCCGAAGACACCGAGAGCAATCGCTACGTGATTGAACGGCTGCTCGAAACAATCGGGTGTGAGACGGTGGTTGTCGGCAACGGTGTCGAAGCGATCGAGGCCGTGCGTCAGCAGACATTCGATCTCATCCTGATGGACGTGATGATGCCGATCATGGACGGCGAACAGGCGACGCAGGCCATCCGCGCCATGTCTGGTCCCGCTTCGCGCACCCCGATTATCGGGGTCACCGCGCATTCGCTCAAAGCCGAGCGCGAACGTTTGCTGTCCGCTGGAATGACCGCGTGTCTGCCTAAGCCGGTGCGCCGCGAGGCACTAGAAACCGCGCGTTCAAGGGTTCGACCGCCTCACGCCCGATCATCGCGGTGCGGATCGCGGTTTCT
>JBCBYM010000189.1:0-4733 GCA_039815865.1 Pseudomonadota bacterium
GCAGCCGCCTGGGCAGCCTCATTCGCATCGATAAGCAGATCTGTGCCCGGCGCTAGCGGGACGCCGTTCGCCTCTGCGAGAGCGCGGGCCGAGTGCTTGAGGCCGAAGGTGCGGATGTTCTCAGGAGTTGGTCCGATAAAGCCGATCCCATTCGCCGCGCAGGCCTCGGCAAAATCAGCGTTCTCGGCCAGAAAACCATAACCCGGGTGGATCAGGCCTGCGCCCGTTTGCTTGGCGGCGGCAATAATCGCTTCAACGTTGAGGTAGCTTTCGGCTGCAGGCGCCGGCCCGACGCACACGACCTCATCGGCCTGCGCCACGTGCAGCGATCCGGCGTCAGCCTCGGAATAGATCGCGACCGATCTGAGGCCCATTTTCTTGAGGGTCCGGATAATCCGCGTCGCGATCGCACCGCGGTTCGCGACAAGGACGGTCTTGTGGACGCCGTGTTCGATCATGCCGTGACGACCATCCGGACTGGAGTCGGGTTAAAACCATTGCACGGATTGTTGATCTGCGGGCAATTGGAGACAACAACGGTCACGTCCATCTCCGCGCGCAGTTCAACCATAAGGCCCGGCGCTGAAATGCCATCGACAATGCCGAGAGATCCGTCCTGCATGACCGGCACATTCATGAAAAAGTTGATGTTGGAGACCATGTCCCGCTTGCCCCGCCCTTCGGTAAGGTTGGCTTCGAGGAAATTGTCGACACAAGCGTGCTGCGCCTTGGTGTGATGGCCATAGCGCAGCGTGTTGGACTCGCACGAACACGCCCCGCCGATTGTATCGTGGTAATCGACCGAGGTGCCCGTCACGGTCAGCATTGGACGGCCTTCATTGGACCGGATCACAGAGCCTTCACGAAGGAAGATATTGCCTTGCGCAGCGATAGTGTCCTGCGCGCTGTAGCGTTCGGCGTCATCTTCAGTGGAATAGAGCAGGAAGTCGACCGCCTGATTGCCTTCCATATCGACGATACGCAGCGACTGGCCCTGCTTCAGGTGGTGCAACCAGGGCGCGCGGGCCGGTACGATCTCGTCATGGACGATAGCGCCAGAGGGGCCTTTCGTGGGATCGGGAGCGCTCATGAAGGCTTTGTGTCCTTTCCTAGCAGCGGAAATAGTCTTCGGAATTGAGATAGGCACGCAGGCCTTCCGGGGTTGCGTTGCGGACCGGGTCATCCTGGGATGTCACAGGCCCACGCCAGGCGGTCACCCGCAAAGGGGTCACAGAGTATTCAGGCCGCGGATCGAGGACGTGCGGGCAGTTGGCGATAACGACGATAACATCCATTTCGGCGCGCAAGACCACCTCACGCCCGCCGCTAAAAGGGCCGATGACGGGCGTGACCGCCCCGTCGGCTTCGATCCGAGTGCCCTTGAAGATATTGATGCAAGGGTGGACATCGCGCCGTCCAAGCCCGAATTTCGCCGCCCCCAAAAGCAGGCGGTCGCGCCCATTGGGATAGTCGCCGGAATTGCGCCCTTCGCCATATTTCGCTTCATTGGTTGCCGCGTTCGACGTCCCACAAAAGGCATCATGGGTTTGCGCCTCGTCCACCAGAATGCTCATCAGCACGCGGCCCATATCGGATAAGAGCAGCTTGCCCGCCTCGAGATAGGCGTTCCACTGGACCTTCACTGTATCAGCGACGTTGAGCCGTTCGGTTGGCATGTCGGCGTTGAAGATCATGATCGAGGCGCATGCATCACCCGCCCCGTCAATCAATCGCAGGCGCGAGCCACGCATGAGTTTGCGCGCCGTATAGCCACCCGATGCAATAGTCTCTTCCCAAACAAGATCTTGAGGATCGGTACCTTGCGGCAAATCATCAGCGATCGGGGGCAGTTTGGGCATCGCCTCAACCACGGTGCCTTCCATCGCGCGCGCATGATCGCGCGCAGCCAAAGGATCGCCCAGTTCACCGGTCACGCCGCTACTCCTTTGTTGTCGCTTTCTTGGGGATTGCCCTCATCCTCACCCTGTTCGTGGAGCGGCGGCAGGAGCGAGGTTGTCGTCACCAATTGCAATTGCTTGACGCCGCGAATGGAGCGCAGTGTGTCGCACAGGTCTTCCAGCCGCTTGGCCGGCCCCTGAACCAGGAGCACTTCGAGCGACTGATCGTTCTCGAGGAAAACGTGCTGCGAGGAGATCACCTCTTTGAGAAAGTGTTGCTGCTTTATCGCCAATTGCTGGCGCGCGCTGCCCTGATCGCCGCGATAGACCAGCGTTATCGTGCCCGCGAGCATCTCTTCAGGGTGCGCGTTGGCCTGATGTTCGGCGATGGCGTGCCGGATCAATTGCGCGATCATCTGGGATCGCGAGGGCATGTCGCGCTCCTCGACCATGAGATCGAGGTGGCGCAGCAATTCCGCTGGCAGGCTCATGCTGAGGCGGGCGAGGCTTGTGGGGTCGGTGGCCATCCTTGCGATTTCTCTCATTTATTACTTTTATTGTCAATCGTAATACTGTCAGGCGACGTCGCATCCTCGAGTGCGGCCTGACCGGCGGCAAGCTCCGCTTCGCGCGCGATCTTCCGGTCAAGCGATAAATCGTAGACAACGGTCGCGCCGAAGCGATTGGGAGCGTGCGGATCGGTCCTCGACTTGTCCAGCGTCAGCACGCGCGTGCCCAGCGAAAAGGCCTCCTGGATGTCATGCGTTACCATGAGGATCGTGAGCGAGCGCTCGCGCCATAACCGCGTGATCAGCGTATGCATATCCGCCCGGATGCCCGGGTCAAGCGCGCCGAACGGCTCATCAAGCAGCAAAATGCGGGGCCGTTTGATAAGCGCTTGCGCAATCGCAAGACGCTGCTGCATGCCGCCCGACATCTGCGCCGGGTACAGATTCAACGCATCGCCCAGACCGACCGCTTCGAGCATTTCCTTCGCCTGCTCGACTGCCGCCTTTCGCTTGGCTCCGAACAGGTGCCCGGTGATCGGCGCCTGCTCACACTCAAGGCCAAAGATCGTGTTTCCCAGCACGGTGAGATGGGAGAACACCGAATAGCGCTGGAACACCACGCCGCGCTCGGGTGTGCATTCCGCCTTAAGCGGTTGCTCATCGAGCGTGATGGTGCCGCGCGATGGCGCGGCCTGCCCCAGCACAAGCTTCAAAAGGCTGCTCTTCCCCGCACCCGATGGCCCGACCACCGAGACAAACGCGCCCTCATCGATGTCGAGATTGATCCGCTCGAGCACGATCTTGTCGCCATACTCAACCCAGACATTGCGAAGGGACAGGGCCGCGCTCAATGGCTGTCTCCGTGCGCCCAGGGGTAAAACCGCTTGCTGCTCATCGCGAGAAGCCAGTCAATTGTCGCAGCCAGAATGGCGATCCAAAAGACGTAAGGCAGGATCACATCCATCGCCAGGTATCGGCGGACAAGGAATATCCGATACCCAAGCCCGACGTCGGACGCGATTGCCTCCGCTGAAATCAGGAACACCCAGGCCGGGCCAAGCGAAAGCCGCAAGGCCTGGATGAGGCGCGGCATCGATTGAGGAAAGGCAAAGCGCAGCATTAACTGCCATGTGCTCGCACCCAAGGTCTGCGCCTTGACGATCTGCTCGCGAGGAAGCTCGGCAATATAGGCGGCCAGATCGCGCACCATGAACGGCGCGATGCCCACCACAATGAGCGCGACTTTGGCCGTTTCTCCAAGCCCAAAGACGATGAAGAGGACAGGGAGCAGCGCGATGGGCGGAATAACCGCGATGCTGGTGACCGTCATGCCAAAAGTAGCGCGAAACGTGGGCAACACGCCCAAGAGGAGACCAACCACAAGTGCGGTCAGTGTCGAGATGAGCAAGCCCAACGCCAGTCTTTGAAGGCTGGCCAGCGTGTCCGACCAGAACAGGTATCGACCCGAAAGCTGATCCTGCTCAAACACCAGCCCCCACATGGCCTCGACCATCGCTGATGGAAGGGGAGTTATTTTCTCGGCCGGGTTGATCGCGTTGCGATCAGCTGCGACCAGCAGATACACAATGAGCAGAACCAGGATCGGCAAAAGGCCAAGGAGAACCTTGTTGCCGCGCCATGATTGGCTCTTCAGCCAGCCCATAGGTCTCCAATCGAAAAGCGAACCCGAATGGGCCGCAGTTGACTACAGTTCGCCGTCAGCGGCCATCTGCATGTAGGTCGCGTCGAAACGCAAGGTGATGTTGGCCTCATCGCCCAGCGTCTTGCCGCCCGGAAAGCTCTTCCCAACCGCGTCCGCTGAGCTTGCGCCCTGGCCGAACAGGCCCTGTGAGAAGCTGAAATCGCGCACGCGCGTCATCGTCTCAATCAAGGCGTCATCTGAGGTCGCTGCGACGGCCGATGTCGGATCGGCATAGAGATAAGTGGTGGCAAGCTGGCCTTCGTAAAGCTCGGTTGTCGTGCCGGACAACTTGGCCATAGCCGCGCGCGCCGCCTGGCCTTCTTCATTGTCCTGCTGCATGAGCGCCATGGTTTCGTACCAGATGCCCGCCAGAGCCTTGCCAAGCTTGGGATTGGCCTTCACGAGCTCGGTGTCGACCACGAGCAGGTCCACGATCTCGCCAGGAATGTCGGCTGAGCTGAATATCAGGCTGGCGCCATCGGTTTGCTTCATGGTGGTAAGCTGAGGGTTCCACGCAACCGCCGCGGTGACATCCGACGACGTGAAAGCGCCTGCAATATCAGCGTCCGAGGTGTTAACCGTGTTCACATCGGTCATTGCCAGATCGGCCTTCTCAAGCGCGCG
>JBCBYM010000018.1:0-28333 GCA_039815865.1 Pseudomonadota bacterium
CGCTTGGCCATGGCGGAAAAGCGCGTTTTGTCGGGCGCGTTGTCGCTCACCTTGGCAGCGGCGAGGTAGAGCAGCGCGCGCGCCGCTTCGAGGTCGGTCGCCATATCGGCAAGCGTGAATTGCGTGTTCTGGAATTCGGCCACCGCCTTGCCGAATTGGGTGCGCTCCTTGGTGTACTTGATCGCTTCATCGAGGCACCTCTGCGCCCCGCCGATTGAGCATGCGCCGATGTTCAAGCGGCCTCCATCAAGGCCCATCATGGCGATGCGGAAGCCCTCGCCCTCGCCGCCGACCACGTTCTCCACCGGGACGCGCACATCCTCAAGGATCAGCTGCGCGGTGGGTTGCGAGTGCCAGCCCAGCTTCTTCTCGTTCGCCCCGAAGCTGACGCCTTCGAAATCCTTCTCGATCACCATGCAGGTGATACCCTTGGGACCGTCATCGCCGGTGCGCACCATGGCGACATAGACCTCGTTCGAGCCTGCGCCAGAGATGAACTGCTTGGTGCCGTTGAGAACGTAATGGTCTCCATCGAGGCGCGCGGTTGTCTTGAGCGCCGAGGCGTCCGAACCGCTGGAGGGTTCGGTGAGGCAATAGCTCGCGATGTTCTCCATGGTGACGAGCCGGGGCAGATACTTGTCCTTGACGGTTTGGCTGCCGAAACGGTCGATCATCCAGGCGGCCATGTTGTGGATCGAAATGAAGGCGGATGTGGAGGGGCAGCCATAGGCCATCGCCTCCATGATCAGCGCGGCTTCAAGGCGGCCAAGGCCAATGCCGCCGCTTTCTTCCGAGACATAGATCGAGCCAAAGCCAAGCTGCGCGCTCGCCTTGATCGTGTCGACCGGGAAGATGTGTTTTTCGTCCCATTCGCCTGCAAACGGCGTGATCTGATCGGCGGTGAAGCGCTGCGCAGTCTCGCGGATGGCGAGCTGATCGTCGGTGAGTTGAAACTGTCCTTGCATAGCCACCCGATTAGCCCGTCGCGCGAGGCGAGAAAAGGCCCCACACGCTGTGTGTGATTACGCTGCGGCGCGCGCGTTTATTGCGCAATTTTGTGTAACCCAAATCGCCTCTCGCGCGTATTTGTAAGCATGACCCACGCGCCCGCCCCCGAACGCACCCGCCTGATCCTCGTCTACAACGCGGATACGGGCCTGATCGAAGCGCTTATGCACGCGGTGCACAAGCAGTTCTTCCCTTCGACCTATCCGTGTTCGCTGTGCGCGTTGACTTACGGTGCAGTGTCGATGCGGGGGGATTGGAAGCGGTTCTGGCAAAGCCTTGATGCGGAGGTCTCGTTCTTCCACCGCGACGATTTTACCGCGGCTTTCCCGACGCTGGGGACGGGCGGGGTTCGCGAAGTCGCGCTGCCATCGATCCTGATCAGCGAAGGCGGTTTGGAGCCGCGCGTGCTGATCCCAAGCGATGACCTGGACGCGATGGCGGATGTCGATGCGTTGATGGAAGCGGTGAGCGCCAAGCTCAGCCCGCGTGTTGCAACCGATACAACCATCCCAAGCGCGGCTTAAGGGGCGATAAGCTCGCAACCATCCCCGGCGGCCACCTGTTTGGCCTGGTCAAACAGAGCTTGCGTCGGAGCGAGGCGCCGGATCAGAACAATGCCTTTGGCCGTCGGGCTTTGCACCGAACCTTCCCTTGTTGACCCTGGGCCAACAAGTTGAACCTCAACACTTTTGTCTTCGCCGCGTACGCGGTGGAAGTTGTTCGTGTTGCCATCAAAGAATGAGAGCGACTGATAGTCTGACCACTCGCCCATCGTCACCCGCAACACGCTTTCCGCATCAATAAGATCATAGCGGCACAGCGAATAAAACAGGTCCGGCGACGAGCGCACCACGGCCTGCGTCTGCGGCGTTATTCGCTGCGGTGTTGTGAAGGCGTGCTCGGAAATGCCGCGGTTCTTCATGGTTGAAAGCGCGCGGTCCATAATGACGCTGGGCGCGTAGGCGAGCGTCGCCCAATGCGCACCAACGGCGGTGATCATGAAGACGGCGAGGGGGCCGATCCAGCGTATCATGCCGCGTCTCCTTTGCAGGAAAGGCGTTCGATTGAGGGCGGGGTGAGAGCGGTTTCGGGTCTCTCAAGCAAGTCGTCTCGCGGCACGTAGAGGCGCAGCAAGAGGTCAAATCCGCCTGAGTTCCGGCTCGAAATCCAATTGGCGTCATCGTCCGGGCGCTCCGCGGCGATCCGAGCGGTCCAGCTTGCGCTGTCGGCGACGATGCTGGTGGCATCGATGCTCAGCGCGCCATCGTCATTCATCGGCAGCATGCTGTCGGAAGTCTGGTAGAGCGTGATCGACCACCACTGCGCCGGGAGCGCACCGCCCGAAATCCGGTAGTCGCACGCCTCGCTAAAGGGCAGCCCTTCCTCATCCACGTTGCGCATAAAATAGACCGCTTCACTCTTGGCAAGCGCAAGAAGGCCGTGGCGCGCAACCCGTGCGCGGACATAGGGGCTGGCCTCTTCCGAACCGACCGCAAAGTCGCTCACCCAGCCATCCACGTTGATATTGCTGAATTCCATCGGCTGCTTAGTTGACCACAGGCCGGACATGAGAAGCGCGCTGGTGACGCCCGCTCCCACGCCGATGATCGCGGCAAGGCCGTAGGTGAGGGCGCGCGTAATCATTCGGGCAACAACGCCTCCGCTTCGATTTCGACTTTCCAGTCTTCGCCGCAAAGCCATGCGACGCCCGCCATGGTAGCCGCTGGTTTGGCATCGGCGAAATAGCGCGCATGGACAGCGCCCACCGCATCCTGATCCGCAAAGTCCGTCAAGAGCATGCGTGTGCGCACCACGTCCGAGGCGCTGCCGCCCAGATCCTCGATCGCGGTGATGATCAACTCGCAGCACCGCGCCGCTTGCGCCGCTGCGCCGCCAGGCGTGGTCTTTCCGTCAGGATCAATTGGCCCGGTGCCTGCAACGATAATGCGGTTGCCCCCAGAGCAATCAACCCGCACCGCCCGGCAAAAGCCGAACCGTTCCTCAAAGGGCGACCCGGAAGTGGTGCGCTGGCGATTGGACAAGGCCATCATCCGCAGGTGACCGAGACGATCTGCATCTCGCGGCTGTAAACCACACGCACGCGTTCGCGGCGGTAGTCTTTCGTCACCGGGCTGCCTTCAAGCACCCATTGAAAGATCGTTGCCCCGGTGGCGGCCATGATCGCAGCCCCGGTCTCCTGAGTGGCGGGGCCGCCAACATAGGCTTGCCCGGGTTCCGCCTCGCATAGGGCGGGCGTATCTTGCGCGGTCACAGCGCTTGCACTGAGTGCCATGATTGAAGGGGCGAGAAGGAGAGGGACATTGAGCTTCATGGTACGCCTCGTATTGGTGGCAAGGGCCAGGGGTTGCGCGGTCGGCATCATCCGCAGGTAACAGCGACCACATTCATATCCCGATTATAGACCACGCGCACACGGTCGGGACGAAAATCCATTGTCACCGGACTGCCCTCGAACACCCATTGGAAGATCCGTGCTTTCGTTGCCGACAGGATCTGCGCGCCGGTTATCTGCGTCGCGGGTCCACCGACAAAGGCTTGTCCAGGACCGGGCTGACAAGCGGGTGGGGCATCCTGAGCGCTGGCGGATGCGCCCATTGCAGCAAGCGCTAAAGAGTACACAATCAGCGCGCGTGTCGTCATCATGGCTATCCTCCCCTCTTTGTTTCAAGGACCGTGTGGCACAACAAGTGGTGCGGCGTCGACCTCTTGCTTTCTGCGGCTTCAGGGACAGCGTCGGCGGATCAGCTCTTCGCCCTCGCCAGGGCTCTGCTCATCCATCACCATCAGTCCCATCCGGGCATTGACCAGGCGCAAGCCCAACGTCTGTGTCCAGGTCTCTCCTTCCCCGGTCATTTCAAGCTCGAGCGAGACCGCGAACGGATCGACGCGTTCAACACGGACGAGCTCGCCGTAGCTTTCATAGAAGGTGATAGCGCTGGCTTCGACATCGAGCCGTAGATCGCTTTCGGGGGCGCACATTCCGCCCTCATAGTCCCAGGTGCCACGGAAATTCACAGGAATTTGAGTGGCTTGCGCTTCTTCGGCGACATCCTCTTCGCTGTCGGCTTCATCGGCGATGTCCGGAACGAGGGGAAGGCCCGGCCCACTTGGGATGTCCTCTGGTGCGGGCGCTTCATGGCCTTGGTCATCGTGGTCAGAGCCAGGCTCATCGTCCGGGGCGCTGCAGGCGGCTAGGGAAAAGCTTAAAGCGAAGGCGGCGATCAAGCGCATGGAATCAATCCTCTGATTTGTCCTCGCCACCTAACACTCTCTTACGGAACTCAGCCTCCGCCAGACGCGTGTCGTTGCGCGAATACCAACGCGGGGCCGGCTCTCCCTTCTGCCAGGCAAGCATTTCGATCAGAGTGCCCCCAGCCGAGGGTGTGTCGTAACGCGCGACTTCAACCGAGAGCGGATCAGAGTAGGCTTCGTCGGCGGTGATGATCGTCCATCCATCAGCGCGAAGGGCCGTGATCAGGTCGGCAAGGTGCAAAGCGACCACATCGCTTTCATGAAGCAGCAGGACATGCGCAGGGTTTCGGCCGAGGGTCCGCTCGGCAAGTTCGGCATAAAAGGCCGCGGCTTCGACATGGCTTTCGACGAACAGTTCGCCCAAAGCGGCGCGGTCCAACGCTTGCCCTTCGCGGACCGCCTTCTGGACGGCGCCCTCATAATACCAGTCTGACGCGTCAATCGTGACATAGGCGTTGGATAGGCCGCGCGTCGCCAGCCCCTGGCGCACGGCATCGCGCTTGGATTTGTCGTTGCGGCCTTCGTCGAGATAGGGAAAACGAAACCAGGGCCGCGCGCCCGCTTTGCCCTTGAGCCACGCCGAAGCGCCGTCCACGTCCGCCAGAAAGTCTTGCGCTGACACTTGGGAAAGGCGCGGGTGGTTTGCTGTGTGGTTGGCGATCACATGACCCGCAGCGACATAGGCTGCGATGCGCGCCTCGGCGCCTTCACTGCGTGCGATCCGTCCCGGGTTTAGGAAGAAGGCGGCCTGCTCCACCCCTGCTTCATCGAGCGCCTCGATGAGAGTTTGCGCGCGCTGGTCCTCGCTCAGGAGGACGCCGGGCGCGCGAGGGATATCGTCAAACGTGATCGCGATACGCCCGCGCGGCTCTGACTCTTCGGCGGCGAGGGGGGCAAGGCCCAGCGTTGCAAGAACAAGCAGCAGAAATCGCAGAGTGGCCAAAGGGGTTACCCCATGGTCGGGATGACAAAGGCGTTCGAACCATCACCGCCCCCATCGGGCCAGCGCTGAGTGACCTTCTTGCGCTTGGTCCAGAACGCAAGGCCCTCCGTGCCGTATTGGTCGACGTCGCCAAAGCCAGAGCGCTTCCACCCGCCAAATGAGTGGTAGGCCACCGGCACCGGAATGGGCACGTTAATCCCGACCATCCCGACATTCACTCGGTTCATGAATTCGCGCGCGGCGTGGCCGTTGCGGGTGAACAGGGCAACGCCGTTGCCGTATTGGTGCTCACTGGGGAGACGAATCGCGTCTTCAAAATCCTTGGCGCGCACCATCTGCAGGACCGGTCCGAAGATCTCTTCCTGATAGCTCGTCATGTCGGCCGTCACGTGGTCGATGAAGGTCGGACCCACGAAGAAGCCTTTCTCATGCCCCTGAAGCGTAAAGCCGCGTCCGTCGATAACAAGCTCGGCGCCTTCCTCCTCGGCGGTGGTCACCCATTGTTCGATCCGGGCCTTGTGCTCGGGTGTGACGACGGGGCCGTAATGCGCGTCGGGATCGCTTGAGACGCCAATGCGAAGGCCGTGGATCGCGGGGATCAGCTTTTCCTTGAGGCGCTCGGCGGTGTCCTCACCCACGGGGACGACCACGGGCAGGGCCATGCAGCGCTCTCCGGCAGAACCAAAGGCGGCGCCCGCGAGGTCATTCACAACTTGATCAAGGTCTGCATCGGGCATCACCACGCCGTGGTTCTTCGCCCCGCCAAAAGCCTGGACGCGCTTGGAAAACTCAGCGCCGCGCCGGTAGATGTAATGCGCAATATCGGAGCTGCCGACGAAGCTGATTGCGGGGATGGCGGGGTGCTCGATGATCGCATCGACCATCACCTTGTCGCCGTGGACGACCTGCAAAAGGCCTTCGGGCGCGCCCGCTTCGACAAACAGTTCGGCAAGGCGCACCGGCACGCTGGGATCGCGCTCGGAGGGCTTGAGGATGAAGGCGTTGCCCGCCGCGATGGCCATGCCGAACATCCACATCGGGATCATGGCGGGGAAGTTGAACGGGGTGATGCCAGCGCCAATGCCCAGCGGCTGGAGCACCGAATAGACATCAATGCCCGGCCCCGCGCCTTGCGTGTAGTCGCCTTTCAGGATTTGCGGAATGCCGCAGGCGTATTCGATCACTTCGAGTCCGCGCTGGACGTCTCCACACGCATCAGGGACCGTCTTGCCGTGTTCGCTGGACAGCAGCTCGGCGAGCGATTGCATGTTCGCTTCGACCAGTTCCTTGAACTTGAACATCACGCGCGCTCGCTTTTGCGGATTGGTTGCGGCCCAGGCGGGTTGCACCGCCATCGCGTTCGCCACCGCTTGGTCGAGCAGCGCGGCGTCGCCCAGCGCCACTTCGGCCTGAACTTCGCCGGTGGATGGGTTCCAGACCTTGTGCGTGCGGCTGGCCGCCGGGCTCGCGGTCGGCATGAAATGGTCAATCTGGCGCATGGGGTGTCTCTTCCGTCCTGGGGCGGCGCGTTTTGAATAGGGGCGCGCTTCTTCGCCGCACCACCTGCCGTTTGGCGCGCCGCAAGGCAAGCCCCCCGTGAGGCAGAGTGCGGCAGAGCGCGGCAGAGCGCGGCCGAGTGAGACGGACTGATGGGCGCCGGGATTGGAGGCGCGGATTGTCCAATCGTCAGACTTTTCTGAGTGTCCATTTCGTTATACGGGTTGTCGCGGCATGGATCTGTTTCTCGCCTTTGTTGTGCTGCATGTGATCGCGGGGTCGATCGGGCTCATTGCGTTCTGGATTCCGATTGCCACCAAGAAAGGCGCAAAGACGCACCGCAGCGCAGGCAAATGGGCGCTGTTTGGCTTTATCGGCGCCGGAGCGCTCGCGATTGCGATGGCGATCTATTCGCTGATCGACACAAGCCGGCATCCCGAGATTGAAGATCGCCTCCTTTACGAAGGCCTCTTTGGCTGGATGATGCTCTATCTTGGCATCTTGACCATCGGCTTTGCGGATTACGGGATCGCGGTGATCCGGCATCGCACTCAGAGGCCCGCCTTACGAGGGCTTCGCTACCAATTGGTCATGCTCGCAGTGGTGGCCTCGGGCGTATGGTGCGGCCTGTTCGGCGCTCGCGTGGGGGATCCGCTGATGGTTCTGGTGGCCGTGGTAGGGATCGTTTCGGTGCTGATGCAGGAAGTTTTTGTCTGGCGCGAATATGTTCCGGGCCTGCGCGCGCCTGAGGCGAAAGCCTATATGGGTGAGCACTTTCGCGCGCTGATCGGCATGGGCATATCCGCCTACACCGCCTTCCTCTCGGTCGGACTTATCCGTCTTGTGCCCGAAGAAGTGTTCAACCCGATGATCTGGGCCGGACCCAGCGTTATCGGGGTTAGCCTTATCATCGGGTTCACGCTTCAGGCCAAGAAGCAAGCTAAAGAGCAAGCGGCGCGCAGGGCCTCGCCGGCCGAAAAGCGCGCCGCGGCTCAAGCCAGCGGCTGATAACTGGCTTCTAACCTCTCGCCATCCGCGCACCGCTTGGGCACTATCGTGTTCGCGTATCCGATGCCGCTATCGCGGCGCTGCGTGGGAGAGCAAAGCGTGGGAACCGGCGCGAGCGGGGTGACGAGCAGTGGGCTTGAGCAAGCGCTTGAGGCAAACAGCGCGCGCCTCTTGCGTTTCCTGACCGCGCGCACTCGCAATCCCGACCTTGCGCAGGATCTGCTGCAGCAAGCGCGCGTGAAGCTTATCGAAGGGGCGCCGCCGGCCAAAGTCGATGATCCGCTCGCCTATCTCTACCGCATGCTTGAAAACATGGCGCGCGACCATCGCCGGTCGGAACAGGCGCGCGTCAAGCGCAACCGCGACTGGGGCGATAGAGGCGAAGGCATCACCGAGCTGCGCGCTGACCCCACGACGCCTGAGCGCAGCGCCCTTGACCGCGATTACCTTGACCGGGTGCTGGCTGCGCTCGACACGCTGCCGGACAGGACCAAGGCGATCTTCCTTGCCTATCGGGTCGAAGGGGTCAGCCAAAAGGATATTGCCGCCGACCATGACATCAGTCTGAGCGCGGTCGAAAAGCATTTGCAGCGGGCTTATCGGCTGATCGCAGGTCTTCGTGAAAAACTTGATGCGGGTCTGGGCGCATGACTTCGTCTGATCATACACAGGGGCAGGACGGCCAAAACGATGGCGAACAGGGGCCTATGACGGACGACGCGACACATTGGGCTATTCATTGGCTGCTTCAGCAGCGCGATGGCGGCATGGATGCTTCGGGCTGGGAGGAATTCACCCAGTGGCTTGAGGCCGATGAGCGCCATGCGCAGGTCTATGACGAGCTCACTGAGACTGACTCCCAGCTTGATGAATGGCTGCCGCAATTGCTCGAAACTTTGTTGTCGAAGGCCGGCGCTTCGGACGCATCTGTTCCCGAAGCGGCTAACGACAACCCGATCACTCGCTTTATTCCCTGGGTCGCGGCAAGCGCAGCGGCTGTCGTCTTGGCGATGTTCGCATGGCCTCAGGGAGCGGCGCAGACCACCCTTGTCGAAACCTCGCCGGGCGAAGTGCGCACATTGGCGCTGGGTGACGGGATTGCCATGACGATGAACGGTTCGAGCGTGGTCGAAGTCACGCAAGGCGCGCCGAGGGTGACGATTGAGCGCGGCGAGGTGGCCTTTGCCATCACGTCCGAGGGGCCATCGCCTTTGCGCGTGGCGGTGGATGGTCTTGTGCTCACCGATATTGGCACCGAGTTCAACGTGGTGCTGACCGACACCGATTTGCGCGTCGCGGTTGCCGAAGGGATCATCGCGGTGAACCCGGACCAGGAAAACATCGAGGTGCCCGTTGGCGAAGCGGTCGAGAAAGAGCGTGGCAGCGACACCCTTGTGCGTAAATCGGTTGACCCGGAACTTGTCGCTAGCTGGCGCGAGGGGCGGCTTGAATTCGACGACACCCCGATTGAGCGCGCGCTCGCCCAATTGGAACGCAGCGCCGGGGTCATCATCACGCTGGCTCCGCGCCTCGCTGGGGAGCGGCTTACCGGTTCGGTCGCGCTTGACGCTGAGCCAGAGGTGATCGCGCAGCGCTTTGCGGCCTTTGTGGGCGGCACAGCCAAACGCAATGATGAGAGTTGGGTGATAGAATAATCCGATATGCGCAAGGGGGGGCTGACCTCGGCTCCGGGCTGGGATTAACGTGATTGGGGGCGTCATGACGGAGGAAGCGCGGCCATCGCCGCCATGCGCGTTCGGGCCAGCGTTGGTGATTGCGATGGTCTGGGCCCTTCTGGTTACCAGCGCGCCGGCCCATGCCCAGGCTCCAAGCGAAGACCCTGTCGCGTTCGACATACCAGCCGGCCGCCTCTCCAGCAGCGTTCGCAGCCTTGCCCGCCAAGCCGGTATCAGCGTTGCCAGCCGGGATAGCGGCATCCGGCGCATTCAGGCGCGTTCCGTGCGCGGCGCTTTGACCCCGGCTGAGGCCTTGCGCCGGCTTTTGCGCGGGACGCCCTATCAAGCGGTGTCGATTGATGGGGGCTTCCGAATTGAGAAACGCGCCTCTACGGCCAGTGCGGCCAAGGTCTCTATGACCACCGCAGCGCAGCCAAAACCGAGCCCGCCGCCCACCCCGCCGCAGCCCATCATTGTCGAGGGAACAAAGCGGGCCTTTGGCGCTTCGGATTACCCCGGCGGGGTCAAGGTGATCCAACTGGATGATCCCGTTGCGCGCAGCGCTGGCGAAAGCCTGGACGACGCGCTTTTCGATGTGCCGTCCGTCGGCGGCACCGCGCTGGGTTCGGGTCGCAACAAGATATTCCTGCGCGGCATTGCCGACAGCAGCTTTAACGGCCCCACTCAGTCGACCATTGGTCTCTATCTCGGTGAGCAAAGGCTGACCTTCAGCGCCCCCAACCCGGACCTGCGTCTCTACGATGTTGAGACGATCGAACTGCTCGAAGGCCCGCAAGGCACGCTCTATGGCGCGGGTACGATCGCGGGTTTGCTCCGGGTTAATCCGCGCGCGCCGGACCCTTCGCGCGTTGCGAGCGAAGGCTGGATGGCGGGCGGCTTTACGCGCGAGGGTGGCTTTAACTGGGACGCTGGCGCGGTTGCAAACCTGCCAGTCGCGGATGAAGCGGCTGTCCGAATTGTCGGCTATGGCGGTGAACACAGTGGCTATATTGATGATCCCACTCTGCTTCGCGAAGAGGACATCAACAGCGGGTCGCATTACGGAGGACGTGCGGCGGTCGGGGTTGGTGTTGGCCGCGATTGGGACGTATCGTTCACCGTCTTTGGCCAGCACACCGAAGCGGATGACGGTCAGTACATCGATGGCGCCTTTGAGGGGCTTGAGCGCAGCGAACGCGTGGCGCAGCCCTTTCGTGGGCGGGTCTATGGCGGATCGGTCACCGCGCGCGGTGTGATCGGGACGCTCGAAGTGACCTCGATCACCGGGCTTGTCGACAACGCGCTGCGCAGCGTGTTTGATTCCTCCGTCCTGCTCAATGTTGGCCTTTCCGATCCCGCCCCGGGGTCCGGGCCGCCGCGCCGTCCAGGAGGCGGCGGCGGCGGTGGCGGCGGAGGGGGTGAGACATCTTCCCCGCCGCCTGAAGGGGAGCGGCGCGCTCCGCGGCGTCAGGCCTTTGTCGAGGATCGCGAAATTCGCCTGATCAGTCACGAGACGCGTGTTTCGGGCGGCGATTTGGATAAGGCCAGCTGGTTTGTTGGCGTCTCAGCTCTGCGCAATCGCGATCGCTTGCGTCAGGTCTTTGTCAACCTTGATCCCGATAGCCCCGACGCTCCGCCCTTCGCCAATCAAAGCTACCAGCTCGACGAGCTCTCGGTGTTTGGCGAAGGCAGCTACCGGATCGCCAAGCAGTGGACCCTCACAGGCGGCGCAAGGCTTCTCTACACCAACGCCAGCGGCGAGCGCTCTTTTGGTGCCGATACGCTGATCGAGCTTGCCGAAGACCCGGTGCGTTTGCTGCCAGCGCTCGCGCTTTCCTGGAAGCCGGACGGGGTTTGGATGGTCTATGTGCGCGCGCAGCAGGGGTTTCGATCCGGCGGCGTGACGATCGAACGCGACCCCGACAACAACCCCCAGACCGCGATCTTCGATCCGGATAAGGTGCGCAGTTATGAAACCGGCGTGCGCGCGGCGTGGGGTGGAAGAGCGCCGATCGATGTTGCGCTGACGCTCTATCACTCTGACTGGCGCGACATTCAGGCCGATATTCTCGACCGCAATGGCTTTCCTATTACGCGTAATGTCGGCGATGGGACCATTACCGGCCTCGATGGCAGCGCGCGCATGCGCATTCCGGGAGGTTGGGATCTCTCGTTTGCGGCGGTGTGGAACGACACTGAGGCCGATCGCTTGCTGCCCGATGGCAACGTTTCGCCGGCATCGTTGCCCAACATTCCGGAATTCAGCGGGTTTGCCCGGATTGGTAAGCTGTTTGCTCTCAACGCACGCGACGAATTGGGCGCTGCGGTCTCCGGGCGCTATGTCGGGCGCTCTTTCCTTGATGTCGATCAGCGCGAGCGGGTGGAGCAAGGCGATTACGGCGCGCTGGACGCGGCCGTGTGGTGGGAGCGCGAGGCGATAAGCGTGCGTCTGGAAGCGCTCAACATCACCAACACGCGCGGCAACCGCTTTGCGTTTGGCAATCCTTTCAAGGTGCGCACCGAAGACCAACGCACGCCGCTGCGCCCCTTTACCGTGCGGCTGCAAATCAGCCTTCGCCGCTAAATCCGCACCACGAATAAAATGTCCAACCCGGGTGCGGGTTTGCTTGGGTGGCTTCGTCCTCCCTCATGAAACCAGCAATAACGAGGTGAGAGGTCGGCCGTGATAGCCCCCAAATTCGATCCGCCGTCCCTCATCGTGGTGAGCGCCGCGTGCACCCTCGCAGCGCTCACCACGCATGGTTTGGCTCAGCGCTCGGAGCAGAGCGATGCGCGGCGCGCCCCTCCGCCCGAGGCGATGGCGGCTTGCGATGGGGCGGGCGAGGGCGCCGCGTGCGCCTTTACGGCCCCGCATGGAGAGATTTCCGGCACCTGTTTCGCGCCGCCGGATCGCGAAGAACTGGCTTGCCGTCCCGCTCGCCAGGGAGGTTGGGCCCTTGGGGCCTCGGCAAGGCGCGGGTCGCAAGGTGGCGGGCCAATGGCCGGGTCCGGTTCCGGACGAGGTCAAGACGGGCGCGGTGGGCGCTCTGGTCCGCCGCCTCTGCGCGCCCACAACATGACGCAAAGCTCGGGTGCAGCCACGCTGGTCCCGGCCACCACAGCGCCGATTGCGGCGAGCCTCTACACCGACGAGATGGGCGAGGTCTGGCGCGAGCTCAAAGCCAATGGGATCTCGCAGCATAAGACCGGCGCCTTCCCCAATTCGGGCAACCCGCACGCCATCGCCGAGCAAGCTTACTCCTATCGGGTCCCCGCCGCACCCGCGCTGACCGGAGAGGTGCAGGGCGCGCTGGGGCACCCTTTCGGGATCGCTGTCAACGGCGTGGTCTTCGATCCGGGGGCGAACGAATTCTACCAGGGCAACCGCGCCTCGGGCTGGCAGTATGAGCCGCTGCGCGATGCGCTCAACATGGGCCTTGATGCCAACCACGCGCATGTCCAGCCCGGTGGAGCCTACCACTATCACGGCCTGCCCAGGGGCCTGTTGGAGCGGCTGGGCGTTGCGCCCGGTGCTCATTCACCGTTGGTGGGATGGGCGGCTGACGGATTTCCGATCTACGCGCTCTACGGGCCGCTTGGGGATGACAGCGAGGCGCCGGAGATGACCTCCAGCTACCGCCTGCGCGAGGGGATGCGGCCAAGCGGAAGCGGCCAACCCGGCGGGCGCTATGACGGCACTTTTACGCGCGATTATGAATACATCGCCGGGCTGGGCACGCTCGATGAGTGCAATGGGCGCTTCGTCGTCACGCCGGACTTTCCGCAAGGCACCTACGCCTACTTTCTGACGCGCGACTGGCCGGTTATCCCGCGGTGCTTCAAAGGCACGCCCGCTTCCGACTTTCGCCGCCGTCGACGCTGAAAGGCCGCCGTGCTAGGCCGCGCGCTCGTCGATACAGCGATGGAGCGCAACCGACCGTGTCTGAGCCCTTGTACTGGCAAGTCCACGAGGCCGCCTGCGCGCGCGGTGATCACACCTACATTGATCCCGACACCGGCTTTCTCGTCTTTACCCGGCTGGGGCTACAGGCGCGCGGAAGCTGTTGCGGCGCCGGGTGCCGCCATTGTCCCTTTGATCATGAAAAAGTGCGCCTTGAAGCCCGCTCGCGGCGGATCCAGCAACCCGCCTGGCTAAGCGAAGCGCGCCCGATTGCCGGTGAAGCGTGCACCGTACTGTTCTGGAGCGGCGGCAAAGACAGCTATCTGGCTTGGCGAGCCATGGTGCGAGAGGGGGTCAGCAATATCGCCCTCCTCACCACGTTTGACGCGCGCAGCCGCCTGATCGCGCATCAGGAATTTGAGATCGAAGCGGTGGTCGATCAGGCCGAGCGCTTGGGCCTTCCACTGATCGGCGTTCCGCTCCATTCCGGTCCTGACTATGTCGATCAGATCGCGAAGGCTCTGGCGCTGGTGCCGCAAGCGGAAACGCTGGCCTTTGGCGATCTGCACTTGGAGCATATCCGATCCTGGCGCGAAGACGCTTTTGCAGCCCATCAGAGCACGCAAGACCTCTCTCTCGCCTTTCCGCTGTGGCAGGCGGACTATGCTGGGTTGATCGACGATCTTGAGGCATCGGGCGCAGACTGCGTCATTAGCGCGATCACGCAAGAGATGCCTGGCGTCACCGTGGGCGACACCTTTGACCGCGATCTGATGGCTCGCTTGCCCGAAGGGATTGATCGCTTTGGCGAGAATGGCGAGTTTCACACGCGCCTATTGCCCACCTGACGCGCAATCGAGTTGCGCATGGGCCATCAAGCTGCCACAGGCGCGCAGCGCGCCACGGCCGTGCGGGTGTAGCTCAATGGTAGAGCAGGAGCTTCCCAAGCTTAAGACGAGGGTTCGATTCCCTTCACCCGCTCCATTACTTACTCGGGCCTAGTGTTGACTGTTTTGTACAATTCATCTGCCGGCCTTTAGAATTGATCAGATCGGTCTTTTCAAGTAAACCTATCCCATAAAGAATCGCCCGCGCGGTGATGAGTGCAATAGTTGCTGCGTTTTTACGCGCATCACGTTTTGCGGATTATCTTCAAGGGAGGGTGGAGATGGAAAATCAATTTCTTGACCAGATGCGTGAGCTTTGGGACCGTGCAGGGCGTCGCTATAAAGAACACGAGGACATTCGCAATCGCCGGCAGAACAGTCTGGAGAACCGATCCGACTGGCGCTTGATCGAAGATGAAGCGCGGGTTGCAACCCGCTTGCGCCGAAAAGGTATGGACTCGGCCATGGCCGAATCCTTGATTGACGGCGCACGCGCGACGCCTCAACTCGGCAATCTCTTGCTCGAACGTATCATCCGCGAGAGTGAGCTTCTTGATGTGCGCTTCCTGCGCCTTGGCGCCCTGCTTTCGAACAGCGTTGCGAGAATTCAGATCCGTTCATCGGGGGGGCGGGTTCTGGGACACGGGACCGGATTTCTTGTCTCGCCGCGGTTGATGATGACCAACAATCACGTCCTCCAGGACGCCGCCGTGGCTGGATCGGCGCGCGCGCAGTTCGACTACGTGGCGCGCAGCGATGACGCTCAGCCCATTACAACGGACTTCGAATTTGACCCGCAGGTGTTCTTCAAGACCAATCGGATGCTGGATTACACTCTGGTAGCGGTCGCGCAAACAGGCACGGGCGGCGCGCAGCTTTCGGACCGCCCTTGGAGCCCGCTGATCCGAGAATCGGGCAAGGCGCTTGTCGGCGAACGTGTGAACATCATTCAGCACCCCCGGGGTGACACCATGAAGGTTGCCTTGCGGGACAACCGGATTGTCGACCGGCTCGAAAACTTTCTGCACTACGCAACCGACACTGAGCGTGGCTCTTCGGGCTCCAAAGTGTGCAATGACAGCTGGGAAATCGCCGCGCTGCACCATTCGGGTGTGCCCAAAATGGACGATCGTGGGGCGATCCTGCTCGATGATGGTACGCCCTGGGATGGCAGCCGCTCGACGATGGACCGGATTGACTGGGTGGCCAATGAAGGCGTGCGGATCAGCCGGATCGTCGAGCATCTCGATGGTTCGAACATGACCGGAAATGAGCGGGCTTTGTACGAAGCGTGCTTTGACCCTATGCCGGACAGTTTCCCGGAAATTGGTCCGGTACCAGGGCCAAAGCCAGACCCATATGAAGAACTCGACGGCATGCTGCGCAAAACCGAGAGTGATGGGTCGGTCTCTTGGTATTTCCGGGTGAACTTCGGGCCGGTCGGACCGGTGCCATCGACCCTCCCGCAGGGGGGCTTTCCGCCACCTCCACCTCCGCCAAGCCCCCCGAGCCCGATCAACGCAAAGCCGGATGAGGCGCGCCAGCGGGCGGAGGAATTGCTGGAGCGTTTCCGTCCGGACCTGCCTTACTACGACGTTCAGGCCGACAAGAAGGACGTCGAAGATTATTACGCGGCGGTCGACCTTGATGCGTCCCAGGCCAAGCTCTTCGATGAGCTTTCCGAACTCGTGCAGGACACTCACAAGGAGGAGCTGTCTTACAAGTCGGCTCGGCTCAAGCACCTTTACCCCTGGGTGGACCTTCGTGAAAACGGCGACCTTCGGAATATCTACTCAGGCACTGTCCTTGAGCCGGCCGAAATTATCGCGCAGGAACTGGAACGTTTCGAACTTGCCCGTCCCGGTTTCCTGACGACGCTCAACGCCGAGTTCTTCGAGGAAGAAGATCTCGATGAGATGGAGCTGATGCTGGAAAACTCCATGCCGTTCAATTGCGAGCATGTGGTCCCGCAATCCTGGTTCAAAAAGCGCCAGCCGATGAAGGCGGATCTGCACCATCTCTTCACCTGCGAGCCCGGCTGCAACAGCTTCCGCAGCAACATCCCCTATTTCGATTTTGAACCGCTGCTTGAAGATACGCCCGAAATCGACCTTGAAGTCATTCGGCGCGAATGCGGTCAGCGGGTTGAAGACAAATTCGAGCCGGAACTCAATCACGGAGCGGTTGCACGCGCGACGCTCTATTTCTTGCTGCGCTATCCGAAGGAAATGGGCGATGAAGGTCGTGAAATGCAGCCTGACCGGCTCGATATCCTCTTGTCCTGGCACAAAATTCAGCCGCCGAACCGGTATGAAAAGCACCGCAATCAGGCAATTTTCGCCGTACAAGGAAATCGCAATCCCCTGATTGATCACCCTGACCTCGCGACCAAGATCAAGTTCGAGAAGGGGTTTGGCTGATCGACGCGCTTGGCCCTGGCTCGTGTTGCAAACGGTATAAAGCGACCGGGATCAGAGCTCTGGAGTAGCGCTGGCTACCGTCTGTTTTGCTGGTATGGTTCGTGTTCTCTCGAGCGCGGACCCACCACCTTATGGACAGCTTTCTTTTCTGCCTGTTGCTGGTTTCAGCGATTGCGCTGGGTGGGCGCGATCAGCGGCTTGTCGCGCAGCTTTCGGACGCGCTGGCGGATACAAGCGCCCCGCTGATCCGGCGGCCCGTGCCGCTGCTCGCGCTTGGCCTTGTCTGCGCGGCGGTGAGCGCCGGTGTGATGGCCTATGCAGGGCTCAGTCTTGCATCGCTCTTGCCACGCCGCGCCGAACAGATGCTGGTGGCCTTTGCGCTTGGCCTGGCGGCGTTTGAGTTGGGATGGCCGGTGCGTATGAAGCCGGCGAAAGAGCCCACTCGCTCTCTGGGCGCGATCGGGCTGGTTCTCTTGTGGCGCCAGCTGGGCGATGGCGCGCGCTTTGTGATCTTTGCCTTTGCGGCTGGCGCCCCCTACCCGCTCACCGCCTTTGTCGGAGGAGCGCTTGGCGGGAGCGCAGCGCTCGGATTGGGCTGGTGGCTCGGCCAAGAGCAGCTTGCGCGCTGGCCGCTCGCTTTGATCCGCCGGACACTCGCGATGTGTTTGGTTGTTGCGGCGCTATTTATCGGATTGAACGCTCGTTATTCGGTGTACTGATCGACGCAAACGATCACTGCGAAACAATCTTTCTCGAAACCCATCCTCTTCCCATCCGTTGAAGCGATGAACATATAGAAGCGCGCCGGTTGGCTGCCTCTTCCATGGCCTTTTAGCGCGCAACCGATTGAAAGGACGACAATTATGATTGATCCCGCCACCAACACCCCGACCAACGCAACCGTCCAAATGATCGGTGAGCTCAACGGTCTGCTGGCCGATCACTTCGCGCTTTATGTGAAGACCAAGAACTTCCACTGGCACGTCAAGGGACCGCGTTTCCGAGACTTGCACCTGCTGTTCGACGAGCACGCGATCGAGATCCAGGGTCAGATCGACGTGATCGGTGAGCGTGTGCGCAAGCTGGGCGGAGACACCATCACCAGCGTTGGCGCGATCGCGTCGGCTACCGACGTGGCCGATCAGGATCTGACCTCGCTAAGCGCAGAAGACATGGTGGCCCAATTGCGCGATGACAACGCGTCGATGGTCGCCAAGCTCAAGGCCATGAAGGATGTTGCGGACCGCGCGGGCGATAACGCGACCGACGGCCTGCTCGATGACTGGACCGACATGGCCGAACAGCGCGTCTGGTTCCTGAGCTCGGTGCTCGACTGACACACTGCACAAAAAGCGTTTGTCAGCCTCATGCAAAGGGCCGTTTCCGCTAGGCGGAGGCGGCCCTTTTGCTATTATGCGACCATGCGCATCACACGGCCTCGCATCACCAATGTCATGACTCACAATCACGCCACTGATGAGCAGGTGGCGGCGTTCCTGCACACGCGCCTTCGCCGCGCGCTCTCGCGCTCTATGGGCGGCGTTGCGGTCGCCTTTCCGGGGGGATCGACGCCGGGCCCCATTCTTGAGCTTCTGGTTCAGCAACCCTTGGAATGGAGCCGGGTCGCCGTCTTCCCAACCGATGATCGCGACGTTGACGAAGATCACGAGGCGTCCAACACGGGCAAGCTGCGCGCGCTGTTGGAGCCGCACGGCGCGTTGGTCACTCCGATTGCTGAAGGCTTCGATACGCCGCATTTTGCGCTGGTCTGGCTTGGGATGGGCGAAGATGGGCATATTGCCTCGCTGTTTCCAAGCAGTGATCCCCAGGCCAACGATCCTCAGGCCGTTCGGCGAATTACGCCGAAGCCTCTGCCACCCGAAGCGCCCTTTGACCGGGTCACGCTCACTATCCCGGCGCTTCTGGGGTGTGACGAGATCGCCTTTGTCGCACGCGGCCTTAAAAAGCGTGAGGTGTTTGAAGGCGCGATCAACGGCGATCACGATCTGCCCGTGCGCCGGTTCCTCGCCGCGCGCGAAAGCGGTTTTGGCGTGCCGGTGACCTGCTTTTATTAGCTCGCCCACAGTGGTAGCAACGAGCGATGACGCAATGGTTGCCCGCTAAGCTCCATCGGTGGCTTTTGCCGATTGCCCATAAGGTGCGCCATCGCTGGCGTCGCTGGCGCGGCACACCGCTCAAAGGATGCTCGGTCATCCTGACCAACCTGTCCGGCGATGTTCTCCTGCTGCGCCATTCCTATGGCCCGGAAGAATGGTCCTTGCCCGGCGGTGGGATCGGCGCGCGCGAGGATCCGGAAGCCGCCGCTCGGCGTGAAATCCGCGAAGAGCTGGGGCTGGACATGGGCACGGTTGAACCGCTCGGAGCGTTCGAGGAAGTCATTTCCGGCTCGCCGCACACCGCTTATCTCTTCACCAGTGTTGCCAGCGCGCATCCCGAACCCGACGGGCGCGAGGTGATCGAGGCGCGCTTCTTCCCCTCCCATTCCTTGCCTGAACCTTTGAGCCGGCTCACGCGTTCGCGGTTGGAGGTGTGGCGTCAGCGCGGTCTTGGGCCGCTTTAAGAGCTTTGCCCGCTAGAGCAGCGACAACTGCGCGCTGTCTTCGGTGGGCTCTGCCTCCGTCGCGCCGGTGTCGAGGTTCGACAAGGTCAACCCCATCAGCCGGATCGGCATGGGCAGCGGCATCGCTTCTTCAAGCAGCGCGCGGCCGATGTCGCCAAACTCGGTCTTGTCGCTTATCCAATGGTCGACCGACTTGGCGCGCGTCATGGTCTGAAAGTCGGTGTATTTCATCTTCAGTGTGACGGTGCGCCCTTGCATGGGGCCAGCCTCAGAACCCGCGTTGACGATCCGCTCCCACACAATGTCGATGATCGCCTCCATGGTTTCGCGCAGATCGTCTGGGTCGGACTTGTCCTCGCCAAAAGTGCGCTCGCCGCCTACTGATTTGCGGATGCGGTGCGCGCGCACTGGGCGCAGATCAATGCCGCGCGCGGCGCGGAAGAGATAGTCGCCCATCGATCGGAAATGGGCGCGCAGAAACTCGATGTCCTTTGCCGCCAAGTCTGCGCCGGTTTCAATGCCAAGTCGCTTCATCTTCTCCTCAGCCTTGGGCCCCACGCCGTGAAAGCGGCGGATCGGCAGCCCAGCGACAAAGTCCGCGCCTTCGCCCGGCCGGATCACGCACAGGCCGTTGGGTTTGTTCTGATCGCTCGCGAGCTTGGCGAGGAACTTGTTGTAGGAGACCCCGGCGCTGGCGGTCAGCTGGGTTTTGGCGCGGATTTCCTGGCGGATGAGCTCGGCAATGCGGGTGGCCGAGCCGATTCCGAGCCGGTCTTCGGTGACATCAAGATAGGCCTCGTCCAGGCTCAAGGGTTCGACGAGGGGGGTGTGATGCTCAAAGATCGCGCGGATCTGACGGCTGGCCTCCTTGTAGGCGTCAAAGCGGTGCTTGACGAAGACAAGGTCCGGGCACAGCCGCTTGGCGGTGACCGAGGGCATAGCGCTTTTCACCCCGAACTTGCGCGCTTCGTAGCTCGCGGCGGCAACGACCCCGCGCCCGCTTGACCCGCCAACCGCCACCGGACGCCCGCGCAATTCGGGGTTATCGCGCTGCTCAACGCTGGCAAAGAACGCGTCCATATCGACATGGATGATTTTGCGCAGCGCCGCCATTTCGGGCGGCAGTTCGTCGGGATCGGAGCTTCGATCAACCATCGCTGCCAGAATAGGGGGTTTGCCCGAAGCGCAAAACCTTTCTTGCGGGTCTTGGAACTTTCGCTTCGCTGGACGATATTGTGCATATGCGAACACAAGCGTGGTCTTCTGGCGAGCCGTCTTCGGCATCGCCCAAGGGTGCTTCGGCTCCCACCGGCTCCTCCGCCCCTAAGAAGGCGATGGGCGAGACCGAGCTTATCTGGATGATGGCGATGCTGATGGCGCTGCAGGCGTTTGGCATCGATGCGATCTTGCCTGCGATGGACGATCTTGCGCTGGCGCTCGGCGCGCCGGGCAATGATCGCCAATATGTGATCGGGGTCTATCTGGTGACAGCCGGGCTCGGCGCGCTGGTGCCCGGAGCGCTGGCCGACCGATTTGGCCGCCGCCCGATCGTGCTGGGCTCAATCGGGGTCTACATCGTCTTGTCGCTGGCAAGCGCGCTGGTCACCACGTTTGAGGCGCTGCTCGCCGTGCGCGCGGCTCAGGGATTCTTCGGAGCTGGCATTGTCGCGTTGCCGCCAGCCATCATTCGTGACCGGGTGGGCGGAGACAAGATGGCAAGCATGATGAGCCTGATCTTCGTGATCTTCCTCATGGTGCCCGCGATTGCCCCTTTGATCGGCGAGCAGATCCTCAAGGTTGGCGATTGGCGCGCCATCTTTGTCGCGATGGCTCTGCAAGGCGTGCTGATAGGCGGTTGGGTCTATTTTCGCCTGCCCGAAAGCCTTGCGCCGGAAAACCGCCAGCCGATCCGCCCGCGCGTGATTGCGCGCAACATGGCCGCTGCGATGTCGAAACGTTCGGTGATCGGCTACATCATTGGCGGTATGCTGGTGTTTGGCGCGCTGTTTGGCTTTATCAATTCTTCGCAGCAATTGATCAGCGATGGCTTCGGACGGCCCGATCTGTTTCCCTATGTGTTCGGCGCGTGCGCGGGTTCGATGGCTCTGGCAAGCTGGTCCAATTCGCGCATTGTCGAGCGTTTCGGCGCACGCCGCGTCAGCCATACGGCGGTCTTCGCTTTCATCGCGGTCGCATCGATCCAGGTCTACTTTGCCTTCTCGCACGAAGAGACCTTGTGGGAGTTCGTCCCGCTGATGGCGATCAACATGGCGCTTTTGGGCTTTATCGGCAGCAATTTCGGTTCGATCTCGATGACGCCGTTCTTCCATATCGCCGGCGCGGCAAGCTCGGTGCAAACCTTTGTGCGCATGAGCAGCGCGGCGCTGATGGGTATGCTGATCGGGCAGCTGTTTGACGGGACGGCGCGTCCTCTGGCGCTGGCTCTCTTGATGAGCGGGATTGCCTGTTTGCTGTTGGTGCTGTTCAGCGAGCGCGGCAAGCTCTTCGGCCCGCCGGAAGCGCCTCAAGGCCCTATGTCCGGACCTCAGCCGGGCTCCCAGTTCGGAGCTCAGTCCGACTGAAGCTTGCGCCAGGCAAGCTCGGCAAACTCGCACAGCAAGGGCCGCGTGTCGCGCGGGTCTATGATATCCTCGACATTGAAGCGTTCGGCTGAGCGGAAGGGGCTGGTGACCTTGTTCAGGCGCTCCTTGATCCGGGCCAGCTCAGCGGCAGGGTCATCGCTGGCCTCCAGCTCGGACTTGTAGGCGACCTCAAGCCCGCCTGCGATGGGCAAGCTGCCCCAATCGCCCGAGGGCCAGCAGAACCGGTATTGGTAGCGATCCGCGTTGCTCATCGCGCTGCCCGCAATGCCATAGGCGCGGCGCAGGACGATGCTCGCCAGCGGCACGCTCGCGCGGTAGATCGCGTTCATCGCATTGACGCCGTAGCGGATCGTGCCCGCCATTTCCGCTTCGCGCCCGATCATGAAGCCGGGATTGTCAACAAGGTGCACGATGGGGAGCCGGAACTGGTCAGCGAGCTTAACGAAGCGCTCGACCTTTTCCGCCGTCTTGGCTTCCCACGATCCGCCTAGGAAGCTGGGATCGCTCGCCACCACCGCGACCGGCCAGCCATCGAGCCTCGCCAGCGCCGTGATCGCCGCGCGGCCCCATCCCTTGCCAATCTCGAAGACAGTGCCTTGATCCAGGATCATGTCCATCGCGCGCCGCATCGAATAGACCTGATTGGCCTCATGCGGGACAAGGCTGAGTAACGCTTCCTCGCGGCGGTAGACTGGGTCTGTGCACTCGGCACGCCGCGCGTGCTGGCCGACATGTTCGGGCATGAAAGAGAGGAAATGGCGCGCTCTGGCAAAGGCCTCAGCCTCGCTGGAGACGGCATCGTCGATCACGCCGTTGGCCGCGTGAATATCCGCGCCGCCAAGCGCCTCCTTGTCGCGCGGGTCCGTGCCTTGATCGCCATCCATGGCGGCGACCACTGCGGGCCCGGCGGCGAAGATCTGGGAGAGCCCCTTGACCATGATCGAATAATGGCTCGCCACCGCACGCGCCGCGCCAAGCCCGGCCGTGGGGCCGAGAGCGAGCGCGACCACGGGCACCGTCTCCAGATTGCGCACCACATCGCCCCAGCCGGGTACGGCGGGAATGTAGGTCGCGCCGATTTGTTCGAGCGTCTTGACGCTGCCGCCGCCGCCCGTCCCGTCGATCATCTTGACGATGGGGAGCTTCAATTCGTGCGCCATCTTTTCGGCCTGCACCATCTTGCGCGATATCCCGGCATCGGCCGCGCCGCCTCTGATGGTGAAATCATCCGCGGTGGCGACAATGGGCCGCCCGCCGACCGTGGCCTTGCCGAAAAGGAAGGGGGCGGGGGTGACGCCGGCAAGGTCGCCATTTGCGTCATAGTGGCCTTTGCCAGCGATCTTGCCGATCTCGCGGAACGAGCTTTCATCGCAGAGCGCCGCGAGCCGCGCGCGGGCGTCCATCTTGCCGCGCGAGTGCTGGCGCGCGAGCTTGTCCGGCCCGCCCATCTCTTCGGCAAGCGCTTCGCGGCGGCGCAGTTCTTCGAGTTCTTTTTGCCAGCTCATTCGGTGGCGGGTTCCACCACACACAGCACCGCTTCGACCTGCACCTGCCCGCCTTCGGAGGCATCGAGCCCGGTGACGGTCCCATCAAACGGCGCGGTGAGCGCGTGCTCCATCTTCATCGCTTCGAGCACCATGAGGCGCTCGCCCGCTTTGACCTCTTGGCCATCGGTGACATCGACCGCAATGACCTTGCCCGGCATCGGCGCGAGGATCGCGCCATCAGTGGCGGAGGCTGAGCCGGCCCCTCCAATTGGGCCTAGCGAAAATGCGTGAGTGAACCCAACCTCTGGTCCGATTGCATAGGGACCGTGACGGTATACGAAGGCAGGATCGATGCGGTCGCCGATCTCAAATTCAACCGTTGCTCCAGTATCGTCAGTAAGTTCGGCCATTCGCTGGCTTGGCGCATTCAGGCGGAAGCCTGATAGCTCGCTCTCGAATGGCAGATCATCTGCGCAAAGTGCCCCTTGGGGTTGGTCATGCCCGAGGCGTTCAAGAGCAGCGTTTAGAAGTCCAACGCTTGGAGCCGGCCGTTCGACTAATGCCTCGATGTTTCGGTCAATGAAGCCGGTATCGAGATCGAAATCAACGAAATCGTCTGCTCGTAACAGGTTCACTAGAAAACCTGCATTTGAGGCAACTGGCCAAATTGCGCAATTGAGCAATTCTCCCTCTAGATCGAGAATCGCGTCGTCACGGGAATCTCCTGCGCCGATAACCTTTGCAATCATTGGATCGTAAAATGGAGAGATACTTGCGCCCAACTCGACTCCGGTTTCAATTCTGAGGTCGCTGTATTCTGGGTTGAGATCGAAAATTTCAAGCGTCCCAGTACTCGGCAAAAACCCCTTGGCCGGGTCTTCCGCATAGAGCCGCGCTTCGATCGCGTGGCCGTTGATCGAGAGCTCGTCCTGCCTGAGCGAGATCGGCTCCCCGCTCGCCACGCGTAGCTGCCACTCCACCAGGTCCACGCCGGTGATCTCTTCGGTCACCGGGTGTTCGACCTGAAGCCGGGTGTTCATCTCCATAAAGAAGATGCGGTCCGCTCTCAGCCCCTCTGAGGCATCGGCGATGAATTCGATGGTGCCCGCGCCTTCGTAGTCGACCGCTTTGGCGGCGCGCACGGCGGCGGCGCAGATTTCCTCGCGCGTGGCCTCGTCCATTCCCGGAGCCGGAGCTTCCTCGATCACCTTCTGGTGGCGGCGCTGGAGCGAGCAATCGCGTTCGAACAGGTGGACGACGTTGCCGTGGCTGTCGCCGAAGACCTGCACCTCGATATGGCGGGGCGAGGTGATCCACTTCTCCAGCAGGACTTCGTCGTTGCCGAAAGACGCCTTGGCCTCGCGCTTGCAACTCTCCAGAGACGTCTCAAAATCCGCTGCGCTCTCGACCTTGCGCATCCCCTTGCCGCCGCCGCCCGCGACGGCTTTGATCAGCACGGGATAGCCAATCGCCTCGGCCTCTCGGGTAAGCGTTTCGAGCGACTGGTCCGCGCCCAGATAGCCCGGTGTCACGGGGACCCCTGCGGCGATCATGCGCTGTTTGGCGGCGTCTTTGAGGCCCATCGCTTCGATACTGAAGGGCTTGGGCCCCACCCAGATCAGCCCCGCATCAATCACCGCCTGCGCGAACTGGGCGTTCTCCGAGAGGAAGCCGTATCCCGGATGCACCGCCTCAGCGCCCGTCTCCTTGGCCGCGGCGATGATCTTCTCGCCGACCAGATAGCTTTCCGCTGCGGGGGAGGGGCCGATATGCACCGCCTCGTCAGCGCAGCGCGTGTGGAGCGCCTTGGCGTCCGCGTCCGAATAGACCGCGACCGTCGCAATGCCCATTTCCCGGCAGGTGCGCATGATCCGGCAAGCAATTTCGCCGCGATTGGCGATGAGGAGTTTGGTGATCACTCGGTCGGCTCCGGCGGCGCATCAAGATTGCCGCACTGATCAGGCGGGACCATGGTGAAGCTGGAATTGCCAAGCTGCCAGAACCCTTCAAGGCTCTCTACAAAGCTCAGCGAGTTGATCCCGCAATGGGTCGTCTTGCCATCGACGATCACGCGATAGGGCCCCCAGACCTGACCCACGCCATCGCGTGCGACAATGATCTGATAGTCCATCAGTTCGACAAAAGGCTCCCCTTGCGAGGCAAGATAGGCGGCGTTGGGCAGGATGATCAGATTGGCTTTTTCCGGGTTCATCCGGTCCGAAATCATCATCATCCCATCGGGCCGCATCAGTTCCGCCAGCTCGTAATTGCCCTCCCCTCGCAGCGCCGCAAAGAAGCTGTTGGCGGCGTTCTCGACGCGGGTTTCAGCGGTGGGTAGCATCGGGGCGTCCTGCGCGTGAGCCACGAAGGTGGCAGGGGCGCACAGGGTAAGCGCGGCGGCAAGTGTCAGATGTCCTCTCATGGGATAGGAATTAGCCGCGCTGTTGGTGTGTGTCGAGGCGTCAGAGCCGTGTTGCGCCACACTTGAGGAGCGAACGTGGATACAGCTTACTGGGGCCGGTAATCGGCGATGCCCCAGTCGATCCCGCCCGCCGGCATCTTCTCGCGGTTGATGGCGGCGGAAAGATACGCGCGCACGCCGTAGAGCGCCTTTTCCCAACGGGGCACGTAAGTGCGCGAATTCCACGCCTCGACCCCTCGGGTCCTCACCTTGCGCCCGATCGCGCCGTAGATGCGCGCGGCGGAAAGCACGGCCCAGCGGCTGCGGAAGGGCAGGCGAGCCGCGCCCACCCGCGCGGCGGCTTCGTGCTTTTCCACCAGCGCGACGAGCCGCGCGGCCATCTCGGCAAGCTCCTCGCGGTGGTGCGGCTTGGTGTGTTGGCCCGGCTCAATGTCCTGTTCAACCAGCCATTCCACCGGCAGATAACAGCGCCCCGCCGCGTCATCCTCAACGATATCGCGGGCGATGTTGGAAAGCTGGAAGGCGAGGCCCAGATCGTTCGCCCGGTCGAGCGTGTCCGTGTCTTGCGGATCAACGCCCATCACCACCGCCATCATCACGCCCACCGCGCCCGCCACGTGGTAGCAATAGCGCATCATGTCGCCTTGCGTCCGGGGGCGCCAATCCTCGGCATCGAGCGCAAATCCGGCGATCACGTCCTCGGCCATGGCTGGGGTCAGGCCGCATTCGTGCGCGACCACGCCGAGCGCGTCAAACGAAGGGTCTCCCGTGGGCTCCCCCGCAAACGCCTTGGCGGTGAGTTTGCGGATCAAGGCGAGCCGCGCGTCGAGATCAGACTGGTCGCCCAGCTCGCCGCCC
Organism: Pseudomonadota bacterium; assembly: GCA_039815865.1. GTDB lineage: Bacteria > Pseudomonadota > Alphaproteobacteria > Sphingomonadales > Sphingomonadaceae > Erythrobacter. The sequence continues at coordinate 26,565 of JBCBYM010000018.1, forward strand.
AGCACCTGATTGTCCGCGATATCGTCGCAGCGGCGGCACCAGGCATAGAGCAGCCAGGCGCGCTCGCGCGTTGCGTTGTCGAACAATTGCGAGGCGGCGGAGAAGCTTTGTGAGCCATACTTGATCGCCTGATGCGCGTGGGTGACCAGTCGCGCTCGTTTTTCCGCGTCAATCGCCATGATGCGCGCCCTAGAGCTCCTCCGCTTTCATCTGGAAGATCGGCGTGTGCGGCTCATAGGCGGCCATCTTGTCCAGCAGGGTGGGCAGGGTGTCCGCCGCGATCAGGATGTTCGAGTGGACGGGGCGCACAAAGCCGACCTCAGCCATTCGCGCGTTGAAGGCGATCAAATCATCGTAGAACCCAAAAGCGTTGAGCAGGCCCACGGGATCGGAGTGATAGCCCAGCTGCGCCCAGCTCATCGCCTCCCACAATTCGTCCATCGTGCCCACGCCGCCGGGCAGGGTGACAAAGCCATCGGACAAATCGGTGAAACGCTGCTTGCGCTCATGCATCCCTGAGACGCTGATCAGCTCGTCGCATTCATTGTTGGCAACCTCGGCTTTGATGAGGGCTTCGGGGATGATCCCGATGACTTCTCCGCCGGCGGCTTTCGCGCCTCTGGCAACCGCGCCCATCAGGCCGAGCTTACCGCCGCCATAGACAACGCCAATGCCGCGCTGGGCAAGGGCTGCGCCGACATCTTCGGCGAGTTCAACATAGCGTGGATCAGCCGGAGAGGCGGAGCCGCAATAGACTGCAAGACGTTTCATCTCGGGATTTCTTCCGGTTTAGGATTGCGCGTCAGTGAGCGCTTCGCTCGGTCGTAAGCACCAAATTGCCGGAAGTTCAATCGCGCTTGTGTCAGACTGAACTCCCCGTTCGGCCCGCCCCATACGCTGTCCGCATCCTCGTCGCCCTGTCCATCGTCTTCCCAAAAGCAAACTTCGCAGATTTCATAGCATGCTCGTTCGCCTATCGTTAGATAGCCGCAGCAGGGGCAGGGAAGAAGGCTCACACCGTCTCCTTGATCGCCAAGTCCTCCAGCATCAGCCCGGCGGTCGCCTTGCCGCTGCCGACGACACCCGGAATGCCTGCGCCCGGATGGGTGCCCGCGCCGACGAGGTAGTAATTCTCGATCACGTCGTCGCGGTTGTGGCCGCGCAAGTAAGCGCTTTGCCACAGCAGCGGCTCAAGACTAAAGGCGCTGCCCATGTGAGCGGAAAGGTCCGCCTGGAAATCCTTGGGCGCGTAAGAGAACTTGGTGACGATGCGATCATGGATGTCGGGGATCAGGCGGCGGCCGATTTCATCGAGGATCATCTTTTCAAGGCGCGGCCCTTCCACGTCCCAGTCGATCGGCATCTTGCCCATGTGAGCGACCGGGACGAGCGCGTAGAACGTGCTCTTGCCCGGAGGCGCCATGCTCGGATCGGTCACCGTCGGGTGGTGCAGATAGATCGCGAAATCTTCGGGCAGGACGCCGTTCTTGAAGATATCGTCGAGCAGGCCCTTATAGCGGTTGGCGAACAGGATCATGTGGTGGGCAATGCCCGGCCATGTCCCATCAAGGCCAAAGTGGACGACAAACAGCGAGGGCGAATAGCTCTTGCGCTTCAGCGACTTCGCCATCTTCTGGCCCCGCTGCGAGTTTGACAGCAGATCCTTGTAGGAGTGCATGATGTCGCCGTTCGAAGCGACCGCGTCGAAACGCTCACGAAAGCCGCTCTTGGTCTCAACCTCGGTCACGCGCGTGCCCATTGTGTGGACC